>JAZBPE010000260.1:0-41251 GCA_036353345.1 Erythrobacter sp. | reverse complement strand
GGCGGTGCCCTCATGAATGCGCGCACAACTCCCAAGACCTACCGGGTCAAGTCTTTCGGCTGCCAGATGAACGTCTATGATGGCGAGCGCATTGGCGAGCTGCTCGCCGATCGCGGGCTTGCGCCTGCGGCCGAAGGTGAGGAAGCGGACCTGGTCGTTCTCAACACCTGCCATATTCGCGAGAAGGCGGCCGAGAAGGTCTATTCCGACATCGGTCGCCTGACCAAGGCCGGCCGCGCGGCGGGCAAGGAACCCGTGATTGCGGTTGCCGGCTGCGTCGCTCAGGCCGAGGGCGAAGAGATCATGGCCCGCGCTCCCGCTGTGTCCATGGTTGTCGGCCCGCAGGCCTATCACCGCCTCCCGGACATGCTGGACAAGGCGGCAAAGGGTGAGCGCACGACCGATACGGACATGCCCGCGATCGCCAAGTTTGCGGAATTGCCCGCTCGCCAAAAGCGCGGACCCAGCGCCTTCCTCACCGTGCAGGAAGGCTGCGACAAGTTCTGCACTTATTGCGTCGTGCCCTATACGCGAGGCGCGGAAATCTCGCGCCCCTATGGTGACTTGCTCGTCGAAGCACGCAAACTGGTTGAAGCGGGCGCGCGCGAGATCACGCTGCTTGGCCAGAACGTCAACGCCTGGTCAGGTGAGGACGAGCGTGGGCGCAGCGTAGGGCTGGCCGGGCTGATCCGCGCTCTCGCCCCGCTCGAAGGACTGGCGCGCATTCGCTACACGACAAGCCATCCAGGCGATATGAACGACGAGCTGATCGCCGTCCATGGCGAGGTCGATGCGCTGATGCCCTACCTCCATTTGCCAGTGCAAAGCGGCTCGGACCGGGTGCTGAAGGCCATGAACCGTCAGCATACCGCTCAGAGCTACCTCAGGCTGCTTGAACGCTTCCGCGCCGTGCGTCCGGATATCGCGCTGTCGGGCGATTTCATCGTTGGTTTTCCGGGTGAGACCGAAGCCGAATTTGAAGAGACGCTCAGCCTGATCGACGAAGTCGGCTATGCGCAGGCCTACAGCTTCAAATATTCGCCGCGGCCCGGCACCCCCGCCGCCACCATGCCGGGCCAGATTGGGCGCGAAGTCATGGACGAGCGGCTCCAGCGTTTGCAAGCCCGCATCAATCGCGACCAGCACGCCTTCAACGTAGCGAGCGTTGGCCAAACCTGCGACGTGCTGGTCGAGCGAAAGGGCAAGCTTGCGAGTCAATGGCTGGGAAAGTCGCCATGGCTGCAATCGGTCTGGTTCGAAGGCAATGCGGCGATCGGCGAGATGGTTCGCGTCAGACTGGTCGAAGCAGGGCCCAATAGCCTTGGCGCACGTCTGGTCTGACCGAGATTGCTCAGTATCGCCACATTCACGAAATTGTCGCGAAATCTACCCTTTCCCGCAATGCAACACGGTTAACCGCTCCTTACCTCTTTTGGAAAGGAACCGAACATGCGTGCATCTGCCTTGCGTTTCACCACCGCACTTGGGGCCCTGTTTTCCGCAGCCGCGCTGGCGGGCCCAGCCCACGCGGCGGAGCTCATCGAAGTCAATGTCGAATCAGCCAATCGCAAGGTTACCATCGCCTCATTTGATCCCATCGGCCAGAGCTTCACCGCGATCAGCGATACTCTGACATCGATCGGGTTCGAATTCAGTACGCTGAACCCGACAGCCGCGAACAGCGCCATCACGTTGGACATTTTTGCGGGCGAGACCCTGTCTGGCACATCGCTCTTCTCGACAAGCTTCTTTCTGCCCGCCTCGATCGTTGATCGTTCGGTCGAAGAGTTCGTCGATATCGCTCTGCCGAACATCGCGGTGAGCAATGGCAACCTGTACACGGCGGTTTTGAACACCACTTCGAACCGCGCCGCCCTCGTGACCGGACCGGGCTTCGTTCCCCAGACCGGGATGTTCCTGGGCGGTGATGCCTATTCCGGGGGACAGCTCCTCGCGGGCGGTCGCAGCCTTTTTTCCAACTGCCTCGGTGAAACCAACAATTGTGATGCAAATTTCCGCGTTACGGGCGAGCTGGTCGCCGGAGCGGTGCCCGAGCCCGCTACGTGGGCGCTGATGCTGCTGGGCTTTGCTCTGGCTGGCGGCGCGCTGCGCACGGTCCGAGCCGCTGCTGCGCGTGAAACACAGGATCTAGAGGCCACACCCGCGTAAGCTAAAAGTATATTGCGATCTCATGGAAAGGCTCCTGCCGCCGCGGGGGCCTTTCTTTGTCAAGCGCATGCGACGGTGCCGCTGGACGATTGAGACGTGTGCGTCGAGTCACGACAGAAATGCAGGATGCTGGCCTGTCAGGTCGCCATGGCTGCAAAGGTTGATTCACTAGGACGTGGTGATCTGGTTCGTAAGGCTCACTTTCCGCAAAGTACGCGCGAATCACTCGCGGCGCGGAACTGAAGCTGTCTCGCGCTCGGCTTCTGCCACCTGCGATGCGATCAGGCTGTACTGCCGATGCTCGAATTCATCGAGCGGCATGGAATAAAGCTCGGTCAGGAATGCCCGGTCGAACTCGGTGAGCTGAGCGGGCGGATCCTGATCGCCGAAAAGCGTCAGGATGGTAGGCGCTGCAAGCATCTCACCCGGGTCGATGCCGTCCAGATTGGCGAAGGCGCGCATGGTGATGTAGTCCGCGAGCTGATCGACGGATTTTCCGGCGGCGCTCGTCACCTCGATGAAGATTGCGGACCGCGCGAGTTCCATTGAAATGGCGCTGCGCAGGCGACCGGGGGAAAACACCGGGTTGAAGATCTGGGAACCCCCGGCCGCTTCCATCCCGTCTGCATCGGGCAGTCTTGGCCCGTTGGCGGAACGCATCACGCTGTGCGACCAGGCGCGCACCGGCCCTTTCTCATTCAGGACCCGGGCGCGTTCATAGGGCTGAAGATGAGCAAGATAGCCCGAACCGCGATCAAACCAGGCGTCGGCCGGGCCTGCTTCTGGCGAGACAAACACGACGATTACGTTGGGAACGCAAGGGGCCTTCGCCAGGTCCGAATCGATTCCAAGCTCTTGGACGTTGCGCCCGATTCTTGTTTCGATCGCTGTTGCGAACTTCTCCGGCAGCCCCAAAACCTCCGGACAAGGCGGATCGTAGAATGTCTCAACCGGACGACCGCGGCGCGGCTTGCGAATGATCGTCTTGACCATTTCGCGCAGCTCTTTCCTCCGCTCCTTTTCCGTGCGGGGCGCGGTAACCACGATGTCGCCGTCTTGGGCTGATTGCGCGATGTCGGATTGCTGGGGGTCCTCGACGACCCGTTCGCTTTCGTAACCTTGGGCCGAGACCGCCGTCGTTGCGAGGGCAAGCGCACTTATTGCCGTGACCGCAATCGGGAATTGCAACATGGGAACCTCCCCTCGTCCAAGTGATGCCCCGTTCATACTATATTTTTCCACATGATCCTATCACTTGCTACAAGTCGCTTGCTTTGCTCACCTGCAGGCCTACCTGTTCACATCACAGGGCCAAGGAGACAGACAAGGGTATATGGGCCGCAGACCGAACCGTGAGGCCGAACCGGCGCTGTCGCCTGATCCCGTTCGTCCCGATCATCCCCGCCGCGCGAAGACAGAAATTGGCTTCGACAACCAGTCGCTCCTGGGCGCTTTGTTCGGCCAGTTCGATGCAAACCTTGTCCAGGTCGAAAACCGGCTCGGCGTGTTCATCCATGCGCGCGGTAACAAGATCATGATCGAAGGGCCGCAGGATGCGGTGGCGCGCGCCCGCGACACGCTCACCACGATGTATGATCGGCTGGCCATGGGTCAGGATCTCGATAGCGGCGCGATCGAGGCACTGATCGCGATGTCGAACGAGCCGACGCTCGAAGGGATCATCAGCGGCGAGAAGGAAACACCGCCGATCATGATCCGCACGCGGCGCAAGACAATCGTCCCGCGCTCCGCCACCCAGATCACCTATATGCGCAGCCTCGCGCGCGACGATATCGTTTTCGCTCTCGGGCCGGCGGGGACGGGGAAGACCTATCTCGCAGTGGCACAGGCGGTGAGCCAGCTTGTCGCAGGCACGGTCCAGCGCCTGATCCTGTCGCGCCCGGCTGTTGAGGCGGGCGAAAAGCTCGGTTTCCTGCCCGGCGACATGAAAGACAAGGTCGATCCCTATCTGCGTCCGCTTTACGATGCACTTTACGATTGCATGCCGCCCGAACAGGTTGAGCGACGTTTGGCGTCAGGCGAGATCGAGATCGCGCCGATCGCCTTCATGCGCGGGCGCACCCTCGCCGATGCCTTCGTGATCCTGGACGAGGCGCAGAACACCACGCGCGAGCAAATGAAAATGTTCCTCACCCGCTTCGGCCAGAACAGCCGCATGGTGGTGTGCGGCGATCCGCGCCAGGTCGACATTCCCGGCGGCGACCGGATGAGCGGCCTGGCTGATGCAGTCGAACGGCTGGAAGGTATCGAAGGCTTCGGCACGATCCGCTTCACCGCCGCCGACGTCGTGCGCCACCCGATCGTGGGCCGGATCGTCGAAGCTTACGAGGGGGAAGGGGTTTAAGGCGGGTTACGACCCAATAGCGGACGCCCGCGAAATTGTGCATGTTCGGGTGATGAGGCTAAGGATACACGCGGGCGACATGCTTATCGGCAACGCCGATGTATTCGCGCTCGACCCGCCCATGTGTGTCGCGATCGCGAAGTTCGACGCGGTCGAGAGCTATGACGCTAAGCAGCACGCGAACGTGATCGACGGCGATTATGTAGCCGATCGCAGCGATCTACTGCGCGTCGAGATGCCTGACGGCTCAGCTATGAAGAGCGAGGCGATCTCAATCCAGGACTATCCTACGCTCAACGAGCGCGAGGTCCACCTCATCGGCATATACGAGCCCAGCTTCGATTGGCTCTTCGGCGACCATCCAGATCTTAAGGCCTACTGGGGGAAGACGTAACGTCCGCTTCCCACCCAAAAACCAGCGTTTTTCCTACTGCTAACTCTGACGCTATGATCGGTGTATTATTTGATCATATGGCCCATACCCCGAACCCGCCAAGATGCACCGTTTCAGCTGGAGAAGTGTCAACTTTGCCCCGCACCGCTTTTCTCTTGGAAGATCAGCGCTTAAAGACCGAAAACCGCGCTTGACACGGTGTCGCCTTCGTCAACTTTGCCCGAAAATCAGGCAGGGGATCCGATGAGTATGGTCGAGATCGACGTCGAAGGCTGGCCTGCGGGCGGCTGGGAGACGCTTGCGCGGCGCGCTGCGGCGGCGGCGGGGGCGGTCGAGCCGCTGCTTGCCAACGCGCGCTTGTCGGTAAGCGTGCTGCTTACCACTGACGGGGAGGTTCGTGAGCTTAACCGGGAATGGCGCGGGCGCGACCGGCCGACCAATGTGCTCAGCTTTCCGATGCTCACTCGCGACGAATTGCTTGCGCTTGCGGGCGAAGGTCCGCCGGTTATGCTGGGCGATATTGCGCTGGCTTACCAAACCTGCGCGCGCGAGGCTTCCGAGAAATCCGTCCCGCTGGACCATCACGCCGCGCATCTCGTTCTCCACGGCCTGCTCCATTTGGCCGGACACGATCACATCCATTCCGACCAGGAGGCCGAGGCGATGGAGGCGCTGGAAATTGCTGCCCTTGCAAAGATGGGTATTGCCGACCCATATGGGACGCGCGACTAGACAGGAGCGAATGCAGAAGGGCCATGCCCGATTCGAACAGTCCCGCAGGAGATGCGGAGAGTAGCAGCGGGCTTTGGCTCGCGCTTCGAAAACTTGTCAGCGGCGAGGTGGGCGATCGCTCCCTGCGCGCGCAGCTCGAAGAGAAGATCGACGAGCATGAGGGCGAAAACGGTCACGCCGGCCGCCCCGAGAGCAAGAGCGCCAACGGCGATCTATCTACAGCCGAGCGACAAATGCTGCGCAATTTGCTGCATTTCTCCGAGCACGATGCCGACGATGTCGCGGTTCCGCGCGGCGAAATCGTGGCGGTCGATGCCGGACTGAGCTGGGAGCAAATGGTGGCAACCTTTTCCAAGCACGGCCATTCGCGCATGCCGGTCTACCGTGGAACGCTCGACGACGTGATCGGCATGATTCATGTGAAAGACGTGTTTGCCTTCTTTGCGGAGGACAGGGCCCCGCCGCCAGATTGGACGGTGCTGATGCGTCAGCCTCTTTACGTGCCGCAGTCACGCGGCGCGCTTGATGTGCTGGCGGACATGCGCGCGCGAAGGGTTCATCTCGCCATCGTGCTGGACGAATTTTCCGGCACGGATGGAATTATCACGATCGAGGATCTGGTCGAAGAGATCGTCGGCGAGATCGAGGACGAGCATGATGAGACCCCGGCCGCCCAGATCGTCGCGATCGGCGATGGCATGTGGGACTGCGACGCGCGCGCCGAACTTGACGATGTGGCCGAAACGGTCGATCCGCGGCTGGCCGAAGTCGAGGAATCGGTCGACACGCTTGGCGGACTTGCCTTCGTTCTGGCCGAACAGGTGCCAGAAATCGGCACCTTTCTGGACCATCCCAGCGGCTGGCGCATAGAAGTCATCGATGCCGACGACACCCATGTGAAGCGGCTGCGCCTTCACGAACCCCAGGTCGAAGATGCGAGCGACTTGCAGTAAGTGCATGCGCGGACCTGAATAAATCGGCTTCCTTCGATTTTTTGCATCTAGTATCGTTCGTCACGCGTAACTGCGGGCAAAGGAAGGAACGATACGATGCCATCCCGCCGTCTGCCCCCCTTGCGCGCGCTCGAAGCGTTCATGCGCACAGTCCGTCTCGGTTCGGCTCGCGCTGCTGCCGAGGAAATCGGCCTCAGCCCGTCAGCACTTTCGCGGCGGATTACAAATCTTGAAGAATTTGTCGGCAAGAAGCTGTTCACTCGCGCCCGTCAGTCGATGCAGCTGACTGACGAGGGGCAGGCGTTCTACGAAGCGGTCAATCCGCATCTCGAGGCGCTTGCCCGTGCGGTGGAGAGCCAGTCGGACAATGTCTCTCTGCTGCGTCTGCGGCTTGGCGTGCTTCCGATGTTCGGCAGCCAGCGCCTGTTCCCGCGGCTTGGCGAATTGCGCAAGCGCCATCCGCTGCTCCACATCGATATCGACACCGCACCGCATCTGGAAGGTCGCGTGGGCGATACTCTTGATGCGGCGATCATTCTGTCGCGCGGACCCGCTCCGGGCCTTCATGCGGTGCGGCTCGACCACAATCTGGTACATGCGATCTGTTCGAAGGACCTGGCAGTGGCAATGGGCGATCAGGTGACGCCCGAAAGCCTCGCCAAGCAAACCTTCCTCATTCACAACGAACTTCCTGAAAGCTTCGTTGCGTGGAAGACGGCCAACGATCTTGACGAGATGGAGCCGGCGGCAATCGATCATTACGATTCCGGTCAACTGATGCTCGAAGCAGCGGCGCAGGGGCTGGGCATCGCGATCATGCATGATGATCACCTTCAGCGTGCTGGCGACAATCGCCTGACGAACTTGCCCGGCGTCGAGGTCGAAAGCCCCTACAGCTATTGGTTCGTGTGCAAGCCTACTTCTCTCGAAATGCGGCCGGTGCGGCTGTTCCACGATTGGCTGGTGCGCGCCGGCCTCTGACCGATGCGAGGGGTTCAGCGTGCCGTATCGTCCGGTACGGTCTCGGCCGATTGCGCAGTGTAACGAACTGGCGCGACATCGTGGGTGAAGGCGCGCAAGGGTTTGCCGAGCGCTTCGCTAAGCGCTTCCTCGATCCGGCGCCGCGCTTCCTGGCTGATCGCCTTGCGGCCGCGGAAATCCGCCGGGCTGAAGGGTTCGAGAAAGTGAAGCCGCAAGGTGAAGCTGCCTTTTCGCGCCAGCACCCGCTTCGCATTGTTCAGGCCGCTTTCCTGACCAATCCAGCCGATCCATTCAGCCACCGGGCCGTAATCGAGCAGGACCGGCTGGACAAGTACGCCGGGCGGCGGTGGTTCGAGAACCGAGAGCATGCTGGTCTTGAATGGTAGCAGCGATTGCCCGTCAGTCGTGGTTCCTTCTGGAAATACGGTGACCGACCAATTGTCCGCCAGCGCCTCTTTGAGCGCGTTGATCTGTTCGGCGACGCCCAATCGCGCCTCGCGCTTCACGAAGACGGTGCGGTTCATCGTGCAAAGCCAACCCACGAGCGGCGCCTTGGCGAGCTCAGCCTTGGCGACGAAAGCCGTGCCGCATGCTCCTGCCATCGTAAGGATATCGATCCAGGAAATGTGATTGGCGACATAGAACACGTCGCGCTTGAGATGTGTGCCGATGACCTGAACTCGCGCGCCGCTGACCCAGCCGGCATAGCGCAAGAATAGCATGGGGAAGGGCGAACCATAGGCAAAGATGCGATAGGCGTAGTGAAGCGGTATGAAGACAATCATCAACACCAGCAGCGCTACCGCACGCGCAGCGATGCGCGCCCAGCCGCCGAGAGAAATCGGCGTGCTTTCGCCTCTCGCCGCGGCTACGCGCAGTTCCCATGCGCGCTCCTCGTCGGCTGTCGCGATCCGGCTCGCGGATGCAGGATCGCTCACGGGTTCGGCTTTTCTTCGCGCGAGAGACGTACGCCGAACAACTCCATCCGGTGATCTACCAGCCGGTAACCCAGCCGTTCGGCGATTTCCCGCTGAAGCGCTTCGACTTCGGGATCAACGAACTCCACGACCTTGCCGGTCTCGACGTCAATCAGGTGGTCATGATGCGCTTCGGGTACCGGCTCATAGCGAGAGCGCCCATCGCCGAAATCATGGCGGTCGAGAATGCCAGCCTCTTCGAACAGGCGCACGGTGCGATAGACGGTAGCGATCGAGATCTTCGAGTCGATCGCCGAAGCGCGGGCGTGCAGCATTTCGACGTCGGGATGGTCCTCGCTGTCGGACAGGACCTTGGCAATGATGCGGCGCTGGTCCGTGATGCGCAGGCCTTTTTCTGCACAGAGCTGTTCCAAGTCGATTTTCTGGTTCACATCACGTGCTCACTGGTTTCCGCAAGGGGGCGTGCCGCCGGATCGTAAGTTCCGACTGCTGCCCCCTTACAAAGCGAGCACGAAATGCTCAAGGACGGGCGAAGCAATGCCCGCCCCGGAACGCATGCACGATTACGCCTTGGCCTTCGGCTTTGCGCGCGTGCGGGCCTTGGTTTCGCCCGGCTTGCGACCAAGGCCAATTTTCTTCGCAAGATCGCGACGCTTCTCGGCATAGTTGGGCGCGACCATCGGATAGTCCGAAGGCAAGTTCCAGCGCGCGCGATACTCATCGGGCGTCATGTCGAAATTGGTTCGCAGATACCGCTTGAGCATCTTAAGCTTCTTGCCGTCTTCCAGACAAACGATGTAATCGGGCTTTACAGAAGCGCGGATTGAAACGGCGGGTTCGGGCCGTTCTTCTTCAACTTCCGCTTCTTCCCCAAGCTCGGCGAGCGCGCCATATACGGTCGTGATCAGGCCGGGTACCGATTCGACGGCGACATCGTTATTGCTCACATGCGCTGCGACAATATCACTCGTCAGAGTGATCAGTGTTTCCTTCATATCTGCGTCTAAGTCCTGCATAAGTCCCTCTTGACTTTGTTTGTCGGATCTTTCCGATCCTTGCCGCATGGCCCAAGTCCGACCAAGGCGCAAGATCGCACCGCCGTTAATTCTTCAACTCTTCCAATTTGGAACAAGGCCCCACGCGTGTACGGGCAATTAGATCGATCTGGAAAAAGTAATGGCGTCGGCACGGCTGCCATCTGCGAGCCGGTAATATTCGCGGCGTTCCCCAATTGGTTCGAAGCCTAGCTTTTTATACAGATGGACTGCGGGGTTCTCACGCCTCATCTCAAGCACGATGCGGCAGGTTCCGCGCGCGCGCGCTGCATCGAACAGCCGGTCAATCAGGGCGGCACCAAGGCCGCGGCGGCGGAAGGGCGGCGCGATAGCAATCAGCAGCAATTCCTCTTCATCGAGCGCCTGCCGGGTGAGGACGAAGCCCGCCGGTTCAGCACATCGCAGCGCCCTGGATGGATGCGCGATCACTTCCCCGGCACCATCGATCAGCAGCGCATGAGTGCTGGGAAGGACCAGCGCGTCGGCGATCTGGCGGCGGGTCCAGGCTTCGCCGAAATGCGGATCGAAGGCGCTGTCGATTACAACCATGATCTGATCGACGAGGGTGGGGCACGGGTTCATGGCCGTACCTTCCCGGATTGCGGCGTCGCATCGGGCGCACGGCCATAGATCGGAGCAAAGGCGGGGGCGAAGAGGGTTGCGTCCAGCGCCATGATCTGGCGTGCGTCGGGCTGGGCTTCTACGATCAAGCGATCCCCACCGCACATGCCCCCGAGTTGCGTGGCCCGGTTCCCGGCAATCACATGGTGAGGATCGCGTGTCGCCGCCGCTTCCGGGGTAAGCGAAAGCGCCACGCCTTCATCCAATCCATCCGCGGCGAAATTCTGAACGAACCACTCTCCATGCCCGCCATTGATCGCGACAGTCACGGGCGCTGCGCCGTGCTGCGCGCGCGCCATCGCGGCAATAAGCGCCAGGGTCGGATAACCCAGCACATGGGCATTCCATGCAACGCCAAGGGCGCGAGCGGCGGCAATGCCGATCCGAACGCCGGTAAAGCTGCCGGGTCCGCGCGACACACAGATGCGTTGGGCCCGCCCGCGCTCAGGCAGCGAGGCGATTATCGGCACCAATGCCTCGGCATGCCCGCGGCCAAGCACGCGGTGCTCGTGCGCGAAAAGCTCACGATTGTCGAACAGGGCTACCGAACACGCCTCGCCCGCGGTTTCGATCGCAAGAATGCGCATGAGAGGCGCCCTGCCTCAGCCCAAGCGCGCCCGCAAGATGCGAGTGGACACAAAGCGTGTTTGCTGATCAGGCGATGCGGGTGAACTTCTCGAAATCTGGTCGCGGCGAACGATCGAACAGGCTTTCGGGATCGCCATAGCCGATCGAGCACACCCAATCTGCCCGGTGGCGCGGTTGGTCGGCGAAGAAAACTTCGGTCAGTTTGTCGAGATCAACGCCCGACATAGGCCCGCAATCGAGCCCGATCGCACGCGCGGCGATCATCAGATACGCGCCCTGCAGTGCTGAATTGCGCGCCGCAGCCTGGATCCGCGCAGCTTCATCGCCCTCAAACCAGCTCTTCGCGTCAGCATGTGGGAACAGCCAGGGCAGCTCTTCGTGAAAGTCGATATCGTAACCGATGATTGCGGTCACAGGTGCAGCGCTGATCTTGTCCTGATTGCCCTCATCCGCACATTCGACCAGCTTTGCTTTCTGATCCTCGGAGCGGACCCAGACGATACGGACCGGCTGCATGTTCGCCGACGTCGCACCCATCTTTGCAAGGTCCCAGATCTGACGAAGCTGTCCTTCGCTAACATCCTTGTCGAGCCAGCCATTATAGCTGCGCGCGTCATTGAAGATCTGGCCGAGCGCTGCGTCGGACAGGATGTTGTCGTGATATTGGGTTGTCATGAAGTCCTCGAAATGTGAGCAAGTTTGCCAGCTCTCAGGCGGCTCGCACTTCAACGACCTCCGGGACATAATGTTTCAGTAGGCTTTCGATCCCGTGTTTAAGCGTCGCGGTACTCGAAGGGCATCCGGCGCAGGCACCTTGCAAAGTGAGATAGACGACGCCATCGGAGAAGCCGCGATAAGCTATATCGCCGCCATCGCCCGCCACCGCCGGACGCACCCGCGTTTCGAGAAGTTCGTGGATCGAGGCGATGATCTCGGCATCCTCCGCGCGGTCGTCGACCACCATCTCGGCCTCGGCTGGAATGGCGATCCCTTCCGCGGTGCCGCCCGCGAACAAAGGTGCTTCAGAAACGAAATGGTCAAGCAGGATCGCGGCGACTTGAGGTTTGAGCGCGCTCCACCTTGCCCCCGGCGCGGCGGTGACGGTCACGAAGTCCGCGCCGAAAAAGACGTTCACCACCTCGCCGGTGTCGAAGATCGCTTCGGCAAGCGGGCTGGCCTCCGCCGCCTCGGGCGAGGCGAATTCGCGTGTGCCCGACGCCATAACCTGGCGGCCCGGCAGGAACTTGAGGCTCGCGGGGTTCGGGGTGGTTTCGGTTTCGATGAACATACTTGGGAAAATAGGCATCGCGCGGCTCCTCGGCAAGCTTGCAATACCATTGCCCGCATTCACTGGTCCTTCATCGGTTCGGTTCCTATAAACCACGCCATGACTCTCATTTTCCGGGCGCAGGCCGCCCTTTCGCTGCTGGCTGCGAGCTTTGTCACGTTTCATCCTGCAATTGCGCAGGAGGCACCTGAAATTGTCCAAGTCCCGCAAGTTCCCGCAGTTCCCGCCCCGCGCGCGTTGCAGGGCGAGGATGAGACGCCGTGGCTCTACGAGAACAGTAACGTTCCGGTCGATCGTGCATGGCTGTTTGGGGAGATGGAGAACGGTCTGCGCTACGCCGTGCGCCGCAATGGTGTGCCGCCGCGTCAGGTTTCGATTCGCGTGCGCGTTGATGCGGGGTCCTTGCACGAGCGTGACACGGAGCAGGGCTTTGCCCACCTTCTCGAACACCTCCTTTTTCGTGAGAGCGAATATCTGGGTCAGGCCGAGGCAATTGCCGCATGGCAGCGTCTTGGCGCGACGTTCGGCAGCGATGCGAATGCCGAAACCAGTCCGACGCACACTGCCTACAAGCTTGATATTCCCGATATAGATGAGGCGAAACTGGCGGAAAGCTTCCGGCTTCTGTCAGGCATGATCAAGGCGCCGGTTCTTTCCGATGAGAACGTCGGGGTCGAACTGCCGATCGTGCTGGCGGAAAAGCGTGAGCGGGGCGGGGCGGCACAACGCGTAAGCGACCTCACGCGGCGCACCTTCTTTGCTAACCAGCGCCTTGCGACCCGCAATCCGATCGGAACCATCGAGACCTTGACAGGTGCAAATGGTGAGAGCGTAAAAGAGTTCTACAATCGCTGGTACCGGCCGGAAAACACCGTGGTCGTCGTTGCGGGCGATGCTGATCCAATGGTGCTTGCCGGCCTGGTCGAACAATGGTTCGGCGATTGGGAGGGGACTGGGGAACCCGGCGTAGCGCCAGATTTCGGCGATCCCGTTGCGCCCGATGGCGCGGCTCTCGCTGCGGGGACCGAGCTTCCCATCGGCGAGCTGGGCGTTGCGATCGAACCCGACTTGCCGCGCAATCTCACTTTCGCAATCATGCGTCCGTGGCGCAAGGTCGATGACACGATCGTCTATAACGAAGGATTGCTGCTCGACAGTCTCTCGCAGGCGATCATCAACCGCCGGCTGGAAACGCGCGCGCGCGCTGGCGGCTCCTTCCTTTATGCGCAGGTCCAGCAGGACGATATCTCCCGCTCGACCGACGCGACCTTCGTGACCTTCGCACCATTGACCGGGGACTGGCAAGCCGCGCTCGCCGATGTGCGCGGCGTCATCGCCGATGCCATCGCCAGCCCGCCAACGCAGGAAGAGATCGACCGGGAAGCCGCCGAATTCGAAGTCGCCTTCGCCAATTCGGTCGAACAGGCGCCGGTCCAGTCGGGCCGCGATCTGGCTGACAATCTTGTGACGGCGGTGGACATTCGCGAGACCGTGGCAAGCCCGCAGGTCGTGCTTGACGTGTTTCGCGGCATGAAGGACCGGCTCACTCCGGCGGAGGTTCACGCGCGCACACGGACGCTGTTCGAAGGCGACGTCGTGCGCTCTGTCTACGTAACGCCCGCAATTGGCGAAGCGGATAGCGAGACATTGCGCACGGCGCTCGTCAGTGAAGCGCTGGTCGATGAAAGCGCACGTTTGGCGGCCGCGACGATCTCGTTCGAGGATCTTCCGCCCATCGGAACGCCGGGCACCATCGCTGAGACAAAGGAGCTTGGCGTTCACGAGATCGAGCAGATTACCTTCGATAACGGGGTCAACGCATTCGTTTGGGCCAATGACGCAGAGCCGGGCCGGGTCACGGTCCGGGTCCGCTTCGGTGCCGGCTACCGCGCATTCGATGCCGACGATGCTGTCTATGCTCCGATGGGCGAAATGGCGCTGGTGGGATCGGGGCTGGGCGAACTCGGCCAGAACGAACTCGATCGGATCGCTACCGGGCGCAAGCTTGGCTTCGAATTCGCGATCGAGGACGGTGTGTTCACCTTCACCGCGCAAACCCGTTCGAGTGATGTCGCCGATCAGCTTTACCTCTTCGCCGCCAAGCTCGGCATGCCGCGCTGGGACGCCGATCCGGTGATCCGGGCCAAAGCGGCGGCACAGCTGGCCTACAACACGTTCTCGACCAGCCCGGGCGCGGTGCTGCAGCGCGACCTCGATTTTCTCGCAGCGGATAGCGATCCGCGGTTCGCAACGCCCACTCCTGACATGCTCGACGAAGTCACTCCTGAACGCTTCCGCGAAGTGTGGGAGCCGCTTCTGGCGCAGGGACCGGTCGAAGTGCTGGTCTTCGGCGAATTCGAGCGCGACATGATCGTGGAGAAACTGCGGACCACCTTTGGCGCGCTGCCGGAACGCGAACCCATTTCCGAAGCTGTGGCGGAGCGCGTGCCGAACTTTCCGGGCGAGACTGCTGAGCCTGCGGTGCTCACGCATCGCGGCGATGCCAACCAGGCCGCGGCGGTGGTCATCTGGCCTACTGGCGGCGGTATCGCCAGCACGCGCGAATCGCGGCAGCTCGAGATACTGACACAGATCTTCAACAACCGGCTGCTCGACGTCATGCGCGAACGCGCCGGGGCCGCTTACGCGCCGCAGGTTTACTCACGCTGGCCGACAGACGTTGACAAAGGCGGGCGGATCACCGCGCTGGCGCAGCTCGAGCCAGAATTTGTGCCGGTATTTTTCGCCGAGGCCGAGCGGATTGCCCGCGACCTTGCCACCAATCCACCAAGCGATGACGAGATCGCGCGAGTGACCGAACCACTTGGCCAGCGGGTCCGGCGTGCCTCGACCGGCAATCAGTTCTGGCTCCTCAACCTTGAAGGAGCGAGCGTCGATCCGCGGCGTGTCGCCTTGCTCCCGACAATCCTTATGGACTATTCGCAGACCGACCCGCGCATCATGCAATTCCTCGCCGATCGCTATTTTACAAAGGACAATGCGCTGAAGCTTGCCGTGCTGCCCGAAGGTCAGTCGCTAGCCGAGCTGCCGCCTGCGCAGGCGGTGGATGGCGGTGCGGCAATATCCTCCCTCCCGGTGCCAAGCGGGCGGTGATCCGTTCGCGGTCGCACAAAAGCCTTGGCCTCAAGGGGGCGCGCGTCCTAGACTGGCCGACATGAGTGTGTCCGACAGCAAGACGAAGACGGCCGATGGCTGGGTGCCCGCGAGCTGGAAAGCGAGCGAGGCGCGGCATCTGCCGCAATATGAGGATGCTGCCGAACTGGCGGAAGCCGAGAATACGCTTTCGGCCTACGCACCGCTCGTGTTCCCCGGCGAAGCGCGCGCGTTGAAAGCCGACCTCGCCGAGGTGGCTGCAGGTCGCGCCTTCTTGTTGCAGGGCGGCGATTGCGCTGAAAGCTTTGCCGAGTTTCACCCCGACAACATTCGCGACACCTTCCGCGTATTGCTACAGATGGCGGTCGTCATGACCTTTGCGTCCAAGCGTCCGGTCGTGAAGGTCGGGCGTGTTGCAGGCCAGTTTGCCAAGCCCCGCTCGTCCGCGACTGAGACCAAGGGTGAGACGACGCTGCCAAGTTATTTTGGCGATAACATCAATGGTATCGATTTCGAGCCGGCGGAGCGCCGTAATGATCCGGGGCGCATGCTGCGTGCCTACGCGCAGGCCGCGGCGACGCTCAACCTGCTGCGCGCCTTCGCGGGCGGCGGTTATGCGAACCTGCGGCAAGTTCACCAATGGACGCTTGATTTCATGGGCCGCACACCATGGACCGAGAAATTCGCCCAGACCGCAGACCGGATCGGCGAGGCGCTCGATTTCATGGAAGCGTGCGGGATTGAGCCTGCCACAGTGCCGCAGCTTCAGGGGACGCGGTTCTATACCAGCCATGAAGGGTTGCTGCTGCCTTACGAACAGGCGCTGACCCGGCGCGATTCGTTAAGCGGCGACTGGTACGCCTCGTCCGCGCACATGTTGTGGATCGGCGATCGCACGCGTTTTCCGGGAAGCGCGCATATCGAATATGCCCGCGGCATTGCGAACCCGATCGGGATGAAGTGCGGTCCCTCGCTTGATCCTGATGCACTTATGGAACTGCTCGACACGCTCAACCCCGGGCGTGAGCCCGGGCGGATCACACTTATCAGCCGCTTTGGCCACGACAAGGTGGAGGAAGGCTTGCCTCCGCTCGTGCGCGCGGTGCAGCGCGAGGGGCATCCGGTCGTGTGGAGCTGTGATCCAATGCATGGCAACGTCGTTAAGTCGGACACTGGCTTCAAGACTCGCCCGTTTGACCGTATACTGACCGAAGTGCGCGGATTTTTTGCCGTTCACCGTGCAGAAGGCTCTCACCCCGGCGGCATTCATATAGAGATGACCGGGCAAAACGTGACCGAATGCGTGGGCGGGGCGGTGGCCATTACCGAAGAGCGCTTGGGCGACCGCTATCACACTCATTGCGATCCGCGCCTCAATGCCGAGCAATCGCTAGAACTCGCCTTTATGCTTGCCGAGATGCTCAACGATAAGGCCGAGGACCTGCGCGAGGCGGACGCGGCCTAGTTGCAACCCTGTTGCCGGTTCCACCGTAACTCTCATCGCGACTCCAGTCTCAGCCTCCCCGTTTTCCACCGCCCGGACATGTCTCGAGCAATTGATGGATTAAGCCTTTCTTTTGTCAAACATGTCCGTCATGCTTACCAAAGCTTTACGGTTCGACCAAAGGAGCGGCGGGTTGCCGCAAACCCCATTTCAGCCCCGCTCGATAGCCGGTTCGGCTACATCGTCACTCGATCGGCTCGCGGCCCGGTTCTCCCACACGCGCGCCATGATGGAAGCGGTTGCCGCGCCGCTTTCCGAAGCGGATGCAACAATCCAGTCGATGGAAGATGCGAGCCCCGCCAAATGGCACCTGGCGCATACGACGTGGTTTTGGGAAACCTTCCTCCTGCGGGAGCATGGCCATGATCATCGGCTGTTCGACAAGGACTGGCCGTTTCTGTTCAATTCCTATTACGAGGCTGAAGGTGCGCGGATTGCGCGGGGGCAGCGCGGGCTCCTCTCCCGCCCGACCTTGGCTGAAATACTTGCATGGCGCGCTCATGTGACCGAAGCGATGGCGCCGCTGCTGCTGCGCGAAGATCTGAGTTCGATGATCGCGCTGGGTATCGCTCATGAAGAACAGCACATCGAATTGCTGCTGACCGATATAAAGCACGCCTTGTTTCAGAACCCGCTGGGGCCGGCGATGTTCGATGCTAGCGCGGTCTCGAGCGCAGGCGGCCAGACCCGGGGACAGCCAGAATGGTTCGAACATCCCGGCGGCATTGCCCGGATCGGTCACGATGGCAGCGGTTTCGCGTTCGACAATGAAAGCCCGCGCCACCGCTCGCTCCTCGAACCCTTTGCCATAGCGTCCCACGCGGTCACCAATGCCGAGTGGGACGCCTTCATCGCCGATGGCGGTTACGAAACTCCCGCGCTGTGGCTCTCCGATGGTCTTGCATGGGTGCGCGAGCACAATATCGCCGCGCCGCTCTATTGGCGCGAGGATCAGCACTTTACGCACACTGGCTGGCGCCCGCGCGATTCCAACGCGCCTGTTGCCCACATCTCCTACTTCGAGGCCGATGCGTTTGCGACCTGGGCGGGCGCGCGCCTTCCGACCGAATTCGAATGGGAAGCCGCAGCGCGCGGGCAGGATGGCGAAAGCGCTCCGCAAACTCATGATCCGGCTTCTGGCAACCAGCTCGATACCGCCGCGCCGCCGCTCCCCACAGGCACACGCTCCCTTTACGGCGATGTCTGGCAATTTACCCGCTCGGCCTACCTGCCTTATCCCCGTTTCGCCCCGGCAAAGGGCGCGGTGGGCGAGTATAATGGCAAGTTCATGAGCGGGCAGTTCGTGCTCAAGGGCGCAAGCTGCGCGACAATGCGCGGTCATTCGCGCGCATCCTACCGCAATTTCTTCTATCCCCATCAGCGCTGGCAATTTACCGGGCTGCGGCTTGCAAAGGACCTGTAGATTTCATGGCGCAAAACGAAGGTCTCAAACTGGTGGAGCGTGATGAGAGCGGGGTCGATCTCGCGTTTCGCGCTGACGTTCTCGAAGGCCTGGCGGGCGCGACAAAAGCAATCCCTGCGCGCTGGCTCTACGATGACGCAGGGTCCCAATTGTTCGAGGACATCACGAAGGTCCCCGAATATTACCCGACGCGTGCCGAAACCGAGATCCTGCGCGAGCGCTCGGGTGAATTTTCAGCCATGATGGGTGATGGCGCCGCAGTGGTCGAGTTCGGCTCGGGCTCTTCGGTAAAGACACCGCTGCTGCTGCGAGCCATCAATCCGGCCGCCTATGTCCCGCTGGACATCTCGGGCGATTTTTTGCGCGCTGCGGCGGCGGACTTGGCCGAGAAGTTTCCCGGCCTGCCGGTCCATCCGGTAGAGGCAGACTTCATGCGCCGGGTTGAATTGCCGGATGCGGTCGCGGGCATGCCCAAGCTGGGCTTTTTCCCCGGTTCGACGATAGGAAACATGGTCGCGCGCACGGCTGTCGATCTGCTGCGCAACATGCGCGCGACTTTGGGGACCGGCGCGCAATTGCTGATCGGAATGGATCTCATCAAGGACAAGGATGTCCTCGTTGCCGCCTATGATGATGCAGGCGGGGTCACGGCCGAATTCAACTACAACCTTGTGCGCCGGGTAAACCGTGAGCTTTCAGGCACGTTGCCGCTCGACAAACTGAAGCACGAAGCACGCTGGAACGATGATTTTGCGCGGGTCGAGATGCATCTCGTGGCGTCCGAGGCCTTCACCTTCACCGTGGACGATCGCTCTTTCGCGATGGCCGAAGGGGAGACAATCCATACCGAGAACAGCCACAAGTTCGACCGGCGAACATCGAACCTGTTATTGCTTGCCAGTGGGTGGGAGCCGCGCAAGCGCTGGCTCGACAGCGCGGGACGGTTCTCGTTGATCCTTGCAGAAGCGCGTCCACCACGTTCGGCACCCTGAGGCACCCTATCCCGTCCTGCTCGAAACACAATGCAGACCGGTGCGTTAGCGCAGGATGGGTGACAAGCCAGGCATGAAAACGAGCGACATTCTCGTAATTGGAGCGGGCATGGCGGGCCTCACATGCGCCGCGCGCCTGGCCGAAGCAGGGCTTGATGTAAGCGTGATCGACAAGGGCCGGGGCCCCGGCGGCCGGATGGCGACACGCCGTGTGGAGATCGCGGGCAAGGTCATCGGTTTCGATCACGGCGCGCAATATTTTACCGCGCGCAACGAAGAATTCCGAAAGACCGTCGCCTACTGGGAACAGATCGGCGTCGCAGCACCGTGGCCCGCTGCGGGAAAGGATGCGCATGTCGGCACACCCGGCATGAACGGGCCGATCCGAGCGCTTGCCCAAGCGCTGGATGTCGAATGGAACGTGCGCGCCGATCGTCTCTCACGCAAGGACGGTCGCTGGCTCGTCACGACTGATCTGCGCGATTACGTTGCTGACACGCTGCTGGTCGCCGTTCCCGCCGAACAGTCGGCGACCCTGTTGAAAGATGCGGTGCCCGCTTTGGCTGCCGCCGCAGCGTCGGTTCGCTCTGAGCCTTGCTGGGCGACGATGGCCGCTTTCGCTGAGCGCCTCCCGGTCGATAGCGACGTGTTACGCGGCGCGGATGGCGAGGCGATTAGCTGGGCTGCGCGCAATAGCGCCAAGCCCTCACGCAGCGGGGCCGAAACCTGGGTAATTCACGCCAGCCCTTCTCGCAGCCACGAACTGCTGGAAGACCTGCGCGAGCAGGTTGCGACGATGCTGGTCAACGACTTCTTCGCACAGGTTGGCATTGTTGGCTTTTCGCCGATCCACCTCACTGCACATCGCTGGCTCTTTGCCATGGCGAAGCCGCTGGAGGGCGAACCTGCGCGCTACGATGCGGAGGCGCGGATCGGAATCGCGGGAGATTACCTGCATTCCCCGCGTGTCGAGGGCGCTTGGACATCGGGGCGCGCGCTCGCCGATGCCGTGCTCACGACGCGCGGACCAGCCTCTGCGACAGCTGGATGAATGGCTGGGGTGGCAGGGATCGAACCTGCGAATGCCGGTACCAAAAACCGGTGCCTTACCACTTGGCTACACCCCAGCAGGGGCTGCGCTCTATAACGCGCTGAGTGCGGATGTGAAGGGCTAGAACGTCCAGTCGAGCGCCTTGCCTTCGAAGTCCGTCGCAGAGTGACGCTCAGCCAGTTTCTGGCTTTCGTCTTCGCCCCATACCCGATTAACAATCCGTCCGCGTTGAACCGCCGGACGAGCCGCAATCGCGCGCGCCCAGCGTCCGACATGCTCATATTCGTCAATCGCGAGAAACCGCTTTGCATCATCGTAGATTTCACCGGCTACGAACGGCGCAAGCCAGGGCCAGTTCGCCATGTCCGCGATCGTGTATTCGTCGCCCGCGAGGTATTGCGTTTCCGCCAGCCGACGGTTTGCGACATCGAAGATGCGCTTGGTTTCCATTGCATAGCGGTTGATCGGGTATTCGAGTTTTTCGGGGGCGTAAGCGTAAAAATGACCGAACCCGCCGCCGATGAAGGGGCCAGTGCCGACTTGCCAGACGAGCCAGGATAGCGTCTCGGCGCGAGTCGCAGGATCGCTTGGCAGAAACGCGTCGAACTTGTGAGCGAGATGGAGCAGGATTGCGCCAGATTCGAAGATACGGATATCGTGGGTTCCGCTCGTATCGATCAGGGCCGGGATCTTCGAGTTGGGATTGATGGAGACGAAGCCGCTGGTGAATTGCTCACCTTCGCCAATATTTACGCAGTAGGCGTCGTATTCGGCGCCTGCATGTCCCGCTTCGATCAGCTCCTCGAGCATAATCGTCACCTTCACCCCGTTGGGCGTCGCAAGCGAATGAAGCTGGAACGGATTGTCGCCGCGTGGCAGCGCCTTGTCTTCGCGCGCCCCAGCGGTTGGCCGATTGATGTTGGCAAACTTGCCGCCGGATACGGTGTCCGCGCTCCAGACTTGGGGGGGGCTGTAATCCGGATCGCTCATCGCAATGCTCCTATGCTCGGCCCGACACCGGGATGCAGCGGAAGGTGGTCCTTTGGTACCGTGGGTGCAAGCTGGAACCGGGTGAGCGGCGGGCGCGTTTGCCTCGGGTATGGAAAAGCTCATCTATGTCGACGACAGCCTCCCCGGCATCAGCCGGAAGGGCGCAGGCACTGGCTTTGCCTATTACGATCCCGAAGGCGAACTGATCCGCGATAGCGGGGAGCGCAAGCGGTTGAACGCCATCGCCCTGCCACCGGCCTATCGCGATGCGTGGTTCTGCCCAGCGCCCAACGGCCACATCCTCGCGACCGGCTATGACGATGCAGACCGCAAGCAATATCGCTATCACCCCGATTTTCGCCGGATGCGCGAAGGCGACAAGTTCGACCGGTGCGAGCAGTTCGGCAATATGCTGCCACTCATCCGCGCACGGGTAGACGAGGACCTTTCGCAAAAGCGCGTAACCTCGACCCGCGCCATAGCCGCCGTGGTGCGGCTGCTCGACCTCAGTGCCATTCGTATCGGTAACGAACAATATGCCCGGTCTAACGACAGCTTCGGCGCGACTACCCTGCGAAGCGACCATGTCGATGTGACCAGCCGCTCTGTGCACCTAAGCTTTACGGCCAAGGGCGGGAAGGAGCGCGAAGTAACGCTGGGTGACCCGCGGCTGGCCCGCACGGTGCGTCGCATGGCGGACCTTCCGAGCGGTGGAGGCAGTGAAGAACGCGGCGATCATCTGTTTCGCTATCTCGATGACAAGGACGAGTCCCACCCCGTTCGCTCGGGCGAGGTCAACGATTACCTGCGCGAAACGCTGGGCGGGGATTTTACGGCCAAGCATTTTCGCACCTGGCATGCCAGTGTGCTGGCATTCGAACAGCTCGCCTCGGGCAAGGGCCGCATGACAATCGGCGAATTGCTCGAAGTGGTCGCAGAGCATCTGGGAAACACCAAGGCAATCGCACGCAAGAGCTACGTGCACCCGATCGTCATCGAACAGGTCGATCGGCAGGAGGAGTGGCGCGCATCGCTCAAACTGCCGCGCGCAAGCAAATGGCTTAGCCCGCATGAGCGCGGATTGTTGGAGCTGTTGAAAACGGGACCGGCAGCGGCCGACCTGATCGCCGCCTAGCAGCAGACGACATTTGTCGCTACGCGCTGGCGCCATAGCGTCCAATCAACCCGTATCGGAGCGCATAGCCTTGGCCGACACCTCGCACCCTTTCTACGATATGCACACCCATGGGTTCGTGCGCGTAGCGACCGCTACGCCGCGCGTTCGGACAGCCGATGTCGCTTACAATGCCACGGGTATTCTGGAGGAGGCACGCAAGGCGCATGAGGCGCATGTCGATCTTGTTGTCTATCCCGAACTCACCGTTTCCTCCTACGCACTGGACGATCTTCACTTGCAGTCGGCGATGCTTGACCGGGTGGAGCGAGCGATTGAGGAGATCGTGACGGCGAGCGCCGATTTGGCGCCCGTCCTTGTCCTCGGGGCACCGCTGCGCCGAAACGCGAAAATCTACAATTGCGCGCTCGTTATCGCGGGCGGGGAGTTGCACGGGGTGATCCCCAAGAGCTATCTTCCCAATTACCGCGAGTTTTATGAAAAGCGCTATTTCGCGCATGGCCGCAATTGCCAGGACCTGTGGATCGGCATCGGGGAGCGCGAAGTACCCTTTGGCACCGACTTGATCTTTGCTGCTACAAACCTTCCCGGTTTCACCTTCGGCGCAGAAATCTGCGAAGACTTCTGGGCGCCCTACCCACCCGGAAACATGGCAGCGATGGCGGGCGCGCATATCGTGTGCAACCTTTCCGCCTCGCCTGTTACGATCGGGCGCGCGGATGATCGACATCTGCACTGCCGCGCCTCTTCCAGCCGTGCGATCTGCGCTTATGTCTACTCAGCAAGCGGATACGGAGAGAGTACCACGGACCTTTCCTGGGACGGGCAGGGCGTCATCTACGAACTGGGTGAGCTATTGCGCGAAAGCGTCCGGTTCGACCTCCATGGCGAGCTGTGTATTGTCGATATCGACACTCAGCGCATCGTGGCCGAGCGGATACGCAACCAGACCTTCGCCGATGCTGCAGAAGCGCACGGAAGACCCGAAGATCGCTATCGCCGCATCGTTTTCGAACACAATTTCGAAGCGGGCGATGTAGGCTTGAACCGCCCCGTTCGCCGGTTTCCCTTCGTGCCAAACAACGAAGCCTCGCTTGATGAAGATTGCTACGAGGCGTTCAATATTCAGGTCGATGCGCTGATGCGCCGGATCGAGGCTACGGACGCAAAATCGCTCGTCATCGGGATCTCAGGCGGGCTGGACAGCACGCACGCGCTGATCGTTGCGAGCAAGGCGTGTGACCGGCTCGGCATGCCGCGTTCCGCGATCCGCGGCTACACCATGCCGGGCTTCGGCACATCGGACGAAACGCTCGCCAACGCGCACAAGCTGATGGATGCCTTCGAGATCACTGCCGAAGAGATCGATATCAAACCGGCCGCGCGGCTAATGCTGAAGGATATGGGCCACCCCTTTGCTCAAGGCGAGCCGGTCCATGATGTGACGTTCGAGAATGTGCAGGCGGGGCTGCGTACCGACTACCTCTTCCGCCTCGCCGGACATCACGACGGGTTCGTCATCGGTACCGGCGACCTTTCGGAACTGGCGCTGGGCTGGTGCACCTATGGCGTGGGCGATCACATGAGCCATTACGGCGTCAATTCCGGCGTGCCCAAAACGCTTATCCGCTATCTGATCCGCTGGACTATCCGCACCCAGCAATTCCTCCCTGTGTGCAGTGAAATCCTCGACAAGGTCTATCACACCATCATCTCGCCAGAACTCGTGCCGGTGGGCGAGGATGGCGAAATCCAGAGTACCGAAGAGACGGTCGGCCCTTACGAGCTCAACGACTTCTTCCTCCACCACACCATCCGCTATGGTCAGCGGCCCGACAAGGTCGCCTTTCTCGCCTGGCACGCATGGCGCGATGCGGGCGAGGGTGACTGGCCGGTCGATTTTCCGGAAGAAGATCGCAATTCCTATGACCTGGCGACCATTGCACACTGGCTCGACGGGTTCTGCCAGCGCTTTTTCGCGTTCAGCCAGTTTAAGCGCAGCGCTCTGCCCAACGGACCGAAGGTCAGCTCGCAAGGCGCGCTTAGCCCGCGCGGGGACTGGCGCGCACCGTCCGATGCGGTCGCCGATGTGTGGCGCGAAGAATTGCGAGCGGGGCTACCTGAGGGCGTGCTGGACGAACAGTCCCCGGGCGAATAAGGCCGCAGTCTCCTTACCCGCCCTCCAGGGCTCGGCGCGATCAGGCCGGGACGGTAAGGTTGTCGATTGCCTCTTTTGCCTCCTCGATCTTTCGGTCGCGCGCTTCGCCCATGATGAGGTCGGCAGTAAAAATATCCTTCACCTCGAACCCAAGAAACGTGAGGTACTGCCGAAGCCAAGTGGTGGTGTAGTCCATCTCGCCGCCTAGCGGAGTGCCCCCCGAAGTACCAACGATGTAAGCGGTTCGCCCGGTCAGCAGCCCCTCGGGACCGTTTTCGGTATAGCGGAAAGTCGTACCCACACGTGCGACCAGATCGGCCCACGCCTTTACGCTGGCGGGCGGCCCGAAATTGTACATCGGTATCGAGACCACCAGCGTATCGGCCCGGCGCAGCTCTTCAATCAGGGTGTCGGAGATGGTCGCCAGTTCGCTTTGCGCCGTGTTGCGTTCTTCGGGCGCGGTGTTGTTCGCCTCGAAGCGCAAGCCATCAATCAACGGCACGTCGTTCGTCGACAGATCGCGCTCGGCAATGTCGGCGCCGTGCGCCTCGGCCAGACGCTGCGTAAGGCGATCGCCCAGTTCGCGGCTGACCGAAGCGTTGCCGGAAATGCTGGAGGAAATATGGAGGATGGTAGACATGATAGGGCTCCTTGGCTGATGAAATTCATGCTGCGTCGACGAGGACGACTTCGGTGTCTTCGAGGGCGGTAACGGTGATCTGGCGCAGTTGCGTGATGGCCACTCCGTCACGGGCTGTGGCGTCAACGCTATCATCACCCCCTTCGATCCTGACGGCGCCGGTAGCGGGCACGAGGTAGAGATGGCGATCGGCATCGGCCGGGTGGTAAGTGATACTTCGGCCAGCCTTGATCGTCGCGCCGAGCACACGGGCATTGGCGCGGATCGGCAGGGCGTCCGCATCGCCCTTGACGCCGCTTGCGAGCGAGGCAAAGCCGCCGTCGCGCTCCATTTTGGGGAATTCCTTGGCGCCCCAGTTGGGCTCTCCGCCGGGCTCGTCCGGAATGACCCAGATCTGGAACAGCGTCGTCTCGCCGTCCTCGCGGTTATATTCCGAATGCCGGACGCCGGTCCCGGCGCTCATTACCTGCACGTCGCCCGCTTCGGTGCGGCCTTCATTGCCCATCGAATCGCGGTGTGTGATCGCACCTTTGCGCACATAGGTAATGATTTCCATGTCGGCGTGCGGATGCGTCGGAAAGCCAGTGCCCGCCGCGATCGTGTCGTCGTTCCAGACGCGCAGGGCTCCCCAGTGGACGCGCGCGGGATCGTGATAGCCCGCGAAGGAAAAGTGATGATGGGCATCCAGCCAGCCGTGATTGGCCGATCCAAGGCTGTCGAAGGGGCGGAGTTCGATCATGGCTTGTCTCCTTTTTTGGTAGAAGCGATGCCTGGAGGCTCGCTCCATTTACGACACGAGATAAGGACCTGCGTGTCGATGGATAAGTACGATAAAACTTGCCAAGATGTTCGAATTATTCGAACGAATAACGATGAAAGTCGGCGAACCCAGCCTCGACCAGCTGCGCATATTCCTTAGCGTCGCGAAAGAGGGCAGCTTTGGCGGCGCGGCACGCTCAATGGGCCGGGCGGTCTCAGCCATCAGCTACGGCATCGCGCAGCTCGAAGCGCAGCTCGGTGTGATGCTCTTCGCGCGCGAGGGTTCGCGCCGCCCGGTGTTGACCGAGGCTGGCGAAGCGCTGCTGGGGGAAACGCGCAGCGTGGCTGACCGGGTCGATGCGCTGCTCGCCAAGACCGCTTCGTTGCACGCAGGGCTTGAGAGCCATCTCGGCCTCGTTCTCGATGTCATGGTGCCGGGCGAAGTGACGGCGCGGATCTTGCGCGAATTTCGCGAGACGTTTTCCACGGTCGCGCTGCGCTTGAGAGTTGAGGGGCTGGGCGCTGTGGCCGCCTGCCTGATTGAGGAGAACGGCCAGCTCGCCATCGGTGGTCCGGTCATTGCGGACGATCCCTCGCTGGAACGCCGGGCGCTTGGCGAGATCGAGCTGGTGCCCGTCGCCGCGCCCTCGCATCCGCTCGCGACCGGTCCGGCGGCACCCGGCGATGCCCGCGCGCATCTGCAACTGGTGCTCACTGATCGTTCGCAGCGCACGGCAGGCCGCGAGTTTTCGGTGCTGAGCCCGCTGACATGGCGGCTAGGTGACCTCGGAGCCAAGCACGCGCTGCTTAGGGAAGGGCTGGGTTGGGGCAACATGCCGCGCGCAATGGTGGCAAGCGACCTGGCAGCTGGACGCCTGATGGCGCTCGATCTGCCTGAGCGTCCGGGGGGGACCTATCGGCTGAGCGCGCTTTGGCGGCGCGACACGCGGCTTGGCCCGGCGACCTCATGGCTGATCGACCGCTTCCGGAGCGAACTGTCGGAAGGCAAGCCGGTCTAGTTGCTGCGCAACCAGCCAAGCGCCGAGGCCTTGGTATCGAAGAACTCGACCTCGAGCCCTTCGGTCAGGCGGCGATATTGCATCTTTACCAGAGAGGAGGAGGAAACCACGGCGAAGCGTGTCATGCCGTTTTTCTTGGCCACCAACAGGCTGTCGCGGATGGCCTCGGCGGTTTCGCGGTTTTGCGGGACAAACTCTTCAAGATCGCCGAGTGCTGCAAACGGTTTGCGCTTTTCGATGAGCGGGGAAACCGCTTTCGACAGTTCGGTAAGGAAGACACGCATGTCGTCCAGCGTCCAGTATCCGCCCACTGAAAAATGCAATTCACCCCGATCAAGATCGGCGTGGAGGCTGTGAGAAGGCTTGAGATCCGCCATGCCGTAACGTTAGCGGGCGAAGGTTAATCTTAGATAAAAGGCGCAGCGAGGGAGATCGGCACGATTTAGTCGTCGGCGCGCAGCCAGCCGAGTGCTTCGCCTTTCGTATCGAAGACCTCGACATTGATGCCTTCGTTGATCCGCAGATATTGCATCTTCGCAAGTGCGTTGTCGGATACAACCGCCGTCCGGGTTACCCCGAGCTTGGCCGATTCCATCACAACGGTGCGGATCACCTCTGCAACGTCACGCCCCTGGGTGACGAAACCGCGCAGGTCACCCAGGGTACGGAAGCTGACGTGACGTTCGATCAGCGGCTTGGACTTCGCGAGCAGCTCGCGCTGGAATTCGACCATGGTCGGCATGTCGAAATAGCCGCTGCACGCAAAGTGGACCTCTTTGCGCTCGAGATCGGCGGACACCAGAAACTTGGGAGCAAGCTCGTTCATCGGGCTATAGCGTAACCCAATAGGGTTACGGAAATGCGAATTGTGACGGTTTTACTCGCTCAGTTGTTCGACCCAACCGTGCCGATCGTCCTCGCGCCCGTGCTGGATCGCAATCAACCGCTCGCGCAGGCGCTGCGTAATTTCGCCCGTGCCTGCATTACCGATGGAAAACTCGCCCCCGGTCGAAGCGACCGTGCCGATCGGAGTGACGACTGCCGCCGTGCCGCAGGCGAAGCATTCGGCGAGCGTGCCGTCTTGCGCTTCACTGCGCCAACGGTCCACCGCATAAGGCTCTTCGCGCACCTCCATTCCGTCCTCGCGTAGCAACGTGATGAGGCTGTCGCGCGTTATGCCGGGCAGTATCGTGCCGGTAAGCGGCGGGGTGATGACACTGCCATCGCGGCGCACGAAGAACAGATTCATCCCGCCCAGCTCTTCGACATAGCGATGTTCGATCGCGTCAAGGAAGACCACCTGGTCGCAGCCCATGGCGGTCGCTTCGGCTTGGGGGACGAGGCTTGCGGCGTAGTTTCCGCCCGTCTTCGCAGCGCCGGTCCCGCCCTGAGCCGCGCGGACGTAATCTTCACTCACCCAGATTCGGATCGGCTTTGTTCCGCCCTTGAAGTAATTGCCCGCCGCGCTCAGCAGGACGAGGAACTGGTAGCGTCTGGCCGGGCGCACCCCGAGAAATGTCTCGTTTGCGAACATGAAGGGCCGAATGTAGATCGAACCGCCATCCATCGGCGGCATCCACGCCGCATCGGTCAGGACCACGCGGCGCACCGCGTCGAGAAAGGCATCTTCCGGCAGCTCGGGCATCGCCATGCGCCGTGCGCTTGCGTTGAAGCGTCTGGCATTTTCGCGCGGGCGAAAAAGCGCAAGGCCGCCCGTCTCATGCGCGTAGGCTTTCATCCCTTCGAAGATTTCCTGGCCATAATGGAGGACGCTGGCAGCCGGGTGCAGCACGAGGTCCTTACGCGGGGCAATGCGGGCCGAGTGCCAGCCCTCTTTCTCGCCACCATAGTCAATATACGCCATGTGATCGGTGAAGGTGGTGCCAAAGCCGGGATCAGCGATGGAAGCGTTCCGCGCCTCATCGGGCGTGGGCGAGGGGTGGTCGATCTTCGCGAAGTGCATGAACCTGCCGGTAATCGGACGCGAGGCCAAGGGCAATATCGCAGTCAGTCGCGGCGCATTGAACGCCAGAGACAAGCGGACAAATGAAAAGGGCAGCTCCTCGCCCGTAGGAGGAACTGCCCTTTCATGGTCAGCGGCCTGGAAGTGCCGCTCACGAAACCTCTAGGGGTGATGGATCACCGATAGTGCCTCGTGCGGAAACTTGCCGACCTCTCTGCTGAACCATGAGACATCGGATCACCTCCTTTCGCGCTTGTAAGCCAAGACCCTGACCGTATCACCGGGGGCCGAGTACCGCGTTCGCCGCTGGCCTCGAGATCCGTTTTGAATCATGTGATTCGCGCGCGCAAGACTTGAATTTATCTTTTACGCCGTCATAATCGCGCGCTTGCATTGAGTACCGCAAACTGAGGGCGCGTTGCGGAATCCGCGGCGCTCCTTTGCCGTGGCGGTCGGGGTGTCGTTGCGACTGTGCACCAGTTGTGGATAAAACTGTGCGAATCGGGTGGATACATTCGGGAAAAACGCGTTCAGCGACAGTCTTCGATGACCCGGGTTACTTCGGTCCAGGCGGGAAGATAAAGCGTCCGTTCCCCTTCGATGCTGACAGCGAAGCGTCCCTTTGTGATCGCCATTGCATCGAGCAGCGGATCGTCCGGGGCGAGTTCGCTCATAGCAAGGCCTGCGCTACGACTCTGCACGGCGAGTCGCTGGGTCAGCGTCTCCGTCACGATATCCATGACAAGCGGTGCGTCTTGCACGCTCGCACGGCCCAGCCCGATACGGCGGCTCGCCTTGTCGCAGCGCAGAATGAAGAGCGTATCCGAGCGGGCCGCGCCTGCGCCAAATATTGCAAGACTTTCGCCCGGTTCATCGACATAGCGCCAAGTTCCGATGGTCTGCGGCGCGTCGAGGTAGTTTTCGTATTCCGGCTCGACCATTACGGGAAGCGGTGGCGGCGCTGGTGCGGGCATTGCGACAGGCGGCGTCGGCGGCGGTGCCGGTCGTTCAACGCTGGGGACGCAGGCGGCGATGGCGAAGGTGAGCGTCAGTGCGCTCGCCAGATAGAGGCTTGTCGCTTTCATGCCGCCTCAATGCGCATTAAGACTGAGAAGGTCCATGAGCCGCCGAGAAAACCTGCCGGAAAAAGCGTCAAAGACGCGGGCCGATCATCTGCTGGTCGAGCGCGGGCTCGCCGAAAGCCGCACACGCGCGCAAGCACTGGTAATGGCGGGCGTGGTATTTGTCGGAGAAGCGAAGGTCGCAAAGCCGGGTCAGCAATTGGCGAGCGATGCACCGCTCGAAGTTCGCGGGCGCGATCATCCGTGGGTCAGTCGTGGCGGCCTCAAGCTCGCTCATGCGCTCGATCATTTCGCGCTTGATCCGGCGGGCGCGGCTGCGATGGACATCGGCAGTTCCACCGGCGGCTTTACAGACGTTCTGCTGACGCGTGGCGCGGCGCATGTCTTCGCGGTCGACAGCGGTACCAATCAGCTTGCCTGGAGCCTCAGGCAGGATCCGCGCGTTACCGTGCTCGAACAGACCAGCGCGCGTATTCTTACAGCGGACGCAATCGACCGGGCCTGCCACTGGGTGGTATGCGATGCGAGCTTCATTGCCCTGCGAAAGGTGCTGGAGCGTCCGCTCGAACTCGCGGCGCCGCATTGCCGGCTGGTCGCGTTAATCAAACCGCAATTCGAAGTGGCACGCGAGGAAGTCGGCAAGGGCGGCGTCGTGCGTGAACCGGCGCTTCATACGCGCGTTTGCGAAGAGGTTTGCGAATGGCTTGAAGGCGAACGCTGGCGGATTGACGGTATTACGCAAAGTCCGATCACCGGACCGCGGGGGAACGTCGAATTTCTGATCGCGGCTGAGCGCGGCTGAGCGCGGCTGAGCCGGCCTGCTATCTGATCGCACGAGGTCGCGGACGCCTACTGGACTTTTGCAGAAGCGCTCTCCACATGGCTTGGATGCAAAGCGAAAACCCGATCATCGCCGACTTCGTCAAGCTAGCCAATAGCGCAGCGGGCACCATGGCGGGCATGACCCGCGAAGCGCGCGAAGGTGCGCGCGAACGTATGCGCGAGGCGCTTGGCGGCATGGACTTCGTCAGCCGCGAGGAGTTCGAGACGGTCAAGGCAATGGCGCAAAAGGCGCGCGAACAGGCTGATATGCTTGAAGCGAAGCTGGCCGACCTGGAAGCGCGGCTTTCCGACAAGTAGTCAACGAGCGCGCACCGGTTGCGCCAGCATGATGCACTTGCGTGCGCCTGCCATTCTCCTCGCATCGCGCCCGCATGGCGAAATCGCCTGCATCGCGCGCATGCTCAGTAGTGAGCACGGGGTCTTGGCAGGTTATGTCGCAGGAGGGCGAGGGCGGCGGATGCGGCCGGTAATGATCCCTGGCAATGCGGTCGCGGTCGAGCTTTCCGCGCGCTCCGACAGCCAGTTGCCCTTTGCCCGGCTCGAGCTTGTGACGAGCCGGGCTCCATGGATGACCGAGCCGCTTCCAGCAGCCGCGATCCAGTGGGCGGCCGCACTCACCGTCAGTGCGCTTCCCGAACGCGAGCCTTACCCGCAAATCCACCAAGCGCTCGATGGCCTGCTTACCGCCATCTGTCATGCGCCTTCCGCGCGAGGCTGGCTGGGCGCGATGGTGCGCTACGAAACGCTGCTCCTGCGCGAACTGGGCTATGGCGAATCGCGCGCGGCCGAGGGCGCTGACTTCGCCGCGCAGTTCGAGGCTTTCCGCCGCCTGCACCGCCCGATCCGCGACAAGCTCCTTGCGAGCGGGGCGAGCGATGTTATGGCCGCGCGCACTGCCGTGGGAGAGCGGCTTGCGCGGATGGTCGGGTGAGGGGTCAGCGATGAAGATTGCCGTGCTGCCGGGCGACGGGATCGGTCCCGAAGTCACCCGTGAGGCGGTGCTGGTGCTCGAAGCGCTCGGCTTGCCGGGGCTGACCCTGTTCGAAGGCGATGTGGGCGGCATAGGCTATCGGCGCCACGGGACGCCGCTTCCCCAAGAAACGCTCTTGATGGCGCGCGAGGCCGACGCGGTTCTGTTCGGCGCGGTCGGCGATCCGGAATGCGATGATCTGGAGCGGCATCTGCGCCCGGAGCAGGCGATCCTGGGCCTGCGCCGCGCACTCGGCCTGTTTGCCAATCTGCGCCCCGCGCGCGTGTTCGCCGGGCTCGAACACCTTTCCCCGCTGCGCGCTGAAATTGCCCGTGACCTCGACCTGTTGATCGTGCGCGAGCTTACAGGCGATGTGTATTTCGGCGAGAAGGGGATACGCACGACCGATGCGGGTGATCGCGAGGGCTGGGACATGATGTCTTACAGCGCGCCGGAAGTCGCGCGGATCGCAAGCGTCGCGTTTTCAGCCGGAGCACGGCGCGGGCGGCGGCTCACCAGCGTGGACAAGGCTAATGTGCTCGAAACCAGTCAGGTGTGGCGCGATACGATGAACGCCGCCGCGCCCCATCACGCCGATGTCGCACTTGACCATATGTATGTGGACAATGCCGCGATGCAGCTGATTGCGAACCCCGCGCGCTTCGACACGATCGTCACCGGCAATCTGTTCGGCGACATTCTCTCCGATCTGGCGAGCGCGGCGGTGGGCTCCATCGGCCTTCTGCCCAGCGCCTCGCTCGGCGCGCGGCAAACTGCACAGGGCACGTTCGGCCTGTACGAACCGATCCATGGCAGCGCGCCCGACATTGCGGGCAAGGACGCCGCGAACCCGTTGGCAACGATCCTTTCGGCCGCAATGATGCTGCGCCATTCGTTCGGCCGGGAAGAGGATGCGGTGCGGATCGAGCGGGCGGTCGAACGCGCGCTCGCCGACGGAATCCTCGGCCGCGATCTGGGCGGCGAACACGGAACGAAAGGCATTGGCGAGGCGGTTCGTGCCCGCCTTTGACAGCACCCTTTCCATGCCGCTCGATCTTGCCATCGTCCTTCCCACCCTTAACGAGCGCGGCAATCTGACCCCGCTGGTCGCGCGCATTGAGGACGCCCTTGGTCCCGATGGTTGGGAAGTCCTGATCGTCGATGATGACAGTCACGATGGTACCGCTGATGAAGGCCGCGCGCTCGCTTTGTCGGACCGCCGGGTCCGCATCATCCAGCGAATCGGGCGGCGCGGGCTTTCGAGCGCGACGATCGAAGGGTTTTGTGCGACCGCTGCGCCGTTTGTGGCGGTCATGGACGCCGACCACCAGCACGATCCTGCACTGCTCCCCGCGATGCTGGCGGCGCTTCGAGCGGGCGAAGCCGATCTGTGTGTCGCCAGCCGGTTTGCCGAAGGCGCGAGCACCGCAGGATGGGACGAACCGGAGCGCGAGCGGCTGTCCGGCCTCGCCAATGCGGTTGCACGCACGCTTACCGGAATTACCCTGAGCGACCCGATGAGCGGCTATTTCATGCTGCCGAGCGCCACCGCCCGCGCGCTCGCCCCGCGCTTATCCGGCATCGGATTCAAGATCCTGCTGGATCTCCTCGCCGCCGCCGATGCGCCGATGCAGGTGCGCGAATTCCCCCTCGATTTCGCGGCACGTCGGGAGGGTGTCAGCAAGCTCGACCGCGCTATCCTGTTCGATTTTCTCGCCGGACTGTATGACCGCGCGTTCGGCCGCCTGGTCCCGACCCGCTTCGCGCTGTTCGGCACCGTTGGCGCGGTGGGCGTTATCGTCCACTACGCGGTGCTGAGCGGGCTGTTGGCAGGGTTTACCGCGACGTTCTGGAAAGCGCAGCTGGTTGCCGTGCTCGTCGCCATGAGCTTCAATTTCTGGTTAAACAACTGGCTGACTTATCGGGACAAACGTTTGAGCGGCGCGGGCGCGTTGTTGCGCGGCTGGGCGGGTTTTTGCGCTACTTGTGCAGTCGGTGGCTTTGCGAATGTGTCGGTCGCTACGCTGCTGGAAAGCCAAGGGCTGTTCTGGCCGCTTGCCGCGCTGGCGGGCATCCTCATCGGCTCGGTCTGGAATTATGCGCTGTCGAGCCGGTTCGTCTGGAGCCGGTTCTGACTAGCGCCAGCCGGCCAGCCAGGTCCAGTCGGCGAAGCTCATTGGCCCGTCGAGCGGGGCGGCGGCGGTGATCTTGAAGAACACCGCAAACACCGCCCCACTCGCCGCCACGACGGTCCACGCGAGCGCTTCGCGCCCACTTGCCCGCAAATCGCTCAGCACTAGTGCCAGGGCGGCAAGCAGGAAGACGCTCGGCACGGCATAGTGGTAGTAGAACTGCACCGGCTTGGGAGCGATCAGCCAGAAACCAAGAGTGACGCAGTATCCGACAACCACCGCCAGCCGCGCCCAGTCACTACGATAGAGCCCAATCCCGGCGCACCATATCAAGGCGGGCAGGCCCAGCAGCATCGTCAGCGGATTGCCGATCAACAGCACACCTCGCTGCGCTCCGTCGACATGTTCATAAAGATACCAGACTCCACGGGTGTTCAGCACCCACTGCGCCCAGGCGCTCTGGTAAGCGTGGGGCGTGACCACCTGCTGCTGAAGCGCAAACATCTGGGCGTGCAGCCCGATCAATCCGCCTTCTGCAAGCGGTGAGGGCTGGAGCGGTGCGCTCAGCCAGAAGCCCGGCACGAAGCTCAAGCCATAGATTGCGAGCGGAACGACTCCAAGCCAGGCGAACGCCTCGATCAGGCTGACTCCGGGTACCGGTACGCCGCGGCGGCTGGTGAACAGACGCCGCCGCCCTGCAGAAAGGCGCGCGGCGAAAAAGCCAAGGCCAAAGATCATCGCAAGGGGCACCGCATTCCACTTCGATGCGATCGCGCAGCCGATTGCAATGCCAGTCAGGATAAGGCGCCAGCGCCCGGTCTCCGGCTCACGGATCGCTGCGGCGAATTGCCAGCAGGCTAGCGCCAGGAAAGCAATCATGAAGATGTCGAGCATCGCGATGCGCGCATGGATGAACAGCGTGAACCCGCTCGCCAGCAATAGCCCGAAGGATAGAGTCGCGAACCTATCTGCGCTGGCATGCCACAGCGCGCGCATGCTGGCCGCAAGAGCGATGGTCCCGGCAATCAGCGAAGGCGCGCGCCAGCCCACCGGGTCATCGCCGAAAGCTGCAATGCCAAGTGCGATGAGAACCTTGCCAAGCAGCGGATGCTCTCGGTTCGAATAGGCTGCATCTTCGCCTTGCCACATCGCGAGCAGATCGCGCGCGGCTGGCAGGTAATGGACCTCATCGAAATAGGGATGCGATGGAATGGAGAGCCGAATGCCGGCTACAAGCGCGAACAGCACAACGATTACCACGCTCCATCGCCATGGATCGCGCGGCAGCGTGGGCGGGGCGGTGATAGGCTTGGATGAAAGCGCGGGGGCAGCCTTGGACATGGCGCGCGGTAAACGAAGCCGCGCCGCCCCCGCAAGCGCGATCAGGCGGGGGAGCGCGCGGTTTCCGTGCGGGTCGCGCTTTCGCGGGCATTTTCCAGCCAGAACAGCCGCGCGCACATGGCCAGCAGACCGATGCTGGCGGTCAAAGCTACCACGATAGCCCAGGGCCAGATTGACATCTCCACCTTCCGCGCTCGGGGCACGATGAAGAACAAGGCGATGACGGTACACATCAGCAGATCCCACCAAACCTGAATCCCAGTCAGGTTTTGCGTGTGATTGGTGAAGAATGTCACGACCCCTTCCTCACCGATCTGGATCGCGGTGAACCCCGCGAACAAGGCGGCAATGATGGCTGCCAGATGAGGGTTGCCGTTTGTCGGCTTTGCAACGAGGATGTAGAGCCAAGCGAGGCCCGTCGCCGCATAGATCGCGAAGAAAAGAAATTGCAGATAGTCCATCGAACCTCCTTGCTCGTAGCGGACGCTACACATACGCTTAGGATATTGTAGCACGCGCTACAAGACTTTCTGACATGCCCATGCCCATGCCCATGCCCATGCCCACGACCAAGCCGCCGATGTCCAGAGCAACTCTGTTACCTCCACTCGCTGTCCATGTGCTCGAACACGGGCTGGGTGGAGCAAGCCTCAGGCCCCTTGCGAAGGCAGCGGGAACCAGCGATCGGATGCTCCTTTATCACTTCGGCAACAAGGAGACGCTGGTTCGCGCGCTGCTCGAATATATCGCCGGCGTCTATTCCGCCGCCTTGGACATGGCGGTGGGGGAAGGTCGGCCAACCACGCGCCAGCAATGTCTCGCGCGTATTCTGGAGCAGGGGCGCAAGCCCGCGATGCGGCCGTTCATGGTACTGTGGTGGGAAATCGTCGCCGGTTCGGCGCGGGGGCTTTCCGGCTACAAGGAAGCCGCCGAGGAAATGATCGCCCGTCAACTCGCATGGCTTGAAAAGCAAATGCCCGAAGACGATCCGGACCCGGCAGGCGGCGCGCGCTATCTGCTCACGCTCATGGAAGGCAGCCTGATGCTCGGTACGGTGGGCCATGCACGCACCGCGCGCGAAGGTCTGCTTGCGAGCGATCTGTCTGCGCCTTAAGCGTCGCTCCCATGAAAAAGACCACCGGAATGGATCGCAGCACGACGCGCAGCTGGCGCCCGGCGACACAGGCAGTGCGCGGGGGCACGTGGCGCTCCGAGCATGGGGAAACGAACGAGGCGCTCTACCTCACCTCGGGCTACACCTACGACGACGCCCAAACGGTCGCCGACCGGTTCGCGGGGGAAGCGGAGGGGATGACCTATTCGCGCCTCCAGAACCCGACCGTCGCCATGCTGGAGGAGCGGATCGCCTTGCTTGAAGGCGCCGAGGCCTGCCGCGCTCAGGCTAGCGGAATGGCGGCGATGACGGCGGCGCTGCTGTGCCAGCTTTCGGTTGGGGACCATTGCGTCGCGGCGAAAGCGGCATTCGGATCGTGTCGCTGGCTGGTCGATCACCTGCTGCCGCGCTTCGGGATCGAGACCAGCGTGATCGACAGCGCCGACAACGATGCATGGGCCAAGGCGATACGTCCCAATACCAAGGTGTTTTTTTTCGAAAGCCCGGCCAACCCCACGCTCGATATCGTCGATCTGCAATTCGTGTGCGGGCTGGCGCGCGAGCATGGTATCGTCACCGTTGTGGACAACGCTTTTGCCGGCCCTTCGCTTCAGCGTCCGATGGAGTTCGGCGCGGATGTCGTCGCCTATTCCGCCACTAAACTCATGGACGGGCAGGGCCGCGTCCTTGCCGGCGCGATCTGCGGGAGCGAAGCATGGATCAGCGAGACGCTGCTCCCGTTCCAGCGCAACACCGGCCCCAATATCTCTCCCTTCAACGCCTGGGTCGTGATGAAGGGGCTGGAGACGCTTTCCCTGCGCGCCGATCATCAGAGCAGCAATGCGGTGGCCCTGGGCCGTTTCATGGAAGAGCGGGTCGATGCAGCAGGCGGCCACATGCGCCATCCCGGCCTGCCGAGCCATCCGCGCCACGATCTCGCCGTCACGCAGATGGACGCAACGGGGCCGATCTTCGCCTTCGATGTTGGCACTCGCGAGCGGGCCTTCGTCATCCTCGACGCGCTCGAGCTGATCGATATCTCCAACAATATCGGCGATGCGAAAAGCCTGATGTGCCACCCCGCTTCCACCACCCACGCCAATATGGGCGAGGAAGCGCGCGCCGATATGGGTGTGAGCGAGGGGCTGCTGCGGATCAATGTCGGGCTGGAGGATATCGCCGACCTGACCGAGGACATGGACCGCGCGCTGGCGGCGGCTGGGATCTAGGCCGCAGCCCTCACGGGCGCTTCCACGTTTGTCACGGTCGAGCGAGGGGCGATGTTCAGGTTGCAGCGCGAACAGCACCTCTCGCAGTTGCGGGGGGTTCATCGGCGTCATGTCGGTCAGAACCATGAGCTGCCTGACAAACGAAACGTGTGAAACCCCCGGTTGTGCGTCGCAGCATAAATTTGTAAGGCTGCGTTCGAACCCTGCCAGCAGACGCGCTGTGTCGCATCCGCACTTGAACTTCGGACCATCTCAATGACCCCAGACCGCTCCTTCGCGGCGACATTTCGCCGTGATTGGTTCGCACAGCCGCGTGCCGATATCCTTGCCGGGATCGTCGTGTCTCTCGCTCTCATTCCCGAGGCGATCGGGTTTGCGCTGATTGCGGGCGTCGATCCGAGCGTGGGGCTGTATGCGAGCGTCGCGATCGCCATGGTGATTGCGTTCACCGGCGGGCGGCCCGGCATGATCTCGGCGGCGACCGCTGCGGTGGCCGTCGTGGTAGTGCCGCTGGTGCGCGATTACGGGGTCGAATACCTGTTCGCCGCGACGATCCTGATGGGCGTGTTCCAGGGAATCGCGGCCCTGCTTAGGCTCGACCTCCTAATGCAGTTCGTTTCGCGCAGCGTCATCACCGGCTTCGTCAACGCGCTCGCGATCCTGATCTTCACGGCGCAAATCCCCCAGCTCTGGCCCGGCAATCCGGGCGTCGGACCGTGGACCTGGGTCATGGTCGCGGCGGGTCTTGCGATCATCTACGGCTTTCCGAAACTGACCAAGGCGGTGCCCAGCCCGCTAGTGGCAATCCTGGCGCTCACGGGGCTTGCGATCTGGTTCGGCCTGCCCGTCAATGATGTCGCGGGCGAAGGCGAGCTGCCCGACGGGCTGCCCGTCTTCGCGCTGCCCAACGTTCCGTTTACGCTCGAGACACTTCGCATCATCGCGCCCTATTCGCTGACAATGGCGGCGGTGGGTCTGCTCGAAAGCCTGCTTACCGCGCAGATCGTTGATGACATGACCCATACCGATAGCAACAAGCAGCGCGAGAGCGGTGGGCAGGGGATCGCCAACGTGGTCGCGGCCTGTTTTGGCGGGATGGGCGGCTGCGCGATGATCGGGCAATCGGTCATCAACGTCGCATCTGGGGGGCGCGGGCGGTTATCGACCTTCACGGCCGGCGCGTTCCTGCTGTTCCTGCTCACCGTCCTTGGTCCTTACGTAGGCCAGGTGCCAATGCCCGCGCTGGTCGCGGTGATGATCATGGTGTCGATTGGGACATTCAGCTGGAACTCGATCCCCAATCTGCGCCGCCATCCTCCGTCAAGCAGCGCGGTGATGATCGCGACTGTCGCGGTGGTCGTATGGACACACGACCTCGCGCTTGGCGTATTGGTCGGGGTGCTGCTTTCGGGCATCTTCTTCGCAGGTAAGGTGCGCAACCTGTTTACCGTCGAGCGCGTGCGGCGTCCTCATAGCGCGGTCTACGTCGTTACCGGCGAAATCTTCTTTGCGAGCGTCGACAAGTTTCAGCGTGCCCTTGGCCCCGAAAGCGCTTTTGATGATCCAGCGCATCACGTGGTGATCGACGTGTCGAAAGCGCACTTCTGGGACATCTCTGCGATCGGTGCCCTGGAGAAAGCGGTCGAGCGGATGCGGCGCAATGGCCGGCACACGCGTATCGTCGGCTTGAATGCAGCGAGCGCGGATCTGTTTGACAAGTTCGCGCTTGAGGATCGCACGGGGCTGGAGCAGGGTCTTGCGCCACACTGACGGTGCAGCCTCGATCGCGGTTGCGGTCATGCGGCACCTGAACGGAGAAACGAATGCCCAACCGCGTCGAACTCGTCTTCGATTTCGTCAGCCCCAACGCCTATCTCGTGTGGAACCCGCTGCGCGAAATCGTGCAGCGCACCGGGGCGCAGCTTGATGTCGTGCCAGTCTTTCTCGCAGGGATGCACAAGCTTACCGGCAATGCGCCGCCCATGATCCGCGATGCTGAGGTCAAGGGCAAGAACGCTTATGCCGAGCTTGAAATCCAGCGCTTCATTGCGCGCCATGGACTTGGCCAATTCCGTATGAACCCCGCATTTCCGTTCAACTCGATCCTGTTGCAGCGCATGCTCTATGCAGCCGACCAGGACGGGCGCGCAGTGCATTTCGTTGACAGCGTGCTGCCTGCGATCTGGGAGCGAGGGATCGACCCGACTGATGCCGAAGCTTTAGCCGCAGCAGTTTCGGTGGCCGGTTTCGATACGCAGGATCTGTTCGCCCGTGCGCAAAGCGATGCGGTCAAACAGGGGCTCGCGGTCAGCACCGATCGCGCGGTCGAGCGCGGTGCCTTCGGCGTTCCAACGATGTTTGTCGGGCCGAAAGACGGCGTTGGCCAGATGTTCTTTGGCAAGGAACGACTCCAGCAGATCGAGGAACTGCTGGCGAAGGAATGATGCACAACTTGCACGTAAAGCGATGGATTGGTTGATTGTAACGCCATTCACCGTTTTGACAGTTGGCTCGTTGCAAGATCGTCCACGTTCAGGCCCTACAAAAGTGTCGCGCTGGGGACGTATCAGAGGATTAACCGCATCCCGCCCTTGAGAGGGCTGGCCAAATCGCTACCTTGGGAATCGATGAAAGAACTGTTCCAACATGCCGCTATCACCGACGGGGTCACGGTCCGCGTTGCGGTGAATTTCCTGCCCGAGCAATCGCATCCCGAAGCGGGCAAGTGGTTCTGGGTGTATCACATCCGCATCGAGAACGGTGGTCACGAGGCGATACAGCTGCGGACCCGGCATTGGCGGATTACCGATGCGCGCAGCATGGTGAACCATGTGGATGGCGAAGGCGTAGTGGGCGAACAGCCGCTGCTCCAGCCGGGGGAAAGCCATGACTACGTGTCGGGCTGCCCGCTGACGACGCCGCACGGATCGATGGAGGGTTTTTACACCTTCTTCAAGGCCGACGGGACGCCGCTGGAGGTGCGCATTCCGTTCTTCCCGCTCGCCGCTCCCGAAACGGCAGATGGACGCTTTTCGGCCTGAAACGCTTGTAGTGAAGCATTGGCCCTTGGCGTGCATGCCTCGGCGCACGCATTCTTGCGCTCGCCTCTCGCAGCGCACGCTATGGCAATAACGAAGATAGCCGGGCTATCCGTGCCCAAAGCGTCAGCCGTCTTGCGGTGGGCCGTCCGCGCTTCTAGTCGCAGCTTTCGTGAAGCGCACTCATCTCCCCTTGAACGCCTTGCGCGTCTATGATGCGGCCGCGCGGCACCTGTCTTTCACCCGCGCTGCGGATGAACTCGCGGTGACACCCGCGGCGGTCGGCCAGCAAATACGAGCACTCGAGGACCACTTGGGCGTGGTCCTTTTTCGCCGCACCTCCAAGGGGCTTGAACTGACGCCCGAAGGCAAGGCCGGGCTTGATCCTTTGCGCGAAGGCTTTCTCCATTTCGAAGAAAGCGTCGCTGCGATGCAGGCGGGTCAGGCGTCCGATCGCTACACCATCGCTGCGCCACGCGAATTCTACGCCGAATGGCTTAGCCATCGCCTCGCCATCTTCCAGGCGGGCACACCGGGCGTCCTGTACACGATTGCGGCGGACGAGGCGGCGGATTTTACCGAAGCAAACCTCGATCTGGCGATCCGGCTGGTCGATGGTCCGGGCGAGCTGGAAGGAGTGCAGCTGGCGCCCGCCTCGCGCGTGATCGTC
>JAZBPE010000259.1:0-3959 GCA_036353345.1 Erythrobacter sp. | reverse complement strand
CGCCAGCCCGTTCGACAAAGTTGGCGCCTTCGGCCTGGTTCGCCGCTTCGAGCGCGGTAATCAGCTGGTCGAGCGAAACGCCGTAGCCGTTGAGGCGGTCGGGGTCTGGCTGCACCAGGTACTGCTTCTCAAAGCCACCGATCGAGTCCACGCCCGCCACGCCGTCGGCCGTACGCATCAGCGGCGCGACAACCCAATCCTGTACCGTGCGCAGATAGGCGGCTCTTGCCACCGCCGTGTCCAATCGCTCGCCCCGGTCCGTGACAAAGCTGCCGTCCTTCTGCCAGCCAACAGCACCACCCTTGGGCGCATCGGTTCCACCCGGATGCTCGAATTCGATGGTATACATCAACACCTCGCCGAGACCGGTTGCAATCGGACCCATTGACGGCTCCGCACCTGCAGGAAGCGAAGAGGCCAGGTTGGCGATCCTCTCTTCGACCTGCGACCGGGCAAAGTAGATGTCGGTGCCTTCTTCGAAGATCGCGGTGACCTGGCTGAAGCCGTTACGCGAGATCGAGCGGGTCATCTCAAGTCCCTCGATACCGGCTAGTCCGGTTTCGACAGGGAAGGTTACCTGCGTTTCGATCTGCGAGGGCGAGAGGGCCGGTGCCTCGGTGTTTATCTGCACCTGAACATTGGTGATGTCCGGCACCGCATCAATCGGCAGTTTTGCAAGATTGAACGCGCCCCAGATGGCAACACCTAGGGCAAGGGCTACGACCGCCCAGCGATTGCGCACCGACCAGTCAAGGACGCCGCCAATCAGGCCATCATGGCTGCTGCGCTCCTCCTCGAAACCGCTTTCAGACCGATCAATGTCCATGTTCGGCCTCCTCTTTTCCGAGTTCGGCTTTGAGTAGGAAGGCGTTTTCGGTCGCGATCCGCTGGCCATTCTGCAATCCGGACTCGATCACGATGCGCCCTCCCGAGCGCGATCCCGTCACGACAGGCATCGCCCGAAACCCGGTACGCGTGCGAACGAACACGACTTCACGGCCTTCGACCATCTGAACTGCGGATTCAGGCACCGAGATCGAGGTCGCATCGGTTTCACCTGAGGGTCGGATGCGCGCCTGCAAGAATGCGCCTGGCTGCAATCCGGGGACCGCTCCAGCGAGCGAAATAACTGCGGTTGCGCTGCGGCTTTCCGGATCGAGTGCCGGGGTCACCGAGCGCACACGTCCGCCGATCTCCCGGTCCTGCCCGAGCGCCAACGTAGCTTCATCGCCCGGCCGAATTCTCGCAGCATCGCTGGCGGGCAGAGCAACCTGCACTTGCAAGCCGCTCGCGTTCACGATCTGGAACATCTCTTCACCGGCGGAGACGTAGGAGCCAAGCACGATCGGCGCGCTGGTGATCTGCCCTGAAATCGGACTCGTCACGGCCAGCGAACGTCCATCCCTGCTGACACCAGCAGCTGCGGATGCGGCCTGCGCGCGGGAAAGTTCGGACCTTGCCACCTGCAGATTGGCCTGTGCAGCTTCGAGATCCTGCCGAGCCGTCACATTGGCCTCGAACAGCCGCCTTTCCCGGTCATAGAGTGCGGAAAGTTCGTTGACGCGGGCACGCGCGGTAGCGACCTGCGCAGCCAGTCCGGCAGCATCAGCGCTCTCGATCCGCGCGATCGCCTCCCCCTGCCTGACATAATCGCCAAGCATCTTGTTCACGCTCCTCACCACACCGGATGCACGCGCATCGATCCGTGCGCTGGCATTCGGCGTCGCGGCGACGGTCGCTGGGAATACAAGCTCCGTTGCTGCGCCGAATTGGACAGCTTCGATTTCTATCGACGAAGCTGCGATCTGCTTCGCGTCGATCAGCAGAACGCCTTCGGGGACTTCGCTCTTTTCACCTTGTTCCGCTTGCTGGTCGGGCCCGTTTGAGTCAGCGGGCCAGAAGACCCAGGCCAAGGCGGCCAGCAAGATCAGGACACCGATTACGGCGATCAAATGGCTACGTTTCATGGAAATGGGCCTCACTCTGTGGTGAGCCAGATGAGCCGCGCCGCGAGCAGGCCGCGGGTCTCTTCTGCCTGAATCAGATTTTCACGAATGGCGTCGCGCGCTTCGGCAGCCGCCAGAACTTCGATCAGCGGAAATCTGCCATTGCGGTAGCCGATCTCGACGAGCCTGAGCGCTTCCTCAGCCTGCGGCAGGGATGCGCTGGAGAGGGTCTCCACACGCGTTTCGGCGGCCAGATAAAGCGTTCGCGTCCGCTCGAACTCCACGCGGTAGTCCGCCTCGGCTATCGCCTCGCTCGCGCTTGCCGCGCGGTATTGCGCCTCGGCGGCTGCGATGTTGCCCTGGTTGCGGTTGCGAAAGGGAAGCGGAATGGAAATCCCGACGATGAACGCTTGATCGTTGCTTTCCTCAAAACGGCGCACACCTGCCGACAGCGTTGGGTCGGGAACGCCAAGCGAGCGCTCACGCGCAATTTCGGCTTCAGCAAAGCTGGTTCGAGCGCCCGCAATGCGCAGTTGCAACGGATCTTGGGAAACCGGCGGCGCAAGGGGCGGCGATAAGTCAGGAAAGACGTTCGATATTGCGGGATTGGGATGTCCGGATACCCAGAGAGCCGCGAGCGCCTGACGTGCTGCTAAATCGTCTGCTTGTGCAGCCTGCAATTCGGCCTCCGCCTCGGCAAGCGTAGCTTGTGCACGCATAGCTCGAAGAGGCGGCTCCCGCCCGACCTCTACAAGCACGTTGGCGATCCGCGTCAGTTCACGGTTTCGCTCGACGATTTCCCGCGCGAGAACGAGGCGTTGGCCTGCGGCGACAGCCTGCACATAACGCTCGCGCACCCCCAAAGCGAGTTGCGACAAGGCAAATTCGCTCTGCAAGCCGGCGAAATCGGACGATGCGCGTGCGCTCGCGATGCGTGCGCTTCGCTTGCCGCCGAGTTCGAGCGGCTGACCGATCGCTAGGGTATATTCGGTCGACCGCAGCCCGGAGAAAGCGCCGGAGCCCGCGATGTTCTCGGCCTCGAGCGATAGCTCGGGATTGGGTCGGAGGCGTGCTTGGTCGATAGCCGCACGCGCGGCTTCGGCCTCCGCCTGAGGGCCGTAAACCCGTGGATTGCTGGAAGGGTCATCTTCCCCTTCAATGCCGACGCCCGCTCGAGCGAGCGCTTCCTCGAGTGTAACTGTTTCCTGTGCCAATACTGGCGAACCCGTGGACACGGCAATCAAGGCCGCGGCCAGTGCAAAGCACCGCATTATTGTATCTCCTGACTGAAACCAATCGAGCGCACGCGCAGGCGCACTCGCACATGATTTGCTGTCAGGCTTTGGGAGGTTGGATCAGAACCGGCGGCGCGCGCGAGGTGAGCATCGAAGTCGCAAGCGGACCCTTCAGGCTATTCGTGCGCGCAAAGGGCGACCCCAGGAACACTCCACTATCGGCGAGGCTGAAGCTGCAATTGTGATGATGCGTTGCCGAATGGTCCTGACCATCATGGTCCGGCTCGGGATCATTGCTATCGAAGTGGTCCGCCCCATGCGCATAAACGTGATCGGCCGCATGAACGAAGCTTTCGCCTTCTGAAGCATGCGCGTCAGGTAACGATAGGACACTACCGAAAAGAATGGCGATGATCGCAAGGAAGGGGAACACAAGACGCGGCACAATACTCAACCCTTTAGGAGCCTTGCAAAGCTTGCGCAACCACGGCTGTCTGAGCGCTTGTCTTTTCATGATCACGATTTGGCACCGACGAATTCATACGCACAACCGGCCAGAAACTCGCGGAAATGAACTTCGCGCAAAACTTTGCGTGCTGGAAGCCAAGGGCGGAACTCTTCATATTCCCGCGCCACACCAAATGGTTTGGTCAGCACTATGCCGATTTCAATCAGCCATCGCGGCCAGCGCTCGGGGTGCTTCAGGCCAAGCAGGGCCATCCGGCCACCCGTCGGGAGAGCAGCTGAGGCGCGCTCGATGATCGCGGCGTAGTCAGGT
>JAZBPE010000258.1:0-2774 GCA_036353345.1 Erythrobacter sp. | reverse complement strand
GGCGCCAACCCCTCCTCGCCGCTCCAATGATGTCCAGATGGTGTCGTTCGCGGCTGAGGGTGGGACAGCATCGCGCATCGATCCCTCGAACTCACCTGCCGTTTATACCGACTCTCCCAATTATCTCCCGCCCAATTCAATCGCCAAGGCCACCGTGGTGGTCGGTGTTGATGCGACCACGAACACGCGTAGCCAGAGCGATCCGCTACCTGTCCTTCTGCGTGTCACGGGTCCGGCGCGCTCGGTCTATGGGGAAGGGAAACTCCTCGCCACCCGCGTGCAAGGCTGCATGGTCAATGGCGCTGCCTATGGCGATCTTTCCAGCGAGAAGGTCTATGTCAAATTGCAGCGCATGACGTGCGCGCAGCCGGGCGGGCGGTTCGCGGTCTCCGAGGTCAAAGGCTTCATCGCCTTTGGCGGCAAGGTCGGCGTGCGTGGACGGGTTGTGAGCCGTGAAGGCGGATTGACTACGCAGGCCTTTATCGCCGGGCTCTTCGGCGGCGTCGGCAACGCCTTCCAAGGCGCCAATCGGATCCCGCGCATCGCCAACGAACCCGTTCTGCCTTCGGCGGAGGATGTGGGCATTCAGGCTATTGGCGGCGGCGCGGCCAATGCCGGCAACACCTTGTCTGAATATCTGATCGAGCGAGCCGAACAATATCAGCCGGTGGTCGAAATGCCGACCGGGGCGGAGGTCGAGGTCGTTTTCCTCGACGGCACGTTCATCCGAAACTGAGGAGGAGTAATGGTATGAAGAAGTATACACCCTTGGCCAAAGTGACCGGCGGTATCGCGGCCCTTGCCGCAGGAAGCGGCGTTGCGGTCGCCGCCGCTGCTCTTGTTTCTCCGGCTGACAACAACGTTGCCAAAACGCTCGCCGAGAGGCTGCCCAAAACCGAGATCACGGCGGTTGATTGCGCCAGAATTGATGGCGTCTGCGAGGTCCAGGCCAAGCAGAACCTGTTCTATGTCGACGAAGGCGCACGATATCTCATCATCGGCCGTGTCTATGACATGGAAACCAAGCAGGACCTGACCGCCGCGCGCCTCCTCGAAATGAACCCGGATATGCTTGTCGGGGGAGGGGGCGCTGCTGACAATGCGCCTGCACAGCCTCATCGACCAGGTGCTCAGCCAAAGGATGCCGCTCCCACGATCGATGCGCAAGTTGATCCAGCTGCGCTTAGAGCTTTGCCGAAGAACGGTGCGGTTACGATGGGGCGAGGCTCCAATACTCTGACCGTCTTCAGCGATTTTCGCTGCGGGTACTGCAAGCGCCTCCACGAAACGCTTGAAACGCTCGATGTGAAAGTGGTCGAGCGTCCGATCTCCGTTCTCGGCACACGACCGATTTCCGAAGCGGTGATTTGCTCGCCCGACAAAAAGCGCGCGGTGAACCAAGCCTATGATGGCGGGTCGATCACCACGGGCGGCGACTGCGATACTTCGGGCCTCGATGCCAATGAAGCCTTTGCGCGCAAGCACGGTTTCACCGGCACCCCTGTCATCGTTCGCGAGGATGGCGCTGTGGTTCACGGCTACCGCCCCCGCGAATTCCTCGAAAACTGGATCAAAGGGATTGGCTCATGACGATGAAGCCGCTTATCGCGCTTGCAGCGCTCGCCGCAGCTCTTGGAGGTTGCACGACCTTCGGGACGAACATCAACGGCAGCTTCCGATGTGATGCTCCTGACGGTGTTTGTGCACCCTCGACCGTGATCGATGACACTGCGCTTGCAAGGATCGAAGAGACCAGTTCAACTGACCTGCTCAATCCCGCTGGCCCCTACCAGATGGACGATGGCATCGACACGCCCGTTCACATCATCGCTGCTCCGAATGCTCCGGCTGTGTCGCGTCCTGCGCCGAGTTATGAGCTGTCCGTCGTATTCCCCGCCTATACCGATGCATCGGGAGCCTCTCACGCTCGCCGCGTGGTTCGCACACAAGCGGGCTTGCCGGGGCGCGGGGAGGCGATGGACGCGATGGCCAAGCGCGGCTCTCAACCCTCGCGTAATCGCGGTCTCCTTGCGGCTGCTGAAAGCGCGCCTGCCTTACTCGCCATCGCTCCCGGTGTCTTGAGTGCAGCGGTTCCTCCAGCAAGCGACGAAGTTACTGCGCAAGCGGCTGCTGCCGATCGGCCCAATCCCATCGAGGCGATCGAGGACAAGGTGAAGGAGCGCCTGTCCGCTCAGCCGCAGGTGCGCCGTCAGGCCGCCTCCTTTCCAGGCACGGTGGAGTAAAGCGCGATGGGTAACGTCCTCAACAACATTGTTGATCTCGTCGTGGGAGACAGCCGCAAGCCCGAGCAAAATGCACGCCCAGCGGCGATACCGATGCTCTCGCATTATCTCGGCTATCGTTCGTTCGACGAGGACAAGCGGATCTTCCATCAAGTCCGGTCCAAGGGATTCATTCTTGAGCTCGCTCCCTTGGTCGGCGCGAACGATCGCGTTAGCGACATGATCGGCTCGATCTTCTCCGATATCCTGTTGCCCGGAACCAAGTTCAGCGTGACGAACTATGCAAGTCCGCGCGTTGCCGAGAAGCTGCAGGCTTGGGCGTTGCCTCGTTTCAAAGCTTCTGGCGTATTTCAGACCCTTGCGCGCCACCGGCTCGACAAGCTTACGGGCGGTGCTTGGTCGACGCTTGCAAGTGACGGCCCGTTCTTCGTGCGCAATTTTCGGGTCATCATGTCGGTCGGGGTAAGCGAGGGATCATCGCTTACGAGCGAAGAGCTGCTGACCATGCGCGATGGCATTATCTCGGCGCTG
>JAZBPE010000257.1:0-20682 GCA_036353345.1 Erythrobacter sp. | reverse complement strand
GCATCCACCAGCACGAAGCCATCCTGATCCAGGAACGCGTTGCGCGCCTCGAACTGGCTGGCATCGGAGCGCAGGGAAGCGAGGCCGATGAAGTCGATGATCCCATCTGCCACCGGCAAGCCAAGATTGAAGCCCATATGCGCCGTGATGTCTGGCGTGTTCTGGAACACGCGTTCGTCCGCTACATCATTGCCTAGTGCGTCGATGAATTCATTGAAGGTCGCATCGAGATAGCCGAGCGACCAGTTGACGCTGAAGATGCTGCCAAGCCCTGCAAAGTTCTGACCAGCAATCGCCGTGCCTTCGAATTCGAAGCCGTTGATATCCGCGCTCGCGGCGTTGGAAGTGACGCCCACGAAGCTGTCATTGATCCCGTCGCCATCTGAATCAAGTCCCACCGAACCGGGGATTTGCACATCTTTATACTGGCCAAGGAAACCCGCGAGGCGGATGTTCAACCTGTTATCGAGCAGGGATGCCTTCCAGCCAAGCTCGTAGCTATCGACCGTTTCGGGGGCGAAGCGCAGGAACTGGAACTGATCCTCGAAATCGATGTCGCCATCGCCATCGAGATCAGGCGCGGCGGTGGTCTGGCCGCGCGGATCGAAGCCGCCGCCCTTGAAGCCCTGCGAATAGGTCAGATAGACGTTGTGATCGCGCGTCGGCTGCCAGCTGATCGAAGCGCGCGGGTTGAAGTCCTCGAACGTCTCGCCGCCTTCGAAGTCAGACGTTACCGCGATCGGTACGCCTGCACCATCGAACAGGTCGGAGAACCCGCCGACAAAGGTGGTCCGCAAGACGCGGCTCGTGCGCTGGTCATTGGTGTAGCGCCCACCCACCGAAACGCTCACCGTATCGGTCAGGTCATAAGTGAAATCGCCGAAGAACGAATAGGTCTCGGTGCCGACATCGCCCAAGGTTTGCGCGTTCAGGCCGGGAAGACCAAGCAGCTCTCCCGTCGTGAACAGCGCGACGTCGAAGGCAGTGAAGGCGTTTGCGTCGAGATAGTAGAAGCCCACGACCCCGGACAGCCGGTCACCTTCATAAAGCAACTGGAGTTCCTGGCTGAACTGGTCGTTATCGTAGATCGCCGGAACATCGAGATCGGCGGCGGGCAGGCTGTCGAAATCGATCGGAGTGGTGGAGCTGTCCTCGCGGTAGCCGGTGATCGATTTCAAAGTGAGCTCGCTTGAAAGCTCGATCGCGATGTTGAGCGCGCCGCCATAGGCCTCGACTTCCTGATCGACGACATTGAGCCCTGCGCGCGTATCGAACACATCGTCGAGCACGGGTGCTCCGCTCAGGAGACCGGGGATCAGGCGAGCGCCCTGGCGCGCTTCGCTATTGTCCTTGATGTAGTCGCCGGACAAGCGGACGAAGACTGGCCCGCCATCGAATTCGATTGTGCCGCGTCCGGCCCATACATCCTTGTTGTAGTTCTCCGTACCGAGCGTCAGATTCTCGCCGAACCCGCCGCGCGAAAGGCGCGCGCCGCTTGCACCGATGGTCAACGTATCGGTAAGCGGCGCGGAGGCCGTCACCACCAGTTCGGCCTGGTCATAATTGCCAAGCGTTCCGCGCACGCTCAGGCTCGGATCGTCGGGCAGCTCGGCGGTCACATATTTGATTGCACCGCCAATCGTGTTGCGCCCGTAAAGCGTGCCTTGCGGCCCCCGCAGGACTTCAATCCGCTCGACATTGTAGATATCGAGCACGGCGGCCTGCGGGCGGTTCAGATATACATCATCGATATAGAGTCCAACGCCCGCTTCAAACCCGGCAACCGGGTCCTGCTGCCCGACCCCGCGGATGAAGGCAGTCAGCGTCGTGTTCGTGCCACGGCTGACTTCGAGCGTGATGTTGGGGATCTGCTGCGCGATCTGCGTGATTTCCAGAATACCCTGTTCTTGCAGCGCCTCGCCCGTAAGAGCGGTGACTGAAAGCGGTACATCGAGGAGGCGCTCCTCGCGGCGGCGGGCGGTGACGATGATGCCGCTATCGGCGAACGCATCGTCGGCCTCGTCACCGACCGTTTCCTCCTCATCAAGCGGGATTTGCGCACCATCTTGCGCAGCACCGGGCACGGCCGCAAACGCCAACGCGGCACCGCCCGACAAAAGCAGCGCCCGTGTTCCAGAAACACGTTTCATTTCCGATCCCCTCTCCATTGGGTCATTATGTTCTTGGCACCGTCATATTGAAAGCTGAACCATGATTCAAGTTCTCGCTTGTGATCGGCGTCTTTACGCCTACGTTCGGAGGCGCGGCGTCGGGTTTGCGATGCAGGGGAGAGGGCGATATGATGGAAAAAGGCAACACCACCATCTCGCAAGAGCGCGCGGACGGGGCCGCGGGGCCTGGCAAGCGCCCGCGAACCGAACGGGGGCGCAAGACCTTGCGGAAATTGCTCGATGCAGCAGCGATCGAATTCGGCGAGCGGGGGTATCACGAAGCGTCCGTGAGCTCGATCACCCGGCGCGCCGGCGTCGCCCTGGGCAGCTTTTACACCTATTTCGACAGCAAGGACGCTCTTTTCCGGGCCTTAGTAGGCGATCTGAGCCACAGTGTGCGCGATCATGCGCGCGAGGCAATGTCGGACGAGATGGACGCGCTAGAAATCGAGCGCGCGACGCTGGCGGCCTTCCTCGGGTTTGCCCGCGAACACAAGCAGATCTATCGCATCATCGACGAAGCTGAATTTATCGCGCCCGAAGACTACCGCGCACATTATGAGACCATTGCGAAAAGCATTGAGGCGCGCCTCGGCGCAGGGATCAGGTCTGGCGATCTGCGCGAAGGGCTGGGCGAACTCGAAGCCTGGGCGCTGATGGGGATCAACGTCTTCATCGGTCTGCGCTACGTCGTCTGGAGCGATCAGGAAGCGATGGAGCCGGACGCTATCGCCGCGCGGGTCAACCGGATGCTGGCCGAAGGGATTGCAGCGGCAAAACGCTGATCGTTCGCGCGTCCTTTAACCGTTCCCGTCCACGACCGAGTTCGCCGCGCTCAGCACGGCGCGCACGCTAGCGGTAGCAACATCGTCATCGATGCCGCAGCCCCACACGCTGCGCCCGTCCGCTGCTTCGCATTCGAGATAGGTTGCGGCTTTCGCATCGGTGCCCGAGCCGAGTGATTGCTGAGTGTAGTCGACGACCTCGAGTGCAACTCCGAAGGCCTCGCGCATCGTCGCCATGACGCTTGAGATCAGGCCGTTTCCGCGCCCGCTTACGCTCCGTTCGACACCTTCGACCGCGACCTTGCCTGAAAAAATGCGCGTTCCGTCCGCTGCGCGCGCTTCGTCGTAATCGACCAGCTGGAAATGCTTTCCGGGCGTTTGTACATGGTATGCGGTTTTGAACGCATGCCAAATGTCATTTGCATCGAGCTCGCACGAGGTTTCGTCGGCCAGGCGCTGGACGTGCTTGGAAAAGTCCGCTTGCATGCGCTTGGGTAGCTTGAGGCCCTGCTTCTGTTCCAATACCCAGGCAAAGCCACCCTTCCCGCTTTGCGAATTGACGCGGATCACCGCTTCGTAATCGCGTCCCAAGTCCGCTGGATCGATCGGAAGGTAGGGTACGCGCCAACCTTCGTCGTTCTGTGTCTCGCGCGCCTCGAAGCCCTTCTTGATTGCGTCCTGATGGCTGCCCGAAAACGCGGTATAGACCAGCTCCCCGCCATAGGGATGGCGCGGATGGACGGGCAGGCCGTTGCAATATTCGACCGTCTTGATCACGTGGTCGATATCGGAGAAATCGAGGCCGGGATCGATCCCCTGGGTGTAGAGGTTGAGCGCCAGGGTCACCAGGCAGCAATTGCCGGTGCGCTCCCCATTTCCGAACAGGCAACCCTCGATCCGGTCCGCGCCTGCCATCAACCCCAGTTCCGCCGCTGCCACGCCGGTGCCCCGGTCATTATGGGTATGAAGCGAGATTATCGCGCGCTCGCGGCCGGGCAGGTTGCGCACGAAATATTCGATCTGGTCGGCGTAGATATTGGGGGTTGCCGCCTCGACCGTCGCGGGCAGGTTGAGGATGATGGGATGTTCGACTGTTGGCGCAAGCACTTCCATCACCGCGGCGCAAACCTCGATCGAGAAATCGAGTTCGGCGGTTGAGAAAGTTTCGGGGCTGTATTGGAATTGCCATCGCGTATTGGGACGCTTCGCCGCTTCGTCTCGCATGACCTTCGCGCCGGTGACCGCGACCTTGCGCACTTCTTCGCGGCTCATGCGAAAGACGATGTCGCGCCAGGCCGGGCTGACGGCGTTGTAGAGATGGACGATCGCAGCGCGCGCACCTTCAAGGCTTTCGAAGCTGGTGCTGATGAGATCGGCGCGCGACTGGGTGAGAACCTGCACCAGTACATCGTCGGGAATGGTGCCGGACTTGACCAGCCCCTGAATGAACCCGAACTCGGTCGCGCCGGCGCTGGGGAAGCCAACCTCGATCTCCTTCACACCGAGATCGACGAGCAAATCGAAAAAGCGCGCCTTCTTCACGCCGTCCATCGGATCGACGATCGCCTGATTGCCATCACGCAAGTCGGTCGAAAGCCAGCGCGGCGCGGCTTCGATCACCTGCGAAGGCCAGTGCCGGTCGGGCAGATCGACGGGGGGGAAGGGCGCATACTTGCGCTTCGGGTCGGACAACATGGGCATGGCGCGAAGCTCTAGCGCCTTGCGTGCCGATAGCGAACCGGCAATTTCCCGCGAACTTCAGTAGGGTGTTTGCCGCCCCCTGAAACGTGCCATTCAGCCGCAGCGCGCGTCACGAATGATGTTTTGCTGGTCGAGCATCATGTTGAGGCGCGGACTGGTCGGATCGGGCTCGATGTAATCGCTGCCCGGCAAGATGAAACGGACCTCTCGTACGTCGCTGGCTGCATCCATGATTGCCGCTCGCGTTACGTCGTCGGCCGCGCGTCCGATGAAATCTCCCATGCGATTGGCCCCACAGGTCGCGCTCGCCGGGTCTGTCGCGGTGCCGGGGGTGAAGACGCCGGGCGCAGCATTGGGAAGCGGCTTTGCGATTGTCGGTGCAACCGTACCTGCAGGCGCTGGCGACGAGCCACTACCGATACGTGCGGCAAAGTCATCAGCCGCGCCCTCTGCGCCGCTGTCATCATTCGCACCGCAAGCCGCGAGCGTCATGCTCGCCGCGAGGAAGAAGAATTTGGCGGGACGGACGGCGAGAAGGGGCATGAGCTGGTCCAACGATTGCTTTGTAAACGTCCTCAAGGTCCAAGCCGCGTTGGCGTTGCGGTTTGATGACACATCGTCCGGCAGGCAGATCGGCGCACTGTGGGAAGGCACCGAAAACCGCGGCGACAATGGATGAATTCGCGGCGCGCGAATCTGCCCTACTGTTTCTCGAACGCCGCGGAAATCTTCAACTCGACATCATTTCCGATCAGTCCCTGACCGTAATTTATGTCCCAAGCCGTGCGATCAATCACCGTGTAGGCATGAAAACCAACCGTCTGCGCGTTGCTGAAGGGATTGGTACCTGCGCCTGTAAACTCTACGCGCATCGTTACCGGGCCCGTGTTCCCGTTCATTTCGAGCATGCCCGAAACCACCGCGCTTGTATCATCGATCTGGCGCACAGCGGTGGAAGTGAAGGTGGCAGTGCCGGGTTCGGGGCCGAAAAAGTCGGGTTCCGCGCCGTCCTTGCCCGGTCGCAAGAGGTGGTCTTTAAGCTCTTCGCTCGCCACCGTCACTTGCGCGATCGGCACCATAATTTGAAACTCGACGTTCTCGATATCAGCCGGGTCCAACGTCATCGTTCCTTCGATATCGCCGAACAGACCAAAATAATCGTTGAAACCGAAATGGTTAACTGACCACTCGACCAACGTATGCACCGGATCGAGCTCGTAATTGCCAGCTGTCACGCGGCTCACGTCTACTTGCCCGGGCATTTCGCCGGTTTGCGCCATGAGGTTGGAGCCGAACATGAGCCCGCCGGACAAAATGGCGGCGCTAGCAAGCGTGGTGAAAGCGATCTTTTTCATTACAGTCTCCGTAGTGGAACGCAGGCGCAGGTCAGCCGCAGTAAACTTCGGTAATCTCGTTCGCGTCGTTGACCGCGATATTGAGGCGCTCAGTATTCATGCTGCCATCTTCCTCCTCGCTGCCCGGCTCAAGGAAGCGCACCATTACCTGGGGCGCGACCGCGTCTAGCAGTTCGGTGCGCGTCGCAAGATCAAGCTCCTGACCGACAAACGGCTTGGCCAGCTGCCCGCGGCAGGCCGAATCAGCCTCGCCAACGATGGCAGGGGTCGCCTCGGGCTCAGGCAAGGTGCGTGCAATCTCACCGACCTCGACCGGTTCGGCGGGGTTGGGTTCGGCATCAGCATCGCTGGTGTTGCCGCACGCCAGCGCAAGCGGCGAGAGGAATGCAAGAGAGATGAAAGCGGCAAGGGCGTTTTTTGAGACCATGGCCCTTGTAATCAATGTCGGCGCGGCAAGTTCCGATCAGCAGCGAATTCCGCCGCCAGCAAAGCGCGACCCTAGCGTCTGCAGGGAATAGCTTCGCGCTATCACATCGCCGTTGCATGGTTCATAGCGCGGGTCCTGTGTCACACAGCCGGGCCCGCAGACGAGGTTCGCCACTCCGGCCTCATGGTCGATATGCCAGAAGCGCCCGCCCGGCGTTGAGACGTAACCATCAAGGCCGGAAGCAATATCGCTTTGCAAGTCGATAACCGATGGCACTTCGCCATCGTAGCGGCGCGAATGGCCGCCATGTGTATGGAAGCTGGCAACAGGAACCATCCCGGGTTCGTCGAAATATCTCAGGTCGCAGCTCGCTTCATCGCCATCATTGGAACGCGAGGCGCCGAGCTTGCCCTCACTTGTTTCGTAGATGATGCCGCACAATTCGCGGTCGCTCGCAAACGAACGCTCCTGCAAAGTGTCGAGTTGCTCGCGGGCGAAGCGCTGAACCTCGGATTGCGGTAGCGTTGGCTGAAGCGCATCGACGTCCTTCACGTCGAAATAGCCGCGTGCGACTATTGCAACCCACGCAAGCGCGCACAGGGCGAAGAGTAAGGGGGTCGAGCGCCCGGGGGGCATCACCGGCCAGGGCTCCCCGTCAGTTCTTCGTCTTGTCGACCAGCTTGTTCTCACCGATCCACGGCATCAGTCCGCGAAGACGCGCGCCAACCTCCTCGATCGGATGCGCTTCGGCGGCGCGGCGCGAGGCTTTGAGCTGCGGCTGGCCCGCCCGATTGTCGAGCACGAAGTCGCGCACGAACCGGCCCGCCTGAATGTCGGCGAGCACGCGCTTCATCTCCGCCTTGGTCTCCTCGGTGATGATGCGCGGGCCGGTGACGATATCGCCATATTCCGCGGTATTGCTTATCGAATAACGCATATTGGCAATGCCGCCTTCATACAGCAGATCGACTATCAGCTTGGTTTCGTGGAGGCATTCGAAATAGGCCATTTCGGGCGGATACCCTGCTTCGGTCAGCGTTTCGAACCCGGCCTGGATGAGATGGGTGATCCCGCCGCACAGCACCGCCTGCTCGCCGAAAAGGTCGGTTTCGCATTCGTCCTTGAAGGTGGTCTCGATAATGCCGGAGCGCCCTGCGCCAAGCCCCGCAGCATAAGCGAGGGCGAGCGACTTGGCGAAGCCGTTGTCCCCGTGCCCGCTTTCCTGATGCACGGCGATCAGCGCCGGCACGCCGCGCCCACCCTGATATTCCGCGCGCACCGTGTGGCCCGGACCCTTGGGCGCGATCATGATGACGTCGAGATCGGCGGGCGGCTCGATGAGCCCGAAATGGACGTTAAGGCCATGGGCGAAGGCGAGGGCGCTGCCCGGTTTCATCCGCGGCGCAAGGTCTTCCGTCCAGATCGTCGCCTGATGTTCATCGGGGGCGAGCACCATGAGCACATCGGCCCATTCCGCTGCGTCGCCATTCGACATGACGGTGAAGCCCGCGCTTTGCGCCTTCTTCGCGCTGGCGGAGCCTTCGCGCAATGCAATGCGCACCTCCCCCGCGCCGCTATCGCGCAGGTTCTGGGCATGGGCGTGCCCTTGCGAGCCATAGCCGAGCACGGCAATCTTGCGGGACTGGATCAGGCCGAGATCGGCATCAGCATCGGTGTAAATTTGCATAAGGGTTCCCTTGAAGGTGATGAAGCCCGCGTCAAGCGCTGCCCGCTCCGCGCATCATGCCCACAACGCCCGAGCGCCCGACACTGACGAGGCCAAGCTCGCGCATAAGCATGATGAAGCTGTCGATCTTGTCGGGCGCGCCCGTCAGTTCGAAGACGAAGCTGGACGTGGTGGTGTCGACCACTTTGGCACGGAACAGTTCGGCGATGCGCAGCGCCTCGACCCGCGCCTCGCCTCTACCGGCCACCTTGATAAGCGCCAGTTCACGCTCGACGTGCGGACCCGCAGCGGTAAGGTCGACGACCTTGTGAACCGGCACCAGCCGCTCAAGCTGCGCCTCGATCTGGTCGATGACCTGCGGCGGGCCATTTGTGACGATGGTAATGCGGCTGATCGCATGATCGTCCGAGATGTCGGCCACCGTGAGCGAATCGATATTGTAGCCGCGCGCGGTGAACAGCCCGGTGATCTTGGCGAGAATGCCCGGCTCGTTATCGACGGTCACGGCGAGGACGTGGCGCTCGGTCTGCGCGCTTTCGATTTTCATGAAGTCACACCAGCGCCTTGGCCGCGTCGTCCATGGTGCCGTCCACTTCGTCGCCGTAAAGCAGCATGTCGGTATGCGCCGCGCCAGAAGGGATCATCGGCAGGCAATTGGCGTATTTGGTCACGTGGCAATCGACCATGACGGGGCCGTCATGCGCTATCATCGCCTCAATTCCGGCGTCGAGATCACCTTCGTCCTCGATCCGGATACCCTTCCAGCCATAAGCCTCGGCCAGCGCGACGAAATCGGGCAGGCTGTCGGAATAGCTGTTGGAATAGCGGCTTTCATAGGTCAGTTCCTGCCACTGGCGGACCATGCCCATATATTCGTTGTTGAGGATGAAGACCTTGACCGGCAGGCGGTATTGGCTCGCGGTGCCAAGTTCCTGAATGTTCATCTGGATGCTCGCCTCGCCCGCAATGTCGATAACCAGCGCATCGGGATGCCCGAGCTGCGCGCCGATCGCGGCGGGAAGGCCGTAGCCCATCGTGCCAAGGCCGCCACTGGTCAGCCATTTGTTCGGATCATCGAAGCCGTAATATTGCGCCGCCCACATCTGGTGCTGGCCGACTTCGGTCGAGATGATCGGTGAAAGGTGACGGGTGAGGGCGTAGAGCCGCTCGACCGCGCGTTGCGGCATGATCGCGTCCGGCTCCTTTTTCGAGCGGTCCGGATAAGCCAGGCATTCGCGTGCGCGCCATCCGGCGATCCGCGCCTTCCATTCGCCCAGGTCCTGAGGCCTGCGGTCACCCCACGCTTCGATCAGTTGCTCCAGCACGGTCGCGCAGTCACCCACGATGCCAAGATCAACGCCCACATTCTTGTTGATCGAGGCGCGGTCAATATCGATGTGGATCTTGATCGATTCCGGAGAGAACGCATCGAGCCGCCCGGTCACCCGATCATCGAAACGCGCACCGATGCAGACCATCACGTCGGACTTGTTCATCGCCATGTTGGCTTCGAGCGTGCCGTGCATCCCAAGCATCCCGAGCCAGTCGGGGTGCGTGCTAGGAAAAGCGCCCAGGCCCATGAGAGTGGAAGTCACCGGCGCACTAGTCAGGTCCTGCAGGCGGCGCAGCATCGTGCTTGCCTCGGGGCCGGAATTGATAACGCCGCCGCCGGTATAGAATATCGGGCGCTCGGCCTTGGCGAGCATCGCCACTGCTTTCGTGATCTGGTCGGCAGGCGCGACGGTTTGCGGGGCATAGCGGTGCGAGCCAGACGCGACTTTGGCGCGACTTTGCGAGGGCACCGCGATCTGCACATCCTTGGGAATATCGACGACAACGGGGCCAGGTCGCCCCGTGGTTGCGATGCGAAACGCCTCGGCGATCGTCGCTTCGAGGTCGGCCGGATCCTTCACGAGGTAATTGTGCTTGGTGCAGTGCCGTGTGATGCCAACCGTATCGGCTTCCTGAAACGCGTCGGTTCCGATCAGGCCGGTCGGCACCTGTCCGGTTATCACGACCAGCGGGATCGAATCCATCCACGCATCGGCGATGCCGGTCACCGCATTGGTTGCACCCGGCCCCGAGGTGACCAGCACGACGCCCGGCTTGCCGGTTGCGCGGGCATAGCCCTCGGCTGCGTGCGCTGCGCCGGCCTCATGGCGCACCAGGATGTGTCGAATGCGTTCATTGCCGAACAGCTCATCGTAAATGGGCAATACCGCGCCGCCGGGATAGCCGAATACGAAATCGACTTCCTGTTCGACCAGAGCTGCGATGAGAATGGCGGCGCCGGAACGCTGCGTCACGATTGATACTCCTTCATATTGAAACGGCCCGAAGCGCAGATACGCATCGGGCCGGTCTGGGCGTTGGCTATGGAACGCTCAGCTCAGCCGGTTTTGACTACGATCATCAGGTTGGACACGGGTTACTCGAACCTTTCTATTCTCGTTCGCCTGCCGTAGCAGGGCTTGGCTTCGAATAAGCATATCATATGACGCGTCAACCTCTATCTACGCAACAATGATGCAAATTCTCCGACCAAGTCGATATGTTTCTTTCTATCGGAATTTTCAATACGGGCCCAGCCGTCCGGTGCCTGACTGCGTAACCAGGTAAACTGGCGCTTTGCATATTGCCGCGTTGACTGAGCTCCCGTGGCAATCATCGCATCGCGGTTGGTGTCCCCCCGCAGGAAGGCCGCAATTTCGGGTACTCCGATCGCACGCATGACCGGCATGTCCGGAGCGAGTTCGCGCGCAAGCAGCGCTTCCACTTCAGCGACCGCGCCGTCTTCGACCATCTGCGCGAAGCGCGCCTCGCAGCGATTATAAAGCCAGGTGCGATCGGGCATCAGCACCAGCGGATGAAGCGCGACCACGTCGCCGATCCCCCCCGCTTTCGCGCGCTGCCAGTCACTCAGCGTAACCCCGGTCGAGCGCTTGACTTCGAGAGCGCGGGCAATGCGCTGACTATCGCCCGGCTCCAGCGCAGCGGCGCGTTCCGGATCCTCGATGGTCAACGCGGTGTAGGCGCTCTCAACCGGCAGGATACGCACGCTGCGACGCACTTCAGGGTCGATCTCGGGGATTGGCGCAATTCCTTCGATCAGCACCTTGAGATACAGTCCCGTGCCTCCGACGAGGATCGGGACCATGTCCGCTTCATGCGCCTCCGCGATTTCCTGCTTCGCGCGGCTCGCCCACTCGGCGGCGGAGCAGGCTTCGGCTCCGTCCCATGCGCCATAGAGCCGATGATCTATCGCCGCGCGCTCGGCTTTGCTTGGGGCGGCCGAAAGGATCGGAATGTCGCGATAGAGCTGCATGCTATCGGCATTGACAATTACGGCGCTGCGTCCATTCGCGTCCAACGCCCGCGCCAAATCTACCGCAATAGCGCTCTTGCCGCTCGCGGTCGGGCCTGCGATGAGCGCCAGCGGCCGCGCCGACGCGGCAATTTCGGGAGAGGTCATCGTGCTCATCGCGCGCCTGATAGCAGACCGATCGCTTCACGCCATGCGCGATTGGGAGCCCCGACTTAACGCGGCCAGCGATGCCTTGCGCAACGTCGACATGCCTCTCGCTTCTGCCGTGCTCCTCGATCTTGGCATACCGGTTCTCGAAATGCGCTTCGCCAAGGCCGAACAAGCCTTTGTGATCGAAGCCACCGAACGATATTTTGCGCCTTCCGACACGCTCGTTTTCGAAGGCGAAGTTACTCTGCCAGGTGTGTTCATCTCGGACATGGACTCCACCATGATCGGCCAGGAATGCATTGACGAACTTGCGGATTTTGCCGGGCTCAAACCGCAGATCGCCGCCATTACCGAGCGCGCAATGCGGGGCGAGCTCGAGTTCGAACCGGCTCTGCGAGAGCGCGTTGCGCTGCTTGAGGGGCTGGGGGAAGCGGCAATCGGGCGCTGTCTGGCAGAACGGATCAACCCGGCACCAGGCGCGCGGGTTCTCATGGCAACGCTAAAGGCGCATGGCGTGCGCTGCGTGCTGGTGACAGGCGGATTCCACCATTTCGCCGACCCGGTGGCCGAGACGCTCGGGTTCGACCGGGTGGTGGGCAATCGGCTCGAAGTTGCAGGCGGCAAGCTGACCGGGCGACTTGAAGGCGACATCGCTGATGCGGGCACGAAGCGCCGCGTTCTGAAGGAAGAGGCTACGCGGCTCGGGCCAAGTGCGCGCGTCCTGGCGGCCGGCGATGGAGCAAATGACGTGCCGATGCTTGAAGCTGCCGATTACGGGTTCGCTGTACATGCGAAACCAGCAGCGCGCGACGCGGCGAACGGACGGATCGATTCGGGCGATCTGACCGGCATGCTGTCCTTGCTCGGTATCGCGAAAACGGACTGGAGGAGCCGCTAGGGATTACCCGCGTTCGGGTGTCTCGCAACGTTCTTGCCAATGCGTATCGAGCCGTATTTGAAAGCTGTAAGTAGCGTGGTCTCGCTGCGGCACCCCGACCACGCGCTGCTGCCCCATCTGCAGCTCCTGAGGGCAGACGGGGCGAGGAACCAGTCGCGGTGCGCAACGTCCGGTCGCTAGAACCAGCTTGTGATCTGGCTCAGCGGTTTTTTCCGCGTCGCGCAGATCGGCACGCTCGCATCAGCGCTCGGATGGCCAACCACCACTATCATCAGCGGTCTTTCCCATTCGGGTCGACCGCAAATATCTCGCAGAAAGCCCATCGGTGAAGGTGTGTGCGTCAAGGTCGCGAGTCCCGCTTCGTGCAGGGTCGCGATCAGCATACCGCAAGCAATCCCTACGCTTTCGCTGACGTAGTAATTCTGTGTTTCGCCGTCCTCTGCAATACCGCCCTTGCGCTGTGCGAAGACCGCGATGAGGTAGGGCGCGGTTTCAAGGAACGGCTTTCGCGCGTCGGTGCCAAGGTCAGCGAGCACGCCCAGCCACTCGTCACTTGCTTTACGGCTCGCTTGAGGACCAGCATCCGTATTGCCTTCGTCCTCGCCATAAAAACGCCGTTCCTCCGCCTCTGCGGCCTCGCGGATGGCGCGTTTCGTCTGTGCACCTTCGATCACGGCGAAATGCCAGGGCTGATGGTTCGCCCCGTTGGGTGCAGAGCCTGCCGCTTCGATCGCGGCTTCGATGACGGGGCGCGGCACGGGATCGCTTGAGAAGTAGCGGCAGCTGCGCCGCTTTTTCAATCGGTCGCTGAACGCTCGGGCGCGCTCGATGCTCTCCTCGTCGGACAGACGATCGAGCGAATAGGGGATCTGTTCGTGGTCGCGCATGATTATCCTCTTTTCGTCATAAACGCACTCGATCGCCATCCTTTTGCAAACAGGCTGGACAGCTTACTGACATCATTGTAAGTAGCATGCCAGACAAGGAGTTCGCCATGCTGTCCATCGACCTGCCACTTATTGCGCCCGAACGCCGCGTTTCCGGGCTCAAACCGCGCAAGGTGCTCCATCATTTCAGCAAGCTGGTCGAGGACAAGGAGGATACCGAACAGGTCTTTCAAATCATTGAGGCTACCAAAGGCAGGCGCAGCGTGCGTCAGGCCTTGGCCTTCTGCCAGTCGAGCGAAGGCCGGCACATGCTCAGCGAAGACGTGTCGATCCCCGAGCTACTGGACAATCACGATCGCTGGACTGCGTTTCCTGAACATACCGTCGGGCGCCATTACGTCGAATTCATGAAGCGCGAAGGGCTGACCGCTGCCGGTCTGGTGGCTGAAAGTCATAAATGGGCGCCGCCTGAAAGCCTGCCGCGCGACCAGACGCAGTGGTATTTCGATCGCCTGCGCGACACGCACGATCTCTTCCACGTGCTGACCGGCTATGGCCGTGATGCTCTGGGAGAGGCTTCGCTCCTCGCTTTTTCATATTCGCAGAACCACAATCGCGGCATCCTCTTCATTGCCTATGCGGGCGCGCGGCAGTTGAAAAAGGTGACGCGGACCAGGGCTCCGCTCTTTTCCGCAGTGCGCGAAGGGCAGCGGCTCGGTCGCGCAGCAGCGAGGCTTGCACATCAGGACATCGAAACGCTGATGCGCGAGGACATCCGCGCGGCGCGCCAGCGGCTCGGGATCGGCAGGCCTTCAATCTACCGCGCCTGCCTGACCATTCTCGAGCGCGAGGGCCAGTGCCGCGAAGGGTTGACGCTGAGCGCCGCCGCCGCCTGACGGCTAGCCATCCATCCAGCCCTGGAAGAAGCTTTCATGCGCCTCGCGTAGTTCGTCGAGCGTCACGCCAAGCAAGCTGTCTCCGCCTACCGTGCCAATCCGATGGAAACCTACCAGCGCCGCTTCGCGCGTTTCCGGTCCTTCCGCAACGAGCGCGTTGAACGCCCCGGTTTTGGCCGCAGGGACCGTCACCACGTAGCGGGCCTGATCTTCGCCGAACCACCATTGCGCAGGGGTATAATCGGCGTGCTCCACGACCTGTGCCCCCATGCCTCCCGACAAAGCCATTTCCGCGAGCGCCACGGCCAGACCACCATCGGAAATGTCGTGGACCGCGGATAACAGACCTTCTGACAAAAGCTTTTGCACAATCTTAGCCGCTCCGCGCTCTGCCGTCAGATCGACCGGTGGCGCGCGTCCCGCTTCCATGCCTTGGACGACATGAAGCCATAACGAGCGCCCGAGATGGGAGCGGTTCGGATCGGGCCGGGCCCAGAATTCGGGTGCGATCATGTAGATCGCATCCCCTTCGGTCTTAAAAGCGTGCGTTATCATCGCGGTTACATCGTCGATGATCCCGACGCCGCCGATCGCAGGCGTTGGCAGGATGGCGCTGCCCCCGCCGGTCGCCTTGCTCTCGTTGTAAAGCGACACATTGCCCGAGACGATCGGGAAATCGAGCGCGCGGCACGCCTCGCCCATACCTTCGAGCGCGTGGACGAACTGGCTCATGATCTCGGGCCGCTCGGGATTGGCAAAGTTCAGGCAATTGGTGACCGCAAGCGGCCGCGCCCCGACTGCGACGAGATTGCGATACGCCTCGGCAATCGCCTGTTTTCCGCCTTCATACGGATCCGCGAAGACATAGCGCGGTGTGCAATCGGTGCTCATCGCGAGCGCCCTAGTTGTGCCATGAACCCGCACCACCGCCGCATCGCCGCCGGTCTGGAGCGTGTCGGCGCCGACCTGACTGTCATATTGCTCGGCAATCCAGCGCTTTGAGGCGAGGTTGGGGGAGGCGAGCAGCTTGACCAGATCAGCGCCTGGGTCCTCGGTCCGAGGCGTCTGGTCGAGCGGGGTGATCTGCGCCCATTCGGCATAGTCTGCGCGCGAGAGGTAGGGCCGGTCATATTCGGGTGCTTCAGCTGCCAGCGGCTCCAGGGGAATGTCGCACACGGTCTGGCCATTCCATTCGAGCACCATGCGGCGTGTATCGGTTACTTCGCCGATGATCGCGAAGTCGAGCTCCCACTTCTCGAAGATCGCGCGCGCCTGCGTTTCAGCCCCGGGTTTTAGAACCATGAGCATCCGCTCCTGGCTTTCCGAAAGCATCATCTCGTAAGGCGTCATGCCCTCTTCGCGGCAGGGTACCGCGTTCATGTCGAGCCGGATGCCTGCGCCGCCATTCGTCGCCATCTCGACGCTGGAGGACGTAAGACCCGCAGCGCCCATATCCTGGATCGCGACGATGGCATCGGTCGCCATCAGTTCGAGGCAGGCCTCGATCAACAGCTTTTCGGTGAACGGATCGCCAACCTGAACGGTGGGGCGCTTGGCTTCGGTGTCCTCGCCAAAATCCGCGCTCGCCATCGTTGCGCCGTGGATTCCGTCGCGCCCGGTTTTCGAGCCGACATACACGATCGGATTGCCCACACCGCTAGCTGCGGAATAGAAAATCCGGTCGGCATCCGCGACGCCCACGGTCATCGCGTTGACGAGGATGTTGCCGTCATAGGAGGGGTGAAAGTTGGTCTCCCCGCCGACTGTCGGCACGCCGACGCAATTGCCGTAGCCTCCGATCCCTGAGACCACTCCCTGAACAAGATGCTTCATCCTGGGATGGTCCGGCCGTCCGAAGCGCAGTGCGTTGAGGTTCGCCACCGGGCGCGCGCCCATCGTGAAGACGTCGCGCAGGATGCCGCCAACCCCGGTTGCCGCGCCCTGATAAGGCTCGATATAAGAGGGGTGGTTGTGGCTTTCCATCTTGAAGATCGCTGCCAGTCTTGTTCCGTCCGGCCTGTCCCCGATATCGATGACGCCCGCATTCTCGCCCGGCCCGCAGATCACCCACGGCGCTTCGGTCGGAAGCTTCTTCAGGTGCACGCGGCTCGACTTGTAGGAGCAATGCTCGGACCACATGACGGAGAAGATGCCGAGCTCGACGAGGTTTGGTTCGCGGCCAAGGCTGGTCAGCACGCGCTCGTATTCTTCGGCGCTCAGACCGTGCTGGGCAATGATATCGGGGGTGATAGCACTCATGGGGCGCAGCGCTTAGGACACAGCGGCGCTGTCGCCAAGCCGGTGTGGAACCCTTTTTGCAGAGCCGGTGCACGGTCTTGACCGGGCGCAGGTGCAGCGCCAATGCTGAAACCCATGGAAACAGCCTCTGCCATCGACGCCAGTGAGACCGCGATTGCCGATATGAGCTTCGAACAGGCGCTCGCCGCGCTTGAGGCAATCGTGCAGCAACTCGAACGCGGCGATGTGCCGCTCGACCGTTCGATCGACCTCTACGAACGCGGTGAAGCGCTGCGCAAGGCGTGTCAGAAGCGGCTCGATACAGCGCAGGCCCGGATCGAAACGATCGTGACAGGCAGCGATGGTACGGCCACCGGCATCGCGCCGTTTGAAGGAACGCGCTAGAATGACGCTGACCAGCGTTGCGACCGACCGGCTGGGCAGCGAACTTGCGCGTGTGCAGGACGAGATCGATGCGGTGTTCGACAGCATCCTGCCTGTGCCCGCCGATACCCGCGCCCGATTGGTCGAGGCGATGCGATACGCCGCGATCGGCGGGGGCAAGCGGGTACGCCCGCTGCTCGTCGTCAGCACCGCCGAAATGTACGGCGTCGCGCGCGAGGCTGCCTTGCGGGCGGGCGCGGCGATCGAGGCGATCCATGCCTATTCGCTCATTCACGACGATCTGCCTTGCATGGACGATGACAGTTTGCGCCATGGCAAGCCGACGCTGCATAAAGCCTATGACGAGGCGACGGCGGTGCTGGCGGGCGATGCGCTCCACGCGCTTTCCTTTGAGCTGCTTGCTGATCCCGGCACCAGCCCCGATCCGTTCACCCGCAGCGAATTGATCGCGACATTGGGGCAGGCGAGCGGCATGCACGGGATGGCGGGCGGCCAGATGATGGACATGGTCGCGGATGAGGAAGGGGTCGAATACGATCTGCACACCGTCACCCGGCTCCAGCAGCTCAAGACCGGCGCGCTGCTGTCCGCAGCAGTCGAAATGGGCGCCATCCTGGGCAAGGTTCCGCCTGAGGGGCGCACGCATCTGCGGGCCTATGCCCGTGATATCGGCCTCGCTTTCCAGATCGCCGACGACCTGCTCGACGCGACCGGCGACGAGGACAAGGCGGGAAAGGCGCTCAGGAAGGACGAGGGTCAGGGCAAGCAGACCTTCGTCACGCTCATGGGCGTGGACAAGGCTCGCGAACAGGCGCGGATGCTGGTCGAGCAAGCGATCGGGCATCTAGGCAGCCACGGTGACGAAGCCGAAACCCTGCGCGCACTTGCTCGCTTCATCGCCGAGCGGGACCGGTGATGGCGGCTAGGTACGAAAAGCGGGAGTGGAGCGCCTTATGAGCGCGCGCATTGGCATCTATCCCGGGACGTTCGATCCCATCACGCTTGGCCATGCTGACATCATCCGGCGTGGCTCCAAGCTGGTCGATCGGCTGATCATAGGGGTAACGACCAATCCTTCGAAGAACCCGATGTTTGCGCCCGAGGAACGCTTCGCCATGGTGGAGCGCGAGGTTGCCGACATGGGGCTTGGCAATGTCGAAGTCGTCGGGTTCAACGCGTTGCTCGTCAAATTTGCGCAAAAACAAGGGGCCAGTGTCATCATACGGGGTCTGCGCGCGGTGGCCGATTTCGAGTACGAATATCAGATGGCGGGCATGAACCAGAAGCTCGACGATAATGTCGAAACCGTGTTCCTGATGGCCGACGTGTCGCTCCAGCCGATTGCCTCCAAGCTGGTCAAGGAAATCGCGCTATATGGCGGAGACGTGGCGCCGTTTGTCAGCGCTTCGGTGCATAATCAGCTGACTGAGCGGGTCAAGGCGATCGGACGCAAGGGCGACTATTGAGCTGCGAGCGCGATCCGGCACCATCATTCATTGAAGTGTCAGCCGAGCGGCGTTAAACGCCAGCGGTGCTGACTTGAACACGCTATAAAAAGACCACCATGATTGAGAAACTCTCCAGCGCCTTCGCGGCGCTCTGCCTGTTTGCCCTCCCGGTGAGCGCGCTCGCCCAGAGCGACGAAGGCGACCAGGACCCCAGCGCTGATGCCGCGGCGGTTGCCGGAACGGTCGACCGGCGCACCTATCCCCCGATCGATTTCGATGCGAGCGTCGATCCCGAAGATGTATGGGTGCTTGACCTTTCGAATGGCGAGCGGGTGAAGATCCGCCTGATGGACGAATGGGCGCCCAGCCATGTCGAACGGATCAAGACGCTGACGCGCGAAGGCTTTTACAACGGAGTGATTTTTCACCGCGTCATCGACGGTTTCATGGCGCAGGGCGGCGATCCGACCGGCACGGGGCAAGGCGGGTCCGAGCTTCCCGATCTTGAGGAAGAGTTCAACCCGATGCCCCATATCCGCGGCACCGTCTCCATGGCGCGTGCGGCGGAGGAGGACAGCGCGAACAGCCAGTTCTTCATCGTGTTCTACCCCCGTTTCAGCCTCGACAAGCGATACACCAATCTGGGCCGGGTGATCGATAACATGGCGGCCGTTGACGATATCAATCGCGGAGAGCCGCCGCAGGACCCGACGCGGATCCTGCAGGCCTCGCTTGCCAGCGACAATGCCGCGCCGCCGATCATGACGTCCACGCCCGCGCCAGAAGAAGAGATCACCGCCGACATTTTGAACGCGCCGCTCAACGAGCAATAGGTCGAGCTGCGCCTAAAGCCGCGTTAGGCCACTTCGATGCGCGTCGACCTGTTCGATTTCGAACTTCCGCCAGAGCGAATTGCCTTACGCCCCGTCCGCCCGCGCGATGCGGCGCGGATGCTGGTAGTACGCGGGTCCGATGCGCCCTTCGAGGATCGCGGGGTGCGCGACTTGCCGCAATTGCTCGATCCGGGCGACGTGCTGGTCTTCAACGATACGCGCGTCATCCCCGCACAGCTTGAAGGGCGGCGCGCTGGCGGTGAAGCGCGGATTGGCGCGACGCTGCACAAGCGGCTCGACCTCAGGCGCTGGCAGGCCTTCGTGCGCAATGCCAAGCGGGTGAAGGAGGGCGACCAGCTGATCTTTGGCGGCGGCGTCACCGCGATTGCCGAGGGGCGCGGAAATGACGGCTCGATCACCCTGGCCTTCGAGGGTGAGGAACCGGTTGAAGTCCTGCTCGAGCGTGCTGGCACCATGCCGCTGCCGCCTTACATCGCACAGCGCCGGGGCGTCGATGAAGCGGACCGGGAGGATTACCAGACGCTGTTCGCGCGCGAGGACGGAGCGGTTGCAGCTCCCACGGCCTCACTCCATTTCACCGATCGCCTGGTCGAAGCGCTCGATAGTCGCGGGATCGGGCGCGAGATGTTGACCCTGCATGTCGGTGCAGGTACGTTTCTCCCGGTCAAGGCGGACGATACGGACAACCACGCCATGCACGCCGAATTCGGCCGGATCGATGCGGCAACGGCCGACCGCCTCAACATCGCGCGAGCCGCCGGTCATAGGGTCATCGCGGTGGGCACGACGTCGCTGCGCCTGCTCGAAAGCGCCGCAAAGGCGGACGGCACGATCCGCGCATTTGAGGGTGACACCGCTATCTTCATCACGCCGGGCTATCGCTTCCGAGCCGTCGATGGGCTGATGACCAATTTTCACCTGCCCAGATCGACGCTGATGATGCTGGTTAGCGCGCTGATGGGCCGCGAACGAATGCTGGCCGCCTACGCTTACGCGATCGAAAACAATTATCGCTTTTACTCGTATGGTGATTCGAGCCTGCTGCTGAAGGAAACTTGATTGTGAGGATTGCGAAATACGCGCCGTTTCTGGCCGCAATATCATTCGTTTGGGCTACATCGGCGTCCGCGCAAAGCCCGCAGATCGCGTATCCCAATGAAGCTTCGCGAGAGCTTGGCGATTGTATCGCTTCATCCCCGACCGGCAGTGACCGAATGCTCGCCGCTCGCTGGATGGCGGCTAGCATGGCGGCGTCGCCCGCCTTGGCCGACATCGTCACCGTCGATGCGGCGGCCAAGAACCAAGCGGATCGCGCGATGGGGCAACTGTTCACGCGCCTGTTCACCCAGGCCTGCCGCGATCAGGCCAAGGTCCTCATGCAGGCCAACGATCAGGCCGGCTTTACCGCATCGGGTGGCCGGCTCGGCATGATCGCCATGAACGAATTGATGCAGG
>JAZBPE010000256.1:0-10136 GCA_036353345.1 Erythrobacter sp. | reverse complement strand
TCCCGCGCGGTCTAGGAAGCGTCGCGGGGAGGAGTGGCGGAGCGGTCGAACGCACCGGTCTTGAAAACCGGCGTGCGCGAAGGCGCACCGTGGGTTCGAATCCCACCTCCTCCGCCAATTGCCCCCGCGAAAGCGTTCTCCCGATCCGGCTACGGCCGGATTCTTCCTTTGTTTTCAAGGGTTATGCGGTAGGGGCTGTTAACCGGCCTACGCGCCATGAGGCCCGGAAGTGGTCTCTCAAGGCCGATATTCTCCAGAGCTGTTGACTGCGCTCAATAGGTACAGTTCTACAAAGTTCTGAAAATGCTACTCTTTCTAGGTCGCTAGGACTGTACCTTTGCGGCGGACGATCGGCATGCGGGCGCGACGCGGATCGAAAACCATAGCTGGTATGCAGTGGTTCGCGACCATCGGTCATGATCACAGCTAAATTCTTCCGCCAACGCCCTTGAACTTTTCTACGAACGCAGAGATGCGTTGGAACACGTCTCTTTTTTTGGTCAGGTATTGTGGATTGAGCGGGCTCATTTTTGGAAGGATCGAGTTCAACTCCGTGCCGTTTTCGCTCGCATATTCGCGCTTGATCGACGTCGCGATGTAGCGCTTGGCGGCATCCGCGTTCAATTTTTCATCGGTTATCAGTTCTTCCGCTTCCCGGCGTTGTTCGGCTTGTGCGAAGGCAAAAAACGCCTCAATCACCCCGGCCTTGTCCCCCAGTTCGTCAAGGTTTGTCTGATTGATGAAATCGACGATGAGGCTTTCTTTCGCGCGGTTGCCAATACTGGCACGGATGACACGGCGAACTTCGCCAACGAGCTCTGACTTGCTCTTCGTTTTTTTGTTGTGCTCGAAGATTAGCTCAAGGATGTAATCCAGATTGATTTCCTGGGACTTCAAGAGATCGACCTCAAAGACGACATCATCCCAGTCGATCGTTGACTCAACCTGCTCGGCGCTCTCCTTTTCACGGCGAAGCCAATCCCGGATGTCATTGTAGGTCGAACGGTAGTCCTGGACCTTTCGGTCAGCAGGCATCTCGATGCTCTTGAGCCCGTCAACGTCATCATCACTCAAATGATGCCGCTCCTTGAACGCTCTCACCGCTTCGGCGTCACTCTCGTCAATCTCCTGAAGCTCTCTTAGGCTGGAGAACTCATCATAATTCTGAAGGATATTCTCAACGCGGAGATACTCGCCGAACAGCTTCGCAAAGGCCTTCTTGTCCGCTTCCTTTTCGATGGCGGCAGGGTTCGGGAAACGCTCTTCCAGCTCACGGACGACATCGACAAAGCCTCGCCGCGCCTCGCCTGTCGTCTGGTCCGTAAAACCTTCCATGTATTCTGAGTAACTCTTCTCCAGAACGACGTTCTTGGTATTGGCGTTGCCGAAGAGTGTGATCGCCTTGACGGTCGCCTCTTCCAGGTCGCGGAAGGTAACGATGTTGCCGAAAGACTTGGTCGCATCATAAATGCGGTTGGTGCGGGAGTAGGCTTGTATAAGGCCGTGAAAACGCAGGTTCTTGTCCACGAACAGCGTGTTCAGGGTTGGCGCGTCAAAGCCGGTCAGGAACATGCCAACCACAATGAGCAAGTCGACTTCCTTGGACTTCACCCGTTTCGCCAGATCCCGGTAATAATTCTGGAAGCCTTTGCTATCGACGCTGAAATTCGTTCGGAAACAGGCGTTGTAGTCCGCGATGGCGGCGTTCAGGAATTCCTTGGCGCTGCTGTTCAGCGCCGAAACCTCAAAACTCTCGTCAGGAATGTCGCCAATCGCATCCTGTTCTTCGTTGGCCGCGAATGAAAAGATGGTCGCGATCTTCAAGGGCTTGTCGCTACCGTCCTGAAGCGTATTCAGCTTTTCATAATAGAGCTTGGCTGCATCAACGCTGCTCACCGCGAACATGGCGTTGAAGCCCTTATCGTCTCCATAGAGACGATGCGTCTTGCGACGGAAGTTATCGAGAATGTACTGGGAAATCTCGGCGATTCGTTCAGGGTGCTGAAGAGCTTGCCGGTTTTCGGCGGCGGTCAGCTTCTTTTCGTCCTGTTCGGTTTCGATCGCTTTGAACTGCGGGCGCACATCGTTGTAATCGACCTTGAACTGCAGCACCTTCTCGTCGCGGATCGCGTCGGTGATCACATAAGAATGAAGTTCGCTTCCGAATACGCTGGCCGTCGTCTCCGCACCCGAAGCATTTTCCGGAAAGATCGGTGTGCCGGTGAAGCCGAACTGGCAGAACTGCTTGAACTTCCGATTGAGGTTCTTCTGTGCCTCACCAAACTGGCTGCGATGGCACTCGTCGAAAATGAAGACGACGCGCTGGGTGTAGACCGGCAGTTCGCCCTCGCTCTTCATCAAATTGTTGAGCTTCTGGATGGTCGTGACGATGATCTTGTTGTCGTCCTTGGAGAGATTCCGCTTCAACCCGGCTGTACTGTCCGATCCATTGACGCTGTCTGGCGAGAAGCGCTGATACTCCTTCATCGTTTGGAAATCGAGGTCCTTGCGGTCGACCACGAAAAAGACCTTGTCGATGAAATCGAGTTCAGTGGCGAGGCGGGCCGCCTTAAAGCTGGTCAGCGTCTTGCCTGAGCCCGTAGTGTGCCAGACATATCCGCCGCTTTCCGGCTTTCTAAGCGTCATGCCTTTGAACGAGCTCCTGATCTTTCGTAAGATTCGTTCCGTCGCCGCGATCTGATAGGGGCGCATCACCAGCAGCGTGTCGCTGACATCAAAGACGGAATAATCGAGCAACACCTTCAACAGTGTGCGCTTCTCGAAGAAGGTCGCCGTAAAATCCTTCAGGTCCCGGATCAGGCTGTTATCCGCCTGCGCCCAGTTCATCGTGAAGTCGAAACTGTTCTTGTCGCGCTTGGTCGTGTTGGCGAAGTAGCGTGTATCCGTGCCGTTCGAGATCACGAAGATCTGGAGGTACTTGAAGAGCGAATTGTCCGAGTTGAAGCTCTCCTTGCTGTAACGGTGGATCTGGTTGAACGCCTCCCGAATGGCGACGCCGCGCTTTTTCAGCTCGACCTGCACCAGCGGCAGCCCGTTCACAAGAATGGTCACATCGTAGCGGTTCGCGTGGGTTCCGGCCTGCTCGAACTGCTTGATGACCTGTATCTTGTTGCGGCAGACGTGACGCTTATCGACGAGATAGATGTTTTGAATCCTGCCGTCATCGAAGACGAAATCGAAGATGTAGTCGTCATGGAGCTTGCGGGCTTTGTCCGTCACGCTGTCGCTGGGCTTGTCCAAATAGGTTTCGACGAAGCGCGCCCACTCCGTATCGGTAAACTGAACATCATTGAGCGCCTGCAGCTGCACGCGCACATTGGCCAGCATGGCGTCGGTTGATTTCAGGTCAGGCAGATGCTCATAGCCCTGATTGCGCAGGTCCTGAACAAGCTCGCGCTCCAGGTCGCCTTCAGACTGATAGCTGTCAGCCGCCTCCCAGGCGCGCACGTACTTGTCCAGAACGATAAAGCGATTGGTCTCGGCGATCGGGGTCGTCTGCTCAGGCATTCGGAGCCTCCTCCTGCCAATAGCTGTAATTGTTGCGCAAATGATCCAGCAGGAGCTTCACCGTCTGCTTTTCCTGCGGCGACGGCTCGGCAATGGCCTCGCTAGAGAGCGTGCTATGGCTCGTAAACTGAATGATGCGGTTCAGGTAAAGTTGCTGGTCGCCCGGCAGCAACTCTGACCATCGCGGATAGCCCAGAAAGTTCGATGTCTTTTCATAGAGATTGCGCAGCAGTGTGAAATGATAGCGCTCGATCTTGTCCGCCGCGATTGCCTCCTCCAGCGTCCGCTTGAGGTAAAGGTGATAAGAAAAGCTCTGGTTGGAATCGCCATTCTTCGCGTCTAGCTCAAAGGTTCCATCCTCCAGCCTTTTCAGCATGTAGCAGGTTTTTTTCCCCAACTCATTGAACAGAACGTTAAAGAACAGCGGGCTGTGGGTCGTGATAATGAACTTCAGGCCGTTCACGCTTTCACTTCTCTTGATAAGGTCGGCGACATCGACGGCAAGCTGAATGAGATGGTTCTCGTCGAGCGAGCTAACCGGGTCATCGATGAATATGTATTCGAGATCGTTGAACTGATCCGTCTCGCGTTCGTCGACTTCGGCGACATTACGGGTGCTGATGACCTGATCCAGCAGGCAATAAAAAACGCTCCAGATGAAATTGCTTTCTTCACCCTTCGATATTTTGAGACGTTCTGGGTTGGTCGCCGGATCTTGCCCCAGCGTGAAGATGACTTCGGAAAATGCCTGGACGGTAATCTCTTTGTTGTCCTTGTCCCTCGTTTTGTATTCCTCATTGAAGCGGGGCGTAAGGTTCGGCTGGGTGTAACGCTGAAACACGGTAATCACATTGAGGTCGAGCCCAAGATCTTCGAATGCGGACCTGGTGAACGCATTCGGCTGAATGCAGAGCTTCCGCTCGGTATCGCCGGTCAGATCATTGTCCCAGTAAAAGAGGTCTTCGGTGAAGGCATTATAGTAGAGCACCTTAGGGCGATAATCGTCGTCCCGTTCCTCGGTCTTCGGGTCGATTAGCTCTCTGAATGCGCGGGACAGTCGCGTCTTGCCGGAGGCGTTGAACGCATAGATCAGCTGCACCTTCTTGTCGGCGTCCCTCAGCGTCTCGGCGATCTCGGTCAGCGTCTGTCCCATTTACGCCGCCTCTGCATCAGGTTTGGGAAAGCTCAGCAGCTGATCGCGGTACCAGGCATACTGCTTTTCGCGCAACTCGATTTCGCGTGGCAGGCCTTCGCTGATCGAAGTCGTCAGCGTGTCGAACTTGTCGAGGATTGCGACAATGCGCGTCTGTTCCTCGAGAGACTTGGCAGGTTCGTCTGGGTAAGGAACCGGCAGCCGCACGTTCTTGACCCCATCAATCAGGAGCCTTTTGATCTTACCGCTCGAAACGTACTTCGCTTTCTGATCATGAAAAGCATCTGTTTGCATCGCATATGCGATGAACTTCGGGTTCATGTTGTGGCGGAAAGCATAGCTATCATCGTGGATCGCGACTTTTTCTTCTCCGAGCCAGGCAACCGCTTTGCCGACGTCTTCGATTGTTTCGCTGACGCCCGCGATGACAACATCATTTGGCTCAGCATACCGCAAAGACGTAGCCATATCGCTTCTGACCTTTGAAAGCGTTCTGTGCGCGAAGACGCCATAGTGCGTGTAGATTTCGCCATAGTGGATCGCGCCGATGCCTTCATCGACATAATCGGCTTTCGTAAAGCGCTTCCCACGGATGAACTCACCAATCTCGTCCAAGGGTTTCCATTCGACATCCCCACCTTCAAAGCTGAGAAGCCGGTCGCGGTAGTGGTTGTACTGTTTTTTGCGGGCGGTAAGCTCGGCGGTAAGCTCGGCGGTAAGCTCGGCGGTAAGCTCGGAGAAGCTGTCGAGTATCCGGACAATCTCCCCCTGTATCGCCAGTGACTTCTCCGGATCATCCGGGCACGGGATGGGGATTTCGATCTTGGCCAAGTCTTTAGCAGAAACGTCGATGACCTTTGCGCCTCTCGCTAACTTCCGTTTTTCGGCGAAAAAAGTCGGCGTTTGGGTGAAGTAAGCAAAATACTTTCCAGAGAGATGCGGAGAAGGCTTAATAATCGTCGCGTGGCCACCCGTGACGGCCGGTTCTTTTCCAAGATAGAGAACTGGTGTTCCAACGTCTTCGAGATTTTCGCTTGTATTAGTGATCACGATGTCGCCGGGTTCCACTTTTTTCAGCGCCTGAGCGGTCTTTTCCGAGACGAACGAAATCGTTGAGTGAGTTTCAAGGCCGTAGTACGTGTATATCTGTCCGTAATGAATGGCTGGAACGCCTGTTTCAACGAAGTCAGACTTCGGCAATCCATTCCCTCGCACCAACTCGGCCAACTCTCCCAAAGGCACCCAAGCCACATCAGCCCCACCGAGCAGCTTCTCCAGAAAGCGCGCCGCGCTCATGCGTCGATCTCCGAAATGATTGCGTCGATGTCGATGCGCAGGCGATCGATCTTCTCAACCGTGGTTCTGATCTCGGCATTCAGCTCATCGATGTTTACAACCACGCGCGTGTCGCGCGGCTCGACGTAGGAACTGACCGAGAGGTTGTAGCCCCGCTCCGCGACGGTCTCATAGGGCACCGAAGCCGCGACATGGTCGACGTCTTCCTTGCGATCAAAAATCTCCATCACCCGCGCGATGTGATCGTCCGTCATCAGATTGGTGTTGGTGGCCTTCTTGAAAAACTCTTCGCCGCTGGCGTCGATGAATTGAATGGCCGTTTCGGTCTTGTTCTTGGCGAGGACAAGGATCGTCACCGCGATGGTCGTTCCGTAGAAAAGGTTGGAGGCGAGCGCGATCACCGTCTCGACATAGTTGTTTTCGACCAGATATTGCCGGATCTTCTTCTCCGCGCCGTCGCGATAGAAGATCCCCGGAAAGCAGACAATCGCCGCGCGACCCTTGGCTGACAGGTAACTCAGGGCATGGAGTACAAAGGCAAAATCCGCCTTTGATTTGGGCGCCAGCACGCCAGCGGGCGCGAAGCGGTCATCATTGATCAGCGTTGGGTCATCCGAGCCGATCCACTTCACCGAATATGGCGGATTGGAGACGATGGCATCAAAGGGCTTGTCGTCCTGAAAGTGGGGCTGGGTGAGCGTGTCACCGCGCTGGATATTGAACTTGTCGTAATTGATGTTGTGCAGGAACATGTTCATGCGGGCGAGGTTGTAGGTCGTGTGGTTGATCTCCTGCCCGAAAAAGCCCTCTTCGATGATGTGTGCGTCGAAGTGCTTCTTGGCTTGCAGCAGCAGGGAGCCGGAGCCGCAGGCCGGGTCGTAAATCTTGTTGACCTTGTCCTGCCCATGCATGGCGAGCTGCGCGATGAGCTTGGAGACATGTTGCGGGGTGAAAAATTCTCCGCCGGACTTGCCCGCATTGGCGGCGTAGTTCGAGATCAGAAATTCATAGGCATCGCCGAACAGATCAATCTGGCTGTTGTGGAAGTCTCCAAAATCCAGCTCCGCAACGCGCTTCAACACTTTTGCCAAGCGGCTATTCTTTTCCGTGACGGTGTTGCCTAGGCGCGTGCTGGTCGTGTCGAAGTCGGCGAACAGGCCCTTGATGTCCAGCTCAGAGGGGTAGCCATTGGCGGAGGATTCGATCGCCGCAAAAACCTGAGCGAGATCGGTGTTGAGGCTGTCATTGGTGTTAGCGTTCTTCGCGACATTGGCGAACAGCTGGCTGGGATAGATGAAATAGCCCTTGGTCTTGATGGCGTCGTCCTTGATGTCATCGGTGACGACATCGTCGGGAAGACCAGCGTAGTTGATGCTCTCGTCATCCGCCTCGATGTAAGCAGCGAAATTCTCGCTGATAAAGCGGTAAAAGAGCGTGCCGAGGACATATTGCTTGAAGTCCCAGCCATCGACTGAGCCGCGCACATCGTTCGCGATGTCCCAGATTTTCCGTTGTAGCGCCGCACGTTGTTCCTGGCCGGTCATCTCTCTTTGTCCTTCTTCGGACTGGCTTCACGCTCGATCCAGTCCTCAATATCCACGCGCCGAAACCGCCAAGTGCCGCCAACCTTGAAGCCGGGCAGCTTGCTGTCGGCCGCAAGGCGGTAGGCGGTTTTCTTGTTGATCCTGAGATAGTCGGCGACTTCATCAATGGTCATGATGTCAGCTGCCATGCGAAGCACTTTCCGAAAATCATCCGTTTTGAGATTTCTATGGAAATTTGCGGATTCCTACAAGGCGGGAATTCCAAGCGATTTCAGAGTTCTGGTGAGATCGGGCTGGCTTTGGGCGTGTCGGTCCTTGTAGTCGGTTTGTGTCGCTATCTTCGATGTCCGAGCACCTGAGCCGTGTCACCCCCCAAGCCCTCTAGCTCTGCCCTCGGTCCAGTCCATGTTGCCTGTCCGCGGTTTGACGCATTTCTCCGCGCCGCGATACCGCTCGAACCAGGGTCACATGAGACACCCGGCGAGTATGCTCAGCAACTCGAAGAATGCCCTGCGTTCCAGAAACTCGTTGTCATCGCTGTGCAAGTCCGCTCTCCAGCGCTTTGCGTCCATTGAATTTGGAAACCTGCGCCGTCCACTCGCCAGGAAAGTGCTGCGTTGCGGTCTTCAGGGTCAGGTCTGCGAACTGCATGCCATCGAGAACCGCCGTGACGATTTCGGGAGCCAGCAGTGTGAGCCGCAGGATCCGGGTCAGGAACGAAGGGGTCACGCCTTCCCGCTCCGCAAGCTCTCTGATCGTGGCGAACTCCCCCGACTCCAGCATGCGCTTCCAGCGGAACGCGCGCGCCAGTGCCTTAACGAGTGTGTTGTCAGTCCGCCGCGGTTGCGCGGCGATGTCCGGCAACTGCATCTCCTTCCGCCCGCCGCGTTTCACGACGCGGAACGGGACGTGGAGCATCACGGTGTCGGGGGGCGACACGCCGCGAGTCATGCCGCGTCTCCGATGTTACCGTACAGCATCTCACGCGCGAGGCCGCCGAGACCGTCGACGCGGAGGCGCACGTTTAGCCTCTCCGTGCCGATGTCGACCCGCTGGACCAGCAGCGCCACAATGCGGGCTTGCTCAGCGGGGAACAGTTCGTCCCACAGAGAATCGAGCTGCTGCAGGGCGGCGCGGGCATCGGCCTCGGTGACATCTGTGGCCTGGCTGCGCGCCGCTTTCCATGTCCCCGCCACGATCTCGGGCTGGCGGAATACAGCGCGAAGCTGGTCAATGACGGCGGCCTCGATCTCGCCCGCGGGCAGGCGGCCGATCGGGCATGACCCGGCGCCATGTTTCAGCACGGTCTGGCTCACGTAGTAGCGGTAGAGCCGGTCGCCCTTGCGGGTGTGCGTCGGCGAGAAGGCTGCGCCGTTCGGTCCGAACAGCAGCCCCTTCAACAGCGCGGGTGTATCGGCGCGAGTCCGCATTGCCCGCTTGCGGGGGCTCTCCTGTAGGATCGCATGGACGCGGTCCCAAGTCTCGCGGTCGATGATCGCGTCGTGCTCGCCGGGATAGCTGGCGCCCTTGTGGACCGCCTCGCCGATGTAGGCGCGGTTGTTGAGCATCCGGTACAGATACTTCTTGTCGATCCGGTTGCCGCGGGGCGTGCGAATGCCGCGTTTCGCCACCTCCCGTGCCAGCTCTGTCCCCGATCCGATCTCCAGGAAGCGGGCGAAGATCCAGCGGACGTGCGCGGCGGCTTCCTCGTCCACCAGCAGTTTGCGGTTTTCGACCCGGTAGCCGTAGGGCGGGACCCCGCCCATCCACATTCCCTTCTTGCGGCTGGCGGCAACCTTGTCGCGGATGCGCTCGGCAGTGACCTCCCGTTCGAACTGGGCGAAGGAGAGCAGGATGTTCAGTGTCAGTCGCCCCATGGACGTGGTGGTGTTGAAGGACTGCGTCACCGACACGAAGGTCACGCTGTTCCTGTCGAACACCTCGACCAGCTTGGCGAAGTCGGCGAGCGACCGGCTGAGGCGGTCGATCTTGTAGACCACGACCACGTCGACCAGCCCGTCCTCGATGTCCTCCAGCAGCCGCTTCAGGCCGGGCCGTTCCAGCGTGCCGCCCGAGATGCCGCCGTCGTCATACTGATCGCGAACTAGCACCCAGCCCTCGGAGCGCTGGCTGGCGATGTACGCTTCGCATGCCTCGCGCTGGGCGTGGAGGCTGTTGAACTCCTGCTCCAGCCCTTCCTCGGAGGATTTCCGGGTGTAGACCGCGCAACGCAGCTTGCGCACGACCTTCGATTTTTCGGGCGGCTTCGTCATGTCCGCCCCCTGTGGTTCTTCAGGCCGAAAAAGACCCAGCCGTTCCAGCGCGTTCCGGTGATGGCCCGCGCGATGGCCGAAAGCGACTTGTAGGGTCGCCCCTGCCACTCGAAGCCATCGGCCGTGACCGTGACGATATATTCGACACCCTGCCATTCGCGCAGGAGGCGCGTGCCAGTGATGGGACGGTCGCGGTCGAGGCGCATGCCGCGCTTCTTCTTGTCCCTGGCCGGCCCCCAATGGCGGGTCCAAGTTCTATGTTAGTGTGCGGCGAGCATGGGGGCCATCCTATTCACGGGTGACGAGGGCGGCCAGGGCCCTGGGCCGAGGATCCGGACCTCG
>JAZBPE010000024.1:0-13686 GCA_036353345.1 Erythrobacter sp. | reverse complement strand
CTTGCAGGTCAATCTGCAGGTCAAGTTCGCGGAAGTGAGCCGCAGCCTCGTGCGCACCATTGGCGGAAACCTGGCGACCTTCGATGCAGGAACGGGCGGTTTCCGCGGCGCGATCGGCACCGGTCGCAACTTCACCAATGGTGATGTCAATTTTGGTGGGCCGCTAACAAGTGGAGCAGGCGCTTCGGAAGCTGGGCTTGAAACCCTTCGCCGCATTCTTAATCCCGATGGTACCTTTGCTGTAGACCCGGTCACCGGTGCACCGTTGTTCGAGGAAGTCACGATCCCCGGAACGGCTGTGGACAGCAATGGCGGCACGACGATTTCCGGCCTTGGTCGCCTGTTCGGTCTCGACGTTCTGGGCGCGCTGGATCTGTCCGAAACGCTCGGGTTGGTAACCACCATTTCGCAGCCGAACCTGACAGCGCTTTCCGGTGAAACTGCGACCTTCCTCGCCGGCGGTGAATTCCCGATCCCGATCCAGCAGGGACTGGGCAATGTCGCGATCGAATATCGCGATTTCGGGGTCAGCCTCGCCTACACCCCGACCGTCCTTGCCAATGGCCGCATCTCGTTGCGTGTTCGCCCCGAAGTGTCCGAGCTTTCGACGCAGGGCGCGGTCACTCTGGGCGGCTTTCAGGTTCCTGCGCTGACCATCCGCCGCACCGAAACGACGGTCGAACTGGGTTCGGGCCAGAGCTTCATGATTTCAGGGCTGCTCAGCGCAAACTCGCAAAACTCGCTCGACAAGGCGCCGGGTCTTGGCGACGTGCCGATCCTGGGCAATCTGTTCCGCAGCCGCGATTACCGTCGCGGGGAAACTGAGCTTGTCATTATCGTCACTCCATACCTCGTCAAACCCGTGAACGCGCGCGATATCGTGCTGCCGACCGACGGGTACCGCGCGGCGAACGAATTCGAGCAGCTGCTGGGTTATCAGAACAATTCTGGTGAAAGCGGAGCCACCCGCCCCATGCCACGCGCGGCGGACGTGCCGGGTGATGGCGGGGCACCTGCGCCCGACATTTCCCGGATCGATCCGGCGGCAACACTTCCCAACACTCCGCAAACCCAAGAGCGTCGTTCCGACAATCGCAGCAAGCGCGACCGGCAGCCCGACGCCGCCTCGCCCGGCTTCAGCCTCTAACCCGCCAAGGACGAAAGGTTTTAATCATGACCCTTCAACGTAACAGAAAACTGGCGGGCGCTGCGCTCCTGACGCTTGGCTTTGGCCTTGCAGGATGCGCCGGAATGCCGACCAACGCCTCCCTCTACAGCGACAAGCAGCCGGTAATCGAGCGTACCAACTTCACGCTCGACCTCAATACATCCCCTTCCGGTTTGGCTATCGCCGAACAACAACGCCTCAATGGCTGGTTCGAGACGATGGACCTTGGCTACGGGGATCGAATCGCGATCGAGGATCCTTCGAACAACCCGGCTGTTTCGACGGCGGTCAATGCGCTGGCGAACCGTTACGGTTTGATCGTCAGCGAAGTCGCCCCGACGACCGAGGGTTTTCTCGAACCGGGACAGGCCCGCGTGGTCATCACCCGGTCCAGCGCCAGCGTGCCGGACTGCCCGGACTGGTCGGCTCAATCTGACTCCAACTATTTCAACGGCATCAGCCCGAACTATGGCTGCTCAACGAACTCGAACTTCGCAGCGATGATTGCCGATCCAGAAGATCTGCTCGCTGGCAAGGATACTGAAGGCGAGACCGTTGTCGCAACGGGCACCAAGGCAATCGACGCTTATCGGGAATTGGCTCCGACCGGTTCGGCTGGTCTGCAAGGTGGTGAAGGAGGAGAAAACTGATGAACGCTCCCTGGAAATCGGGTCTTCCCGGAAATCGCGACCCTTTCGCCGCTTATATCTGCGACGATGCGACGCTCGAAGTGCTGCGTCCGGTCATCATCGAAATGGGCTGGCAGCCTGAAAAGTGCAACAAGGGCGGCCTTCGCAACGCCATTCAGTCGCTTTCGGTCAGTGCATCGCCAGCGATCCTGGTGGTCGACCTTTCCGAAAGCGGCGACCCGCTGAACGATATCAACGCACTGGCCGAAGTCTGCGAACCCGGTACGGTCGTGATCGCAATGGGCAAGGTGAACGATGTTCGCCTGTATCGCGATCTCCTCGCGAGCGGCATTCACGACTATCTGTTGAAGCCGCTGAATGGGCAGGCTGTGCACGATACGCTCAACGGCGCGCTCACCGTCTTCACCTCACCCAAGGGCGGCGACGGCGAAAGCGTCAAGCGTCACATCTCGACCGCAATAGTCGGGACCCGTGGCGGCGTTGGGGCTTCTACACTTGCAACCTCGCTCGCCTGGTTGTTCAGCGATGAGCACAAGGCGCCGACCGCGCTGCTCGACCTCGATGTCCATTTCGGCACCGGGGCGCTCGCGCTCGACCTTGAGCCGGGCCGCGGCCTGACGGACGCGATCGACAATCCGAGCCGTATCGATGGACTATTCATCGAACGCGCCATGATCCGCGCGAACGACAATCTTTCAATCCTGTCAGCCGAGGCGCCGATCAGCCAACCCCTGATGACAGATGGGTCGGCCTTCGTTCAGCTGGAAGAAGAATTCCGGCAGGCTTTCGAGATGACGGTCATCGATCTGCCGCGCAACATGCTGATCAACTTCCCGCACCTCCTGGCGGATGTGAACCTGGTGCTCGTCACCTGCGAACTCACGCTTGCCTCCGCGCGCGATACGATCCGCATCCTTTCATGGCTCAAGACCCATGCAGCGCATGCGCATCCGATGATCGTTGCCAACAAGGTGCAATCGGGCGTGGCCGAGATCAGCAAGGCCGACTTCGAGGCTTCCATCGAACGCGCCATCGACATCTCGATCCCCTACGACATCAAGGCCGCGTCCAACGCTGCCAAGCTGGGACAGGTCTTCGTTGCCGCCAACAAGTCGAGCAAGGCAACATCTGCGATCAAGCAGCTTGCCGAGCGGGTCATGGGCGCAAGTGAAGACGATCTGGAATCGGTCAGCGAAGACAAGAAATCGCTGCTTGGCGGGTTCGATTTCAAATCGCTGCTGGCGAAGAAGGACAAGAGCGAACCGCAACCCGCCGCATGAACAACGGGGCCGTGCGGGCGGTTGTTTCGTTCGTCCGCACGGCCGTTTCGATAAACAATGGCGAGTTCATGCCCGGCAACGCGCAAAGCGTCTGGCCCGGCAAATCACCGCCTTTGTAACGGTCACTTTCAGGAACAGGTGGGACGAGAGACGCGATGGACTTTTTTCAGACCCTGCTCATCACCACGATCATCTTCGCAGTGCTCGTTGGCGCCTACGCTCTGATTTCCGGTCAAGGAACGGCCAAGTCGCAAAAACGGCGGCTGGAATCGCTGCGTTACCGCCATTCGGAAAGCACCGATGCAAAGGTGGAATCGCAGCTGAAGAAAGCGATCGCCGCGCGCAAGCCAAAAGCTTACCGGGTTGCGGGATCAGGCTCGCGCCTCGAAGCGCTGGCGATGCGGCTCGATCGCACCGGCAAAAAGTGGAGCGCATCGCAATATCTGTACACCACGCTTGGTCTGATACTTGGCGTGGCCGTCCTGATGTTCATCCAGAGCGGATCCCTGTTGCTATCCCTCGGCATCGGCGTGTTGATCGGCGCAGGCCTTCCCCACATGATCGTTGGTTCTTTCATCAAGGGCCGCACCAAGAAGTTCAACAACAAGTTCCCCGACGCCATCGAACTCCTAGTCCGCGGGCTTCGCTCCGGCCTCCCGGTTACCGAAACGCTGGGTGTGGTTGCCACCGAAGTCGATGGCCCGGTAGGCGTCGAGTTCAAGGGCATCGTCGAGCGCATCAAGATTGGCAAGACGATGGAGGATTCGCTTCAGGATACCGCTGACCGGCTCGGCATTCCCGAATTCAACTTCTTCTGCATCACCCTGGCAATCCAGCGCGAGACCGGGGGCAACCTCGCCGAGACGCTTTCGAACCTCGCCGAAGTGCTGCGCAAACGCGCGCAAATGAAGCTCAAGATCAAGGCGATGAGTTCAGAATCGAAGGCTTCCGCTTATATCGTCGGCGCTCTCCCGTTCATCGTCTTTGCGATGATCTTCTGGATCAATCCCAACTATGTCGGCGGGTTCTTCACTGATGACCGTCTCATCGTGATCGGCCTTGGCGGGCTGACCTGGATGGGGATCGGCGTGTTCATCATGTCCAAAATGGTCAGTTTCGAAATCTAAGCAGCGGATCGACAAGGCTATGCTCAACCAACCACAAAGCCCCACGCTCCTCGGCTTCGATGTCGTACTGGTGGGATCGATCCTCGCAGGGCTCGCCGCCTTTGCCGTGATCATGGCAATCTATGCCGCGGTCACGATCAAGGACCCGATGGCCAAGCGCGTGAAGTCGCTCGAAGCGCGGCGTGACCAGCTGAAGGCCGGGATCGTCGCATCTTCGACCAAGAAGCGCGCCAGCCTGGTGCGAAAGACCGACACGACCAACAAGGTCAAGGATCAGCTCAGCCGCATGAATGTGCTCCAGCAAAGCCAGCTGGAAGCGGTGCAGCAAAAACTTGCCTGGGCGGGCTATCGCAACAAGGAACTCGCGGTCATCGTCATCGGTCTGCGTGCGGTCCTGCCGATCGTGCTGGGCCTTGCCGGGTTTCTTGCGATCTATGTCGCCGAATATTTCCCCGACTGGGGTCCGATCAAGCGGGTCGGCGCGATGGCGCTGATCCTGTTCCTCTCCTACAAGGGACCAGAGCTTTACCTTTCGAACAAGTCGTCAAAACGCACCAAGGAAATCCAGAAGGGCCTTCCCGATGCGCTCGACCTGCTCGTCATCTGTGCCGAGGCTGGTCTTACCGTCGATGCTGCCTTCAACCGGGTGGCGAAGGAACTTGGCCGGGCCTATCCCGAACTGGGCGATGAATTCGCGCTGACAGCGATCGAGCTAAGCTTCCTCAACGAGCGCAAGATGGCCTTCAACAATCTTTCCTACCGGGTAAACCTGGAGGCGGTGAAAGGCGTCGTCACGACGATGATCCAGACCGAAAAATACGGCACGCCGCTCGCTTCGGCCCTGCGCGTGCTTTCGGCCGAATTCCGCAACGAGCGCATGATGCGCGCGGAAGAGAAAGCCGCGCGGCTGCCTGCAATCATGACGGTGCCGCTGATCCTGTTCATCCTGCCGGTGTTGTTCATCGTCATCCTTGGCCCGGCAGCCTGTTCGATCTCCGACGCGCTGATCAAATGATTACGCAGCGCTAGGAACACGTCGCACGAAATGGGGCCGGTCTTCCGCCAAGGAAGGCCGGCCCTTTCGTTTGCGCGACTTGGTGGTGAATGGTTTGCGAGCCTCTTGCCTACGGCAGTCCTTCGCCCAATCCGCGCGCGCGTTCGTACAGACGGGCAAGGAGTTCGCGCAGCCGCTCTTCGTCCTCTTGCGACAGCCCTTCAATCAGCTCGCGCTCGATCTCACGCGCGAGCGGCAGGATTTCAGCATGGACCGCCTGCCCCTCCCGCGTCAGTTCAAGCCGGTGCGAGCGCTTGTCGCGCTCATGCGCAGCGCGCGCGACGAGACCGCGCTCCTCCAGCACCTTGCAGGCGCGGTTGACCGCAACCTTGTCCATCAGCGTGGTTTCGCCGATCTCACGCTGGGTCTGATGACCCATGTCGCCCAGCACGGCCATGACCCGCCATTCGGTGATCTTGAGCCCGAAGCGCGCGCGGTACCGCTCGGCGATCAGTCGGCTCACCGCGTTAGAGGCGATCGAGAGCTGATAGGGCAGGAATGACTTGAGTTGGGGCGCCCGGCCCGCCCTCCCGTCGCCCCGCCGCTTGCGATTATCGCGGGTCATTCGTAGCGGCGTGCTTCCCACCACGGATAAAAGTCCGGCATGTCTTCGCTGACCTTGCCGGGATACATCGGTCGGCGCTTTTCGAGGAAGCTTGCAATTCCCTCCTTCGCATCGGCCCCCCGCGCCATTGAAAAGATGGCGCGGCTATCGATTTTGTGCGCTTCCATCGGATGGTCCGCGCTCATCAGCCGCCACATCATCGCACGGGTCATCGCCACGGCCACAGGAGAAGTATTTTGGGCAATCTCGCGCGCGATATCCTTCGCATCGTGGAGAAGATCGCGCGGATCGTGCACCGACCGCACAAGGCCGCCATCCCGCGCTTCGGCGGCGTCAAAGATACGGCCGGAATAACACCATTCCAGCGCTTTGGAGATGCCGACGATGCGCGGCAGGAACCAGCTCGACGCAGCTTCAGGCACAATGCCCCGCCGCGCAAACACGAAGCCGTAGCGCGCGGTCTCGCTCGCGAGCCGGATATCCATGGCGAGCTGCATCGTCGCACCCACGCCAACCGCGACCCCGTTACACGCCGAAATCAGCGGCTTTGTGCTTTCGAACAGGCGCAGCGTCAGCAAGCCGCCACCATCGCGCACGCGCTTGTCCGAGAGGTCCGGCACGCTTTCGCCGCTCGCAAACACCTGTCCGCCGCCCTCCGGGGTCAGATCCGCGCCTGCGCAAAAGGCCCGGTCGCCCGATCCGGTGAAGATGACGGCGCGCACCGCATCATCCGCATCGATATCGTCCATCGCCGCGATGATCTCGGCACCCATCGTGCGAGTGTAGGCGTTCATCTTGTCCGGGCGATTGAGCGTGATGATGGCGATGCCATCGGCTTTCTCAACCAGAATCTGGGTGGGATCGGTCATACAGCATCCTCTCGTGACGATGATAGGTGACACACCGTCCGACAGGAAGAAAGTGGGAAGGCGGTAGAGTCGACAACGAAAAGGCCCCGCCGAATTCACTCAGCGGGGCCTTCTTCGGTTTCAGCGACGCCTATGGGCCGGGGTCAGTTGCTGCCGACCGTTCGCGGTGGCAACGCGCCGTCGGACGCTTCGGTGTCGGCGGCACCATCGCCATCGACCAGGCCGCGCGCTTGGAGCATGGGCTGCACGTCGGGTTGGCGACCGGCGAAGTTCTCGTACATCTCGAAATAGTCCATCGTCCCGCCCCGGCTCAGCACCGTGTCACGATAGTGCTGGCCGTTGGCGCGCGTCATGCCGCCGTTCTCGCGGAACCATTGGCGGCTGTCGCGGTCGAGCATTTCGGTCCACAGATAGCTGTAATACCCAGCGGAATAGCCCGCGGGCGAGCTGAAGATGTGGTTGAAATAGGTGCTGCGATAACGCGGCGGGACGAGGTCGATTTCCAGCCCCAACTCCTCAAGTGAGCGTCGCTCGAACGCATCGACCTTTTCGGGCGTATCGATTGCGGCAGCTTCGGCTGGCGATAGCGCTGCCCATTTCATATCCAGCAGCGCGGCTTCGACCACTTCGCCAAAATCGTATCCCTGATTGAACTTCGACGCTGCTTCGATCTTCTCGACCATTTCCAGCGGGATGGTCTCGCCGGTTTCGTAGTGCTTTGCGTAATTTTGCAGCACCTCAGGGTCGGTTGCCCACATTTCGTGCACCTGGCTTGGGTATTCGACGAAATCGCGCGCCGTTGCGGTGCCGGAAAGGCTTTCATATTTCTGGTCTGCGAAGAAACCGTGCAGCGCGTGGCCGAATTCGTGAAACGTCGTGTTGACGTTGTCGAAGCTGACCAGTTGGACCTCGCCGTCCGCCGCCTTGGGAATATTGAGCACGTTGTAGATCACCGGCTTGGTGCCCCACACATAGCTTTGATCGACGAAATTGCTCATCCATGCTCCGCCGCGCTTGGATTCGCGCTGGAACGGGTCGAAATAGAACAGGCCCAGCTCCGATCCGTCTTCCTCGAACACGGTGTAGACCCATACGTCAGGGTGATAAGTCGGGATGTCGCTGCGACGCTCGAACGTCAGGCCGTAGAGCTTGTTCGCCATGAAGAAAACGCCGTCTTCCAGAACCTTGTCGAGCTGGAAATACTCCGCCACCGCGTCTTCATCGAGGTCGTACGCTTGCGCCTTTACCTGGTTGGCATACCGGTACCAGTCCCATGGCTGGACTTCGTAATTGCCGCCTTCCGCCGCGATCGCTTCGTTCAGCATCATTGCTTCGCGCCGCTGCGTTGCGGCAAGGGCAGGCACCATCTGTTCCATGAACTCGAGCGCGGTCGCGGGCGTCTTGGCCATGCGATCGTACATCGTATAGCTCGCCCAATCCTCCTCACCGAACAGCGCGGCCTTTTGCGCGCGCAGTTCCGCGATCCGGGCGAGCAGCAGGCGCGTATCGTGTTCTGGATTGCTGCCATTGGCGCGGTTGACGCTGAGCTTGAACAGCTTCTCGCGCGTGTCGCGATTGTCGAGGCTGGGGAGTAGCGGCTGCTGCGTCGTATTCTGCAGCGCGATGGCGTATTTGCCCGGCTTGCCCTTTTCCGCTGCAAGATCGGCGGCTGCGCGAATGTCGGCATCCGAAAGCCCGGCCAGTTCCTCCGCTGTATCGACAATCAGCGGCTGGTCATTGGTGGCGGCGCGTACGGCTTGCCCGAATTCGGTCGTGAGCGTCGAGAGCTGCGTATTGATCGCCTTCACCTGTTCACGCTCGGCATCGGTCAGCATCGCACCGGCATGGACCATCTGGTCGTAGGTTTCTTCCAGCAGTTTGGCATCTTCGGGCGTCATCGTCCCCGAACTCACTTGGGCCGCACGGTTATCATAGACCGCCTTGACCCGGGCAAAGAGCTCCGGATTGAGCGTGATCGAGTCCGAATGCGCCGAGAGCTTCGGGCTCATTTCAGTGTTGATCTCATCGATCCGATCGGTCGTGTTCGCGCCGGCCAGTGCGTAGAAAACCCGCCCGACCCGGCCCAGCATCCGTCCTGATTTTTCCAGCGCGACGATCGTGTTATCGAATGTCGGCGCGGCGGGATTGTCGATGATCGCCTGTACTTCGGCCGTCTGGATCGCCATGCCCTGTTCGAAGGCGGGGATGTAGTCGTCCTCGGAAATTTGCCGGAAGTCGGGCGCCAGGAATGGCAGCGAACTATCAGCAGCGAAATAGCCGGTGCCTTCGGGAATTTCGGACGAATAATCCTGCGCAGCGGCTGTTTGAGCGGTCGGGTCCATGTCAGCTCCCTGCTGGTAAGTGGCGCACCCGCTCAGCAATGCGACGGCAGAAACGGTCGAAAGGATCGGGGCAACTTGGCGGACTTTCATGTGTGGTCTCTCTTCGGTAATGAATGCAAGCGCGAGCGGTTCGGCTATGGTGCTGCCTTTAATTGATGCCGCTTGAACAGCGAATGAGCGCCGAATGCAAGATTGACGCCTTGGAAACGCGCGAAAAAGCCCCGCTGCGCAGATCGCAGCGGGGCTCTTGTCGAGAGGCCGGGACCTGCGCGCCTTACCGCGGTGCCATGCGGATAGCACCGTCGAGCCGCACGTCCTCACCGTTGAAATAGTCCGTTTCGATCATGCACATTGCGAGGTTTGCATATTCCTCGGGATTGCCGAGACGTTTCGGGAACGGGACGGATGCCGCGAGCGCTTCCTTTACCTGCGGCGGCGCGGCGTTCATCAGCGGGGTGTTGAAGATGCCGGGCAGGATCGTGTTCACCCGAATGCCTTCGCGCATGAGATCGCGCGCGATGGGCAGCGTCATGCCGACCACCCCGCCCTTGGAGGCGGAATAGGCCGCCTGGCCCATCTGACCGTCTTCGGCCGCGACGCTCGCTGTGTTGACGATCGCGCCGCGTGCGCCTTCTTCGTTGATCGGGTCGAGGCTCATCATGCCCGCCGCCGACTTGGCAATGCAGCGGAACGTCCCGATGAGGTTGACCTGGATCACGAAGTCGAAAGCGCTGATGGGAAAGTGCTTGATCTCACCCGATTGCTTGTCGCGACTGGCGGTCTTGATCGCGTTTCCGATGCCTGCGCAGTTTACCAGGATGCGTTCCTGACCATGGGCCTCGCGCGCCTTGGCAAAGCCCGCGTCAACATCCTCGTCGCTCGTCACGTTGACCTTGCAGAACACGCCGCCAAGTTCTTCGGCGAGTGCGTTGCCCTTATCCTCGTTCATATCGAAGATCGCGACCTTCGCGCCCTTCGCCGCAATCGCGCGGGCGGTGGCGGCGCCGAGGCCCGAGGCGCCGCCAGTGATGACGGCGGGGGTTTTGCTTGATACTTCCATTTTCATTGTCCTCTCGATTGCGCAGTCTTCACAGGCGCGAAAGACCGTCGGATGGTTGGATGAGGTCCCCGCTTGCGGGAAAGGCGTACTGTTCAGACGCTTTCGATGATGGTGACGTTGGCGACGCCGCCGCCTTCGCACATCGTCTGCAGGCCGTATCTCTTGTCGTGCCGCTTCAGCGCATGAACCAGCGTCGCCATCAGCTTCGTGCCAGAGGCGCCGAGCGGATGGCCGAGCGCGATCGCACCACCATGGACATTCAGCCGGTCCGGATCGGCGCCGGTATGCTTGAGCCAGGCGAGCGGCACGGGCGCGAATGCCTCGTTCACTTCGTAAAGGTCGATATCGGCGATCGTCAGCCCGGCGCGCTCCAGCGCCTTGTCGGTAGCAAAGAGCGGCTCTTCCAGCATGATGACCGGATCGCCCGCGGTGACGGTCAGGTTGTGAATGCGTGCGAGCGGTGTGAGGTTGTGCCGCTTCAGCATCTCTTCGGAAACAACCAGCACCGCACTCGATCCATCGCAGATCTGGCTGGAGGAGGCGGCAGTGATCTTGCCTTCAGGACTGATCAGCTTGACTCCGGCGATCCCTTCGAGAGTAGCATCAAAGCGGATGCCCTCATCGACCTTGTGGAGATCATCGCCTTCGACAGTCTCGATTTCGACCGGCACGATCTCCTCGTCAAAAGCGCCGGTTTCGGTGGCCTTGATTGCCTTCTGATGACTTGAGAGTGCGAAAGCATCGAGCTGGTCCTTTGAAAACCCGTGCTTGTCCGCGATCATCTCCGCACCCATGAACTGGCTGAACTGGATGCCCGGAAACTTCTCTTCGAGGCCTGGCGATTTGTAGTGGCCGAGCCCCTCTTTCATGTGCAGCGTCGCGTTAGAACCCATCGGCACGCGCGTCATGCTCTCCACACCGCTGGCGATGACCGCGTCCTGCGTCCCGCTCATCACCGCTTGCGCGGCGAACTGGATCGCCTGCTGGCTTGACCCGCACTGTCGGTCGATCGTCACCGCCGGGGTCGATTGCGGGAGATACTTTGAGGCAAGAACGCCCATTCGCCCCACCTGCATCGCCTGTTCGCCCGCCTGGCTGACGCAGCCTGTCACCACATCGTCGATCGCTTCGGGATCGATACCGCTGCGCTCCACCACCGCATCCAGCGATTTCGCCAGCAAATCGACCGGATGGACACCCGCGAGCCGCCCTCCGCGGCGCCCTCCCGCTGTGCGCACGGCTTCGACGATATAGGCGGTGGACATAGGTGCGCTCTCCTGAATTTCGGACAGTTCCGATTGCTGCTGGGCCTATGGGAGGCAGACCTGCAAATCAATGGGTCAAAGCGGCTGGCCAATGACCCGGGCCTCGCGCTACCAGCGGCTCTGCGATGACAAACGACCGGAACAGACCGAAGGCGACAATCCGCGCCGATGTACCAGGCGCACCTGCGTCTCCGGCAGAAGCGATGGTGCGCATTCGCATGGCGTTGCAACGCGCAGAACATGAGACGGCACGCCAGATCGCAGAGGCCGCCCGTCGCTCGCATCCCCGGGATGCAGCACTTGCCGATGCAGCGGGGGATCTTGCGCTCAAGGCAGGCGACGCTGCTGCTGCCGCCGAACACTTCAATGACGCCGTCAATCTCGCGCCCGCGGTCCTTGATTATGCATTGAACTATGCGATTGCGCTACAGCGGCTTGATCAACACCGTGAGGTCATCGCAGTCCTTGCTCCGCGCGAGCGTCAAGGGCGCGCAGTGCCCCGCTATGCCAGCATACGCGCCATGTCGCACCGCGCGCTGCGCGAAGTGGCGCAGGCTGCGCGCTGGTATGACGCCGTACTTGCGCTGGAACCCCGGCATCCGCGCGGTCTTCACGGGCGCGCGCGGGTCGCACTCGAACGTGGCGAGAACGATGCGCCTGCCCGGTTCGATCGAGCGCTTGCTGTCAATCCGGGCGACGCGGACTTGTGGCTGGGCAAAGCGCAAGCACTCGAAGTGGCCGGTGATTTGAACGGCGCTCGGGTGATCGCCGAACAACTGGCCGAAAAGGCGCCAGGCTATATTGCCGGGCTGTCGTTTCTTGCCGGACTGAAACTGGCTGCCGGAGAGGGCGATTACACGTCGCCCTTCGTCGCCGCCGCGCGCAAGGCACCACAGGACCCGAACATTGCCGCGAAGCATGTCGAAACACTCGCTGGCCTTGATCACGCGGCCGAGGCGGCTGCCGTCGCTGCCGAGGCGCGCAAACGCTTTCCCGGGGAACCGCACTTCGCGCTTCTCGAAGCAGTGCATGCAGGGTCCACTGGCGATTGGGAGCGGGCCGAGGCGCTCTTCGTCAGCCTCGATACCGACACCGCCAATCGGGCGCTGCACGAAGCGCGTCATGCGATCCGGGCCGGCCAGCTGGAACGGGCGGAGGAGTTGCTCGAACGCGCACTTGCCGAAGACCCGTGGGACGTCACCGCCTGGGCGCATCGCGGCATCTTGTGGCGTCTGGCGAACGATCCGCGCGCGCGGTGGCTGCACGAGCAGGAGGGGCTGATACAAATGTGTCCACTGGCCGGGCGCGAAGGGCTGCTGTCGGACTGTATTGATGCGCTGCGCTCGTTACACGAAGGGTCGGCCCTGCCGCTCGGACAATCGCTACGCGGTGGCACCCAGACGCGTGGGACCTTGTTCGACCGGACGGAGCCGATCCTTGCCGAACTCGCCGATGCCATTCGCACAACGCTCAACCTCTATCGCGGCGGCCTTCCCCCGGCGGATCCGCGCCATCCGATGCTACGACATCGCGACACGCCCTGGGCGCTCGCAGGTTCATGGTCGGTGCGCCTTACCGGGGGGAGCGATCACCATGCGGCTCATATTCATATTCAAGGCCTGATATCCTCGGCCCTCTACCTTATCGTCCCTGAGGAAGCAGCCGGACCGCAGCGCGAAGGCTGGCTCGAAATCGGGCGACCCAAAGGTGATCTTGGTCTCGACCTTCCGCCGATCCGCGCGATTGAGCCGGTCGCCGGACAGCTCGCGCTGTTTCCCAGCACCGCCTATCACGGGACCACCCCGTTCCGCTCGGCCGAGCGTATGACGGTTGCGTTCGATGCCATCGCGGCGGAGCAGGACTGACACATGATGAGCACCCGGACCAACGATCCCTGGGGCGATTTCTGGGCGCGCAGCGCACAAAATGCTGGCGCTGACGGGAGCAGCGGCGAAGGCAGCGGATGCTTGCCCCAGGGTTGGGCCGGTATCGAAAACGCGCAGAAGAGTGCATGGTATGGCTTTGTCGATGATCTGGCGAAGGGCGCACGCGTGCTCGACCTGGCGACCGGCGATGCGCGCGTTTTGCGCTGGATGCAGCTCAAGCGTCCCGACCTCGCGCTGACCGGCGTTGATCTCGCGCCGCGGCTTCCGCCGCCGCCTCAGGGTGTTACCGTGCGCGCCGATGTGGCGATGGAAGCGCTTCCCTTTGACGCGGACAGTTTTGATGCGGTGGTGAGCCAGTTCGGCTTCGAATATGGTGATCCCCAAAAGGTTGCAGGCGAGATCGCTCGGGTTCTTTGCGAT
>JAZBPE010000255.1:0-2233 GCA_036353345.1 Erythrobacter sp. | reverse complement strand
CGCTATGTCTGCAAGGCGAGGACGCCGGAGTGCTGGCGGTGCGGGGTGGTGGACCTGTGCAGCTTCCGGAAGAAGGTGCTGGAGAAGCCTAGGGGGCGGTGAGGACTTTGATACTTCCAGATCCCAATGACACGGAGGCAGTCCGAGAGTTCGCGGCCAGCTTCAACGGCTATCAACATTTCGGATCGTTTGCTGCCTGCGCTGATGAAGCCAAGGCGAGAAAACGAGATACGCTTATCGCATTACGAAATGAATTGTTCTTTGCGGATCGGGCGGCGAACCACCAAGGGAACTCGGACTACGTTGATTTGTATCGCGAGCTTTTGCCCTTATTCGAACAGGCTCCGAAAGACGGCTGAACCCTAAACATCGTCCGCCGAGATCATCTCCGCCCGGTCCAGCTCGCCCGTCAGCGCCGCGACCGTCACCGCCACCGCAGCATCGCCGCTCACGTTGGTCGTGGTGCGCATCATGTCCATGATCCGGTCGATGCCCGCCACCAGCGCGATCGTATCGAGCGGCACGCCCACCGCTCCGAACACCAGCGCCATCATGATCAGGCCAGCGCCCGGAATGCCGGCCGCGCCGATCGCGCCCAGCGTGCCGAGGATCGAGATCAGGAAATAGTCGCCCCAGGTCAGGTCCACGCCGAACACCTGCGCGCCGAACAGCGTCGCGAGGCCCAGATACATCGCGGTGCCGTTCATGTTGATCGTCGCGCCGAGGCTGATGACAAAGGCCGCGACCGAGTTCGAGACGCCAAGGTTGCGCTCGGCGCAGCGCAGCGTCACCGGCAGGGTCGCGTTGGAACTGGCGGTGGAATAGCTCACCGCAATCGCATCCGCGATGCCGCGGAAGAAGTCGATCACCGGCAGGCGCGCGATGAACTTGATCATCCCGCCATAGATCAGGGCGATGATCAGCAGGCAGCCGACATAGTTCAGCACCACCACGATCCCCAGCGCCTGCAACGCCTCCAGACCCAGCGTGCCAGCAACCCATGCCATCAGTGCGAAAACGCCGAACGGCGTCAATTCCATGATGATCAGGGTCACTTTCTGCATCACCACCGCGCCGCTATCGAAAATCTTGAGGACCGGCTCACCCTCTTCCTTCGCCATCAGAATGCCGATCCCGATCAGGAGGGCAAAAACGATCAGCGGCAGAACATTGGCATCCGCCATGACTTGCACCGGGCTTTGCGGGATCACCCCCATGATCATGTCGCGAAAGGTCGTCTCGTTGGGAGGAGGCGCCTCTCCAATGACGATGTTCGATGTGTCGAGCCGTGATCCGGGCTGCACCAGCGTGCCGATGCCCAGCCCCAGCCACACCGCGAGCTGCCCCGTCACCACGAACAGCAGCAGCGCGCGCCAGCCGACGCTGCCCAGTTTCTTGAGGTCGCCGATGCTGGCGACGCCCGCGACCAGGCTGAAGAAGATCAGCGGCACGACCAGCATCTTGATGAAGGCGATGAAGATGTCGCCGATGATCTTGATGCTCTCCGCCCCCGGACCCCACGCGTAACCGACGATGATGCCGAGCACGAGCGCTCCGATCACCCGCTGCCACAGCGGAATTGCGAACCATGCTTTCATGCGACGTGACGCCCTCTGTTTTGCTGACCGGGGCGCTTTGACTGGCCAGCCGGATTGTCCCTAGATGCAGGGGCTAGCAGGAGAACCGGCAAATGCCCAAGCTCGATCTTGATGCCATCCCCCAGACCAATGCGACCGGCTATCCCCCGCCCTATGACGAGCCGGTCGCCGGCCGCCATTACCGCCGCCTCGCGCCGGCTTCGGGCCTGGCCAGATTGCGCGCAAGCCATGTGGTGCTGAAGCCGGGCGCATGGTCGTCGCAGCGCCACTGGCACCGCGATATCGACGAGCTGCTGGTAATGATCGCGGGCGAGGCCGTTCTGGTCGACGATGCGGGCGAGCAGATCATCCGGGCTGGAGATATCATAGCTTGGCCTGCCGGGGTGAAAAATGGTCACCACCTTCAGAATCGTTCCGCGCGAGAGTGCCTCTTCGTCGTCGCCGCCGCGGGCAATTACGATAGAGATTGCGGCGAATATCCCGATATCGACATGGTCTTCGATCCCGATGGCTATGCGCACAAGGACGGGACGCGCTATCCGACGTCGCGAATTCCCTGACGAGGTTCAGCCGACGGTTTCATACTGCTCGATCACCCATTCCTCGGCCTGCGCGGCGGCGATCCACTGCGCCAT
>JAZBPE010000254.1:0-56527 GCA_036353345.1 Erythrobacter sp. | reverse complement strand
GCACCCGGTGACCAGCAATGTGGCCAGCAAAGTAGAGCCAAAAAACGTAGCGCGCTTCATCGACAGGATATCCTTGGCAATTCTCATGGTGCCAAGTCACTAGAACCCTAGCAAATTCCTGTCGAGACTGGACTTACGTTTGCTAATGGACACAGCCTTCGGGGAGATTTGACCGAGTTGCTTTCCAATAGCAGACATTCGCCTAACCACCCACAATGAGCCGTTCGCGAGCGCCTCGGCAAATCCCGAAAGCCGACAGGCTGCTATCGCGGCATTGGGACGAACAGCTGACAGGCAGGAAACGACCCCAAAGTGGACGTAGATGACATTGTTACGATTTGGCCTGGCCCGCCCCTGCTTCGTCCACGCTGCGTCAGAGCGGCACGGGTGACACTATGAAGCAGGTGCCGTTGTTGCTCTGCCTCCATGCCACAGCTGACACGAACGCACAGTCGTTAGGGCTGGCCACCATGAAGGCGCGCATCCCAAACTGGGTATCGCCGTCCCATCCTAGGTAAAAGCCGAGACGCACCGCTGCGGTCATCAGGTCGGCAAGGTCGTTCAAAAGCGAAGCGGCCTCAGCCTTGGCCTCAATCGTGGCGTCTTCGTCTGCCACCTTTCGGGCGTAGCGCGCGATGAGGCCGATCACCGTGGGCATATGCTGCCATCCGTGGTCAATCGGGGTGGTGCAGTAGCCGTAATAGTCACAACGCACAGCGCCGCCACTGGCCAGCTTGGCCGCAGCGAAATGGCGAAACCTCTCCGGCATTGGAATGTCCGTAATGCGGTCGCGGTAGTCGTCAGGGCAGGCGATGCTTCCGGCTCCAAATTTCAAGATGTTCAGGGTGGTTCTCCTTCAATCGTTTTTGCGGGCTTGTGGTCTGCGGCTTCCCAAACGCAGATCCTTACTGCGTATAGGAGAGGCGAGCCTAAAGGCCGTTCTCCCTATACGTAGTATAGAAGGATGGTTAGCGCAGGTCAGCGCAGGTAAGCTAGTGGCAGCAAACCACCATCGGGCAGTCGTCTACGTCCACGCTTGAGAATGCCAAAAACTCGCCGAGCAGCTTTGACGGTGTTTACGCCGAAAGCTGAATTTCCCAAGCCGGCCCCATTGTCGCCTCTAATATTACCCAATAGGGTCAATGGCATGATCGAAAGGAAACCCGCCAGCGCTTATCTGTTCGATTGTCTCTATTGGCTTTCAACCGCTGTGACATTCCTCAACAATCAAGTGAGCATCGATCCGGAAAGCAGAGAGGTGTTTTTCGTATCAGGGCTCCCTTTTGCTTTAATGTCGCTGGGGATAGCAGGTGCTCTGTGGTATTTCGCCTCGTTGCGTCGAAGCTTTATCGCGCTAATTATCATTGCGGCTAAGGTTCCGCTCATCGGTTTGGTTTATCGCTACCTGCCTGAATCGGTTTGGTCGAACCAAACTTGGTTGTTGCTAAACATAGGACCACTTTTACTTCTCGTAGTGGCGGTAGGCGCGATGATGACTCCAACCGCGAGATCGTGGCGAACGCGCAAAAGCGAGCGCCTTTCCGCCGTGTTCGATTAAAAGTCGACCACGTTTTCGCGGTCACTTAATTGAGATGTTGGTGGCAGCAAACCACCCACGACCGGCCGTGAGCAGGGCTGATGCGCAATCCCGAAAGCGGTCTAGCGGCTTTGCCTCGCTTCAGAAAAATTCCTGCCTTTCGGCAAACGACCCCGTTGCTGCCGTTCATTTTCAATGCGATAGTGTGGGGATGAGGAAATGGCTCAGTCTCGTGGGGGCGCTCTGCGTGATTGGGTGCAGCGATAACGATGGCGCAGCAGGTATTGTCGCGACAGTTCAGCACTGCGGCGGCGAGGCACTTGCGCCTGAACTATGGACTAGGGTCAGCCAGTATTCGGTGGGCATACCCTCCAATGATGTCTACGTTCTGCAGATATGCCACCCTGAGCGGGGCTGTTCCGCAGTAGCCTCCTATAAAGATGGCTTCGCGCCAGTCGCCGAACTGCAGAAGGACAGGCTGATCTTTCAGATTCCCGGCGCCAGAGCTCTCAAACCACTTAAAGCGGCTACCTGGATAGGCGAACGTGAGATACCCATCACGGTGATTGCGCCCAAAGCGCCCCAAGATGATGTGGCCAGAAAATCGCTGCGAGGATGCCGGACTGATTGGGAGTTGAGGCCCTATTCTGAGCCAGCGCCTCGCGCTTGATACCATTGAACTGGGCTCGGAAAGCCGCCATTCGCTTTTCCACCCATCAGTGGCCAAGAGCGAGGTCGGCAAACGATCCCGATACCTGCCCGGCAGCTTCAATGGGTTGCTCGCCAGAACCGGAGATTCTGAAGCCGACCCCATTGTTGCCATCGGCTTTGCGGCTAAACGTAGCGCAATGAGTAAGATCGGATGTTGGATTTTCGCGGGTGCTGCGTTGATGATCGCGATCATCACTATCCCCATTTGGGGAATGGGTCCCGCCGTATACCTCGATTCCGAACGAACGATACGCACTAGCAAAGCCTCTCCAGACGACAGCAAGATCGCGAGTGTTGAAGAGATCGTCGTTGGCGGAGTTCCGAGCATCGTCATAATCGTCCGAGATCGGTGGCTTCCGAGCTGGTATTTCACTGGTTGTGTCGTAAGTTCGCACTACGAGGACGTCGACGTCAGCGTGGAATGGGTCTCGAATACCACAATTAAAGTTCTATCAGAAGCCGAGCCGAGCTACTGGAATGCGGGACGGGCGCCATTCCGCAACGCGCCTTGCACTGGCATCTCGACCATGCTGATTAGTTTGGCGGCGAAGTGAGCCGACGTCAGAAAACCACCCAGCTCCAGTCATTTCCAGCCACTCGGCGTCCGCCCGAAACCTGCCGGACATGCGCTACACTTGCAATCTGTCAAAGCTGAGATCGAACCGCGCGAGGAACTTTCGCAGGCGGTCGGCGTCGTTGGTCGAACTGCGGCGCTTGCGTGAAGCGGCAAACAGTGTGCGCCCGGCCTCTGACAAGCTCGTGCTCTGCCGGCAGACCCGCACTACCTCCGCCAGTTGTGCCAAGTCGAACGGGTCGATCTCGTTGCGCCGATCGGCAGTCAGGAGGTCGCACAGCGGATCAGTCTCCATTCCGACTTCTGCTGACCATAGCAATCTGAGACGGTCGATCTCGTGATCGACAGTTCCACGGTCGATTCTCCCTGCGGGTGCCAGTGTCGCCATTCGGGTCACGCTGGCCGAAAGATCGCGGAAGTTGCCCCGCCACAAGGCCGCAGTGCTGGTGGCAAAGGCAAGGTAGGCTTCTCGCGCCTCCTTGTTGAACGTCACACGCATATCCTGCGTCTCGGCAAAGGCTTCGAGCTCGTAATCGAGGTTCGGTTCGATATCCTCGCGCCGCTCGGCGAGGCCGGGCAGGCGAAAGGTCCACAGGTTGAGCCGCGCAAACAGATCCTCGCGGAACCGGCCAGCGGCAACCTCGGTGAGGAGGTCGCGGTTGGTGCCAGCGATCAGTTGGAAGCGGCTGGTCACTTCCTTGTCGGCACCGACCGGCAGGAAGCGTCCTTCTTCGACCGCACGCAGGATCATCGCCTGCTCGTCGAGGCCGAGTTCGCCGATCTCGTCGAGGAACAGCATCCCGCCATCCGCGCTGCGCAGCAGGCCGGCACGCTCGGTCACGGCGCCGGTGAAGGCTCCCTTTTTGTGTCCGAACAGCGCAGACATTGCGCTGTCGCCCTTGAGGGTGGCGCAATTAACCTCAACGAAGGGACCGGACAGTCGGTGGCGGCTAGCCTTGAGTTCATGGATGCGCCGCGCCAGCTGGCTCTTGCCGGCGCCGGTCGGCCCCATCAGCAGCACGGGGGCAGAGCTGCGCGAGGCGACCTGCTCGATCTCGGCGATCATGCGGTTGAAGGCGTCGTTGCGGGTGGCGATCCCTCCCTTGAGGAGCGAGGCGCTATCTTCCTGGGCCTCAGCAAACCGGCGGGCGATGCTGTCATAACGCGACAGGTTGAGGTCAATGGCATTCCAGGTGCCGGTCGGATCGGGCTTGCCGCGTGGGGGCTGGGTCTGAAGCAGCTTGCCCGGAATGAAGCGCGCTTCTGCCAGCAGGAATAGGCAGATCTGCGCGACGTGCGTGCCGGTCGTGATGTGAACGAGATAGTCTTCCGCCTCGGGATCAAACTCGAAGCCCTGCACGAAGTCGAGCAGGCCAGTGTAGACTTCCTCGAAATCCCAAGCGTCGTCGAAGTGGACGAGATGCGGCTCCACCCGCGTCTCCGGCGAGATTGAGGCGATGTCGGCGATGATGAAGCGCGCAAGGTCAGCATGCCGCTCGCCATGCAGCAATACCAGCCGATCGACCCGAAGGGTCTGCTGCATGCACAGGCCAACTGTGGGGCGCCACTTGTGCCAGCGCGAGGAATCACGCTTGCTGGCATCAAGGGTCGAGCCAAGGAAGCCAATGACGGTGGTGCTGGTCATCGCTATCCTGTAGGATAAAACGCGATATTATGCGATAGGAAAAGAACGTTGGCGATAGATAAGGCGCCTAATCTGGCAAGGCATAAAGCTACTATAAAACAGCAATTTGCCTAGAACATCCTTCCAAGTCGCCAGATTGGCACGCTTGCTGCTGTATATGTCACGCCGGGTCGGTCGAACGCCCGGCAGTGACGAGGCCCGGGGTGGCTGGAATGGGCCAGCCCCCCCCAAGGGCGCTTCGCAAGGGATTATGAGGATGAGCACCAGCGGATACGAACTGCACGAGGTCGAAGGCGGATCGCCGATCAAGGCGTGGACGCGCGGCGTTCCGGTTGATGACAAGGCGCGCGCGCAGCTCGCACGGGCAGCGCAGATGCCGTTCATCTTCAAGCATGTCGCAGCCATGCCCGACGTTCACGTCGGGATCGGTGCGACCGTCGGCTCGGTTATCCCGACCAAGGGCGCGGTGATCCCGGCGGCGGTCGGCGTCGATATCGGCTGCGGCATGATGGCGGCGCGCACCTCGCTGATGGCGAGCGATCTGCCCGACAACCTCGAAGGTGTCCGCTCGGCGATTGAGCGCGCCGTTCCGCACGGGCGTTCGTCCGGGCGCGGCGGACGAGATAAGGGCGCGTGGGGTGATCCGCCTTCCGAAGTGATCGAAAGCTGGGCCACGCTGGTTCGGCGGTTCGACCGGATCGTGGCGAAATATCCCCGGCTCGAACGCACCAATCACCTTGTGCATCTCGGCACGCTCGGCACCGGCAACCACTTCATCGAACTGTGCCTTGATGAGGCGCAGCGGGTGTGGGTGATGCTCCATTCGGGCAGCCGCGGAGTGGGCAACGCGATCGGCACCTTCTTCATCGAACTGGCCAAGCAGGACATGCGCAAGTGGCACATCAACCTGCCCGATCAGGACCTTGCCTATTTCCCCGAAGGAACCGACCATTTCGACGATTATGTCGAAGCGGTCGAATGGGCGCAGGATTTCGCGCGATTGAACCGTCAGGTGATGATGACCCACGTCATCGCTGCTCTGCGCGGTCAGATTGCCAAGCCGTTCGAGGCGCAGTGCGAAGCGGTGAACTGCCATCACAACTATGTGACGCGCGAGAACCACTTCGGCGAGAACGTGCTCGTCACCCGCAAGGGGGCGGTGCGCGCGGCCAAGGGCGTAATGGGGATCATCCCCGGATCGATGGGGGCGAAGAGCTTCATCGTGCGCGGGCTGGGCAACCCGGACAGCTTCGACAGCTGCTCTCACGGGGCGGGGCGCATCATGTCGCGCACCGAGGCCAAGAAGCTGGTCACGCTCGACGAACACATTGCCGACACGGCGGGCGTCGCCTGCCGCAAGGATGAAGGTGTGATCGACGAGACTCCTAAGGCTTACAAGCCGATCGAGAAAGTAATGGCCGCGCAGGCCGATCTGGTCGAGATCGTCCATACGCTGAAACAGGTGGTGTGTGTGAAGGGTTAGCGCCCTTCACGCCGCCATCCCAATAACGAAGAAGAACCGAAATGATCACCATTGACGGCTCCGAAGGCGAAGGCGGCGGACAGGTGCTGCGCTACGCCTGTGCGCTCTCGCTCATCACCGGAGAGCCTTTCACGATAGAGAAAATCCGCGCCGGACGCGATCAGCCTGGGCTGATGCGCCAGCACATGACTGCAATCGAGAGCGCTTGCACGGTTGGCGGGGCAGAGTGCGAGGGGCTGGCGCTCGGCTCCAACCGGATCGCGTTCCGGCCGGGTCGGGTGCAGTCGGGCGAATACCGCTTCGCAGTCGGCACAGCGGGATCGACCGCTCTCGTCCTACAGACGCTGCTGGTGCCGCTCGCGCTGGCTGATGCTCCTTCGCGTCTTGTGATTGAAGGCGGCACCCATGCTTCGATGGCGCCGCCGTTCGACTTCATGGCACGCTGCTTCCTGCCCGTGTTCGAGCGTATGGGGCCAGGTGTGACCGCCAGCATCAAGCGGCACGGCTTTTTCCCGCGTGGTGGCGGCCGGATTGAGATCGAGATCGATCCAGCGCCGCTGCGCCGGATCGAGTGCCTCGAACGCGGCGATCAGGTGTCGCGCGGCGGGACAGTGCTGTTCGCTTCGCTCGACGGCGACATCGCGCGCCGGATTCGTAAGGCGGCGTTGAAGAACCTGCCGGGCTGGACGGAGGACGACGTAGTTCTGCGTGAATTGCCCGCCGATCATGGGCCAGGCGTGGCGATGCTGCTCGAAGCAGGGTTCGAGCATGTCACCGAGGTCGTTTCCGGCTTCGGCAAGCTTGGCCTGTCAGCCGAAAACATCGGCGCGACCGCGGGCAAGCGCATGGCGGGCTACGAAGGATCGAGCGCCTTTGCCGGTCCCTACCTTCAGGACCAATTGCTGCTGCCGATGGCGATCGCCGGAGGCGGTGCCTTCACGAGCGTCAAGATCAGCGAGCACACGCGCACTGCGGCAAGTCTGATTGAAACGTTCACTGGTCGGGCCACGCGGTTCGAGGAAGATGAGAAGGGGCGGCAGCTGGTCCAAATGGTATAGGTTACTCGTTGATCACGATGACCTATGGCATGCGTGGGCACCTGTCCCATGATCGGGCCAAACACGTGGACCTCATGGACCAGATGGAGCGGGCTGTTTGGCTGCATGACGGAATGTCCGCTCCGCACCATCTTTGTAACCCCATTTCCAACCTAGATTAGTTTCGCTGATTGAAGCCAGCGCTAGTGGCCCCTTCCCGATCATTCTGATCGCCGAAAACAAGGGAAAATACTGAATGCGTTCAATTTTTATTGCCGCGGCAGCTGTCGCTGCCGCGGTGTCTTCGCCTGCGCTTGCCAATGAGGGCAGGGTGGAGCTGCGGACCGGAATCGCGTGGGTAAGCGGGGTCAGCGACGAGACAATCGGCATCGCGGCAGGCTACGATGCCGATGTTAGCGAGAACGTGTTCGTAGGGGTTGAAGCAGTCGCTGACACGGACTTCAATTTCGTCAGCCCGACTCTTGGCGTAAACGCGCGTCTTGGGACAAAGGTGATGGAGACTGGCCGGCTTTTCGCATTGGCCGGCTATGCATACGAGACGCAGTTCGACTTCGATGATGCTGTTGTTGGTGTTGGCTTTCAGCAAGAGTTCGGCACTGGCATGCTCGTGTCGCTTCAGTATCAGCGTTATGTCGATACCGAGGTAAACCGGGTCGCCATCGGTCTGGGCGCCCGTTTCTGACCGTTTTTTGATTTTCGGGGGCGCGATTCTTCGCGCCCTCCTTTTCGCATCTCATCCAAACTGTCGTGTTCAGACGGATGCTGACCGAAGGACCGCGCGTGGAAATCGTTGTATTTCAGATTGTAATCGTGCTGTCATTGGCAATTTCCAGAGCGATATCTCAGAGGTCTCTAAGCATCGCCGCGGTTGCTTGGTCGATTTTGACGCTGATCATGGTGTTCGCAACGCCGCTGATCTTGCTACAACTGTTTGTTATCTGGGGCGCTCATTCACTGTTCTCCCCGAAAGGGGCTGACCTAGGGGCTGCCGCGGAACGCAAGGTCGGGGGCACGCCGGACGTCGGAAGTCGCTCTGCAATGGCGCTAAATTTTGTGTCGGACCCATCGGTGGGACGAGCCAAGCCAAAATCACCAAGTGACGTATCGAACGCGCCGGAAACCGGTGCGGATACGAGTGTCCTGAACAGCCTTATTGCGGAATACAATGAAACGGCTGGCAAATTAGCCGCGAGTTTAGAAAGAAAACGCGGGGTCCTCGAAGCCACGCGGGAAATCGACAGAGCCATCCACTCGGAGAAAGCCAAGATCGAAGCTGCCCTGCGATGCGCTGAGCTCAAAGTGGCGAAAGAGCAGGAACTTCAGCATCGGGGTGAAGAATTCACAATACACTACGATGATGCGAGTAAGAAAATTAGTCAGATTCTTGCAGCGCATAAAAATGAAACCGACAATGCGCTCGAAATCACGATGGTTCCTGACTTCGCTGTCAGCCCTCATCACGAGGATCCCGTCATCGCAGCAGCGATCCAAGAGAGATATGCAGCCCTTGCGCAAGAGCGGTCCCAGCGTCTGAATACCTTGTTGGACACTCTTTCGGGGAAGCCGATCGTTCAAGAAGCCTTCTGGTCTAAACTTGGCCACAGAAGTAAGGCATTGCTTCTGGCGAGTATCGACCGCGTCCCGTCCGAAAGGCTTCGCGAACGGCAGCGCTTAAGTGCGCTCCCCCTCAGCCCGTCAAAAAACCCCGCAGGGCATGAGAAAGGCAACATCATCGCGGAGCGAGCTGCGGCGCGGGAAATCCCTTATCTCGTGCATTTCACCAGAGTGGAAAATATCCCTTCCATCATGGCAAACGGTCTGCTCTCAGTTAGAGAGCTTCGCGCAGCAGAGGTTTCCTTCCTTGGCAACGACCAAGTGCGATGGGATGGCCATGCCGAGGCGTGCTGCCTCTCCATCGCGCACCCCAATGAGAAGCTTTTTTACCGATGGCGAAAACAAAACGGCGAAACTGATTGGGTCGTGCTGGTGTTGGCGCCCGAGATCATGTGGGAGGCAGATGCAGCATATTGTGCGCACAACGCAGCCGATGCACGCATGAGCAGCAGGGAGATCAACGATCGCCGCGCTGTAGACGCTTTCGAAGCGATGTTTGAAGAGCACGAAACGACACCACATCGCGATCTTCAAGGTCTGCGTCCATTCGACCCGTCGGATGTGCAAGCAGAAGTTCTAGCTTTCCAGAAGATCCCACCGGAAAGAATCATCGGGGCCGCGTTTTCCGATTTGCAGGCGCTCAACCAATATCGGGGACGAATGGGAGCCAGGAGAGTGCGGCATGTTAATGAGGGTGAGGGCTTTTTCGGCACACGAACACGTGCCCGCCAAACAGGGTGGCAGTTCTAATGGCGCAGCGTCCGGTTTTCATGCCCGTTTCTACAGAGGCCGTGCTCGTGAGAACGGAGATGGTCGAGTTCCGATGGCATGCTGGAATGGCCATCTCACAAAAGCAGAGGTCGATCGCCTCTCTCCACGAGGCGGCAACAAGCCTTCTCGACTTACGTCGAGTTCTCGAGATTTCCAGCAAATCACCTGATCGACTGGGCGTTCTCCTCAGCGCGTTCAATCTTCCAATCAAGATTGGTTCACGGCAGCGAGAAACACCCCTTGAATGCGCTTTTCAGGCAAGCAAGGTTTTCACCGATGGCGGGCCTTATGAAGACATCCTCCAGATGGATGCGCGCGATGCCAAGCGGGATCCTCGATTGAAATCGAGTGGCAACCTCACCGGCTTTCGATTCGAGGGCGCCGATTGGCCACTTGAGCCGCAAACGGCCTTCTACGACTGGATATACATGCGTGCCCTTCGCTGCCAGCCGGATCTGACGAGCCAAGTCAAAGTGTTCGACGCCTTCACGGACATTGAGTTCAACCCGGCAAAATCGATAAACTGCCAAGCCTACTCCGCTGCGCTGTTCCTTTCACTTTCGAAGCGCAACCAGATGGACCAAGCCCTCTCTTCTTGGTCGGCCTTCCTAGAAATCTTGCGAGGGTATCCAACGAACAATGTGCGGCAGAACGATCAGATACAGGGCAGGCTATTCTAGTGACTTGCGCTAAATACATACGTCCTTCCTGGTTTCCGATGGCATCACAGACTGTGGCATTTTGCCGACTAGACGTTGTCAACATGCACAGCCAAATATTGCGGCTCGCAGATAGAAATCTCTTTGCAAATATTAATTGAGCTAATTTCATGATTGATACATTTGGCGCTGCATTCGGGCGCTACATGGACGCCAGACTTGAACAGAATGAAGCATTGCTCGAATGGATAGGGGCTTCAGAAGAGCAGGAGGCGGAGCCGTTACGACGAGCGCGCGAAGCACAGGCTAGGCGCGATGCCGCCGCTGACGAATGCGTCACCATTCTTCTGCGAGACCCATTCTCGGCGAAATTCGAATACGATACATTGAGATCGAGCATCAGGCGCAAATGTGATCCAAAGACTTGGGAGAAAATGACCGAACATCTTCAGGCGCTCGATGAGACGTTTCGTCGCGATTACCATCGCGCTTGGTTAAAAGCCGCAGCACGACGTTATGGGCCAACCATGATTGCAGGGGTTCTCATTGGGTCGGCTTTGACAGTTTATGTTGCAATGTAGACGCCTCATTCCCGCTGGAATCATAAACTGCGGCTCTTTTGCCAAACTGACCGGTTGGTCAGTTTGGCTGAGGCGATCCGGCGACGGTCGATGGGTTTACAGACCAGTTCTTCGGCGTTTTCGCGCTGGCGGTAGAGCACTGCGTCGTTGGGAGACCGGTGAAGCTCAAAAGGCTGCTTTCTTCTCCCTCACGCTCGGCGCATTAACCTCATCATCAGTCTTGTGACGATATTTATTCAGCGCAGAAGGCGCTGAAGGGGCTCTTGATGACATGATAACACCTTCCGATCCGCTCCACCCTGATCGCCTCAAGGACAAACAGCGGGCGCTGCGGGACGGCTTTCCGCTGCCCTTAACCCTCCGGGTGCACCGCGCGCTGAGCTGGCTGCTGCGTGCCTCACGCGAGGAGGAAGATCTCGACACCCGCTTCATCTTGCTGTGGATCGGGTTCAATGCCGCCTATGCAGGCGACCTCGAGCTTGCCCTTGAAAACGAAGCAGCCTCGCAACGCCGAAAGGGAAGCGCCAACGAGCGCGAGCGGTTTGACGGCTTCTTTCGCACGCTGGTCGCGCTCGATGCTGATAATCGGCTTTACGATACGCTTTGGAAGCGCTTCGGGCAGGAGATCCGAGTGCTGCTCGACAACCGCTATGTCTTCGCGCCGTTCTGGCGGTTTCATGCCGGGCAGGCAGGCGGGGCGGGGTGGGAGATCACCTTCGAGGCTGCCAAGCGTGCCGCGCATGCCGCGCTCGCTGCGCGCGATACACCAGTCGTGCTCTCAATTTTGTTTGATCGGCTCTATGTGCTGCGCAACCAGCTGCTACATGGCGGGGCGACTTGGAATAGCGCCGCTAACCGCGCGCAGGTGCGCGACGGGGCGGCGATCCTCGGCCATCTGCTGCCGTTGTTCATCGACCTGATGATGGACAACCCGGAAGAGGACTGGGCGATGCCGATGTATCCAGTGATCGAGGAATGAACGTCCGTTTTTGTCGTGGCTGCCGTGTAGGGCTGCCGAATGACTGAAAAACAGACCCGCACCCGCAGCTTCGGCCTCTCCAAGTCGAAGATCACCGCCTTCGAGCAGTGCCCCAAAAAGCTTTGGCTTTCGACCCATCGACCTGAACTGGCTCAGCAGGACGAGGGTGCGCAGGCCCGCTTCGCCGTCGGTAACGATGTGGGGGAAGTGGCCTGCGCGCTCCATCCGGGCGGCTTTATGGTCGAGTCCATTCCGAACCTTTCTTCGGCGCTTGCCACTACCGCCTCACTTCTTTCGGAAGGTCACCCGGGGCCGATATTCGAGGCAACTTTCGAGCATGACGGCGTGTTGGTGCGGGTCGACGTGCTTGAGCGGCATGAAAGCGGCGGTTGGATTGCTGCCGAGGTCAAGAGCGCAGGATCAGTGAAAGATTACCACCGCGGCGATCTTGCGACACAAGTCTGGGTGATGCGCGGGGCGGGAGTTGATCTTAAGCGAGCAGCCATCCGCCACATCGATACGGGCTTCGTCCTGACCCGCGAAGGCGATTATGCCGGGCTGTTCGCTGATGCCGACCTGTTGGGCGATTTGGAACCTGCCGTCGCGGCGCGTCCGGCGCTCGTCGCCGAAGCGCGCGAAGTGCTGTCCGGCGACGAGCCTCATCGCGAGATCGGTGACCACTGCTCAAGCCCCTTCGCTTGCGAATTCGCCGCCTATTGCAGCCGAGACTTGCCGCCGGGACCCGAATGGCCGGTCACGGTGCTTCCCAATGGCGGAGGTAAGAAATGGCTCGCAAAGGGCATTGAAAATATGTTCGACCTTGCGGAAAGCGACTTGAACGCCCGCCACGCGAGGATCCTTGCTGCGACCCGCGACGACCGGCCCTTCCATGATGCGGACGGCGCGCGGAAGGCGATGTCTACTTGGGGCTGGCCGCGCGCATGGCTCGATTTCGAGACCGTGGGCCCTGCGATCCCGCGATGGGTCGGCACGCGTCCCTTCCAGCAGATTCCGTTCCAGTTCTCGCTCCACCTCGAGCGGCGGGGTGGGCGGATGACCCACCATGAGTTCCTTAGCTGCGACGGCAGCGACCCACGACGAGCCTGCGCCGAGGCACTGGTGATGAGCATTCCCGAAGGCGCGACCGTGATCGCCTACAACGCCAGTTTCGAAAAACGGGTCCTGCGCGAACTGGCCGCGGCTTTTCCCGACCTCGCCGCGCGCCTCGAAGCGATGGCCGAGGCGACTGTCGACCTGCTGCCCGTCGCACGCAATCACTGGTATCACCGCGACCAGCGCGGTAGCTGGTCGATCAAAGCCGTTCTCCCCACGATTGCTGCCGAGCTTGATTACGGCGCTCTTGAAGTAAAGGACGGCGGCGACGCACAGGCTGCATGGTTCAAGGCGGCGGACCCTACCTGCGACCCACTGCGACGGGAGGCACTCCAAGAAGCGCTCAAGGCTTATTGCGCACGCGACACATGGGCGATGGTCGCTTTGGCGAGGGTGTTAGGGGGCAGCCTGGAATCCAACTCAGCCTGAAGCCGATCGCGATGGTCACTCCAGTCCGGCGGCTTTCACGACCCGGTTGACCATCGGGGACGGATCCGCATCAGGGTTGCGCCAATCGACACGGCCGGGATGGGTAAGCGAGCATACGAAAACCCCATTTGCGGATCGGTGAGCGACGCTTGTCCAACCACGGCCATTCGTTTCCTTGAAGCAATCGATTTGCTTGTGAGCTTCAACGCGCTCTCGCACCCATCGCCCAGCTGTTCCTCCGAGGCAGATGATCACCCGGCTTCCAAGGCTTTCAATCACCGCCTCATGCACTGGCCAGCATGCATCCAACAATTCGGTCTTGTCGGCCTCGAGCTTGGCCTCCGTTGCGCTGCGAACGAAAACGACGTTGCTCGCAGGAGTGAGGCGAAGGTCGATATCGAGGGCTTCGGCCAAATGTCGGATACGCGGCTGCATACCGTGAGTGCCTGCTGTCGTTCCGCCCCAGACCTCGTCCACATAAGAAGAGTATGGTTTGGTCTGCCCCTGCCAGTTCTCGAATTGTCGGCGAACTGTGTTCTCGGCTTGGGCAAGCGGATCACCGCCGGGGTTCAGCCCGAGGATGTAGATCGGCCTGCGACCATCGAAAGCAGGGGGCGCCGAATAGAAGACCGCCCCTGACGCATCGAGCACTTCTGAGGGCATTGCCGAAACGGCGTCCGCAATATTTTTCACCAATTACTCCTCGATTGAACACAAGTGCCTTATGTCACCTAAGTGGGGTCCGGCGTAAAGTGCTCCTTGCTTGGGTTTGAATGAGGGCGACCGTTCTTGTCGTAACTCTCGTCTACCTGTTTCTCATGAAACCCAATCGTCTCCCCGCCCAATCAAACCGGGAGCCTTCCACCAAGCGAAGCGCTTTCGTGAACTCCTCCGATACCTGTGCATTCGTCCACGCGTGGTGCACGGCCGTCAGGCAAATGAACGGCGCGCAATTGCGCGATCATGGAAAGCAGTTGTTCGAGGTGTGGTTCGACTACATCTGCGGTCCCGACCCGCGCGATGAGAATATCTCCAGCTGGAACAGTCTCGCACCGTCGAGCTTTGGATTGCTGTTGTGCGAGTTGGTCAAAAAGTATCGGCCCGCCAAAAACGTGTCCGGAAGTCCTTTCGATCGCCGGATCGCTTGGCTTGCCGAAACATTCGAACTTGACCGGACCGAGCAGGCGATCCTGAGTGCCGCCGCGCGATGCACAACGCACGTTGCGTGGCGAAAGCTCATGCACGCCTTGCCTGGCGAGGATGGCAAACCAACGGCACTGCGTATTGCCTATGTTACGGGGCTAAACCCTGCTGAAATCGATGACCGGCTGGGTGCGGGCAGACGGCTGTCGCGCTGCGGACTTATCGATAACGACAGTGACGGCGAGGTGTCGGCTAATCGGCTGCTGGAACGGATCGCCAGATCAAACTCGCCTCCTTCCCGCCTTGCGCGTCAATTGATGCCAGCGGCTCCGCGTTCGAGCTTGCAATGGAGCGACTTCGACCACATCGGTCCCCAGCGCGCCATTGCGCAAGCTCTCATCGCTGCGGATCGCGGCGCATCCATCCTGCTTTATGGCCCGCCCGGCACGGGCAAGAGTGAATTTGCCCGCCTGCTTGCGGACACGACAGGAAAGCGAGCTCTATTCGCTGGCCTCGAGGACGAAAACGGCCGGGAACCCACGCGGCGGGAGCGGCTTACCCATCTGGCGATCTTGCGAGCGCTGGTCCGCAAGGATCCGACCCGACTTGTTGTCCTCGACGAAGCTGACGATGTGCTGCGCTTGAACGGCTTGGAGGACAGGGGTTTCCGATCGAAATTATTTCTCAATCGGCTCGTCGAGGAAGCCGAGCGGCCGACCATCTGGATCATCAACGATCCCGATTGTCTCGATCGATCGATAGTGCGCCGGATGAGCCTCGCTATCGAGTTCCCGTTGCCGCCGCGAAGCGTCCGCCGCCGCGTGGTGGAACGTCATGCGCGGGCCGCACGCCTGAAGCTCGCCCAGCCTGAGATTGACCGTCTCGCATCGATCCCCGCCGCACCCGCAGTAATCTTCAACGCGCTTGCCTCTGCGAAAGCGGCGGGTGGGGGCGCTAAGGAAGCTTTGGCGATCAGCGAGGGGCTGGTCGCAGTTATCTCCGGCGAGCAGCCGCACCTTGACGTGCTCCCACCGTGCTACGATCCCGCGCTCGCGTATGCCGATGCCGATCTCGATGCGCTTGCTGGCCGCCTAGAGCGGGCGAGTGATCCGGCGTGGAGCCTGCTGCTCTCAGGACCGAGCGGAACCGGCAAGAGCGCCTTTGCGCGGCATCTTGCTGAGCGGCTCGGAATTGATCTGCTGGTAAAGCGGGGCTCGGATCTGCTGAGCCCCTTTGTTGGCATAACCGAGGCCAATATCGCCCAAGCGTTCCGTGAGGCGGCGAGGGGCCGCTGCCTGCTGCTGATCGACGAGGCCGACGATTTCCTCGCCGATCGGCGCGAGGCCCAGCGCAGCTGGGAACGCAGCATGGTCAATCAAATGCTGCGCCAGATGGAGGCGCTGGAGTGTCCCTTTGTGGCGACCACCAACAACCCGCAAATGCTCGATCCAGCGACGCAGCGCCGGTTCACGATGCGCGTCGCATTTCGTGCGCTCGACGCAGATCGGACGGCGCAGCAATTTCGCCGCTGGTTCGGGAGCGGCATTCCGCCAGGTTTCCACCTTACAAATACCACGCCAGGCGATTTCGCGGTCGTGGCGAAGCGTGCGCAGCTGCTGGGAGAATGCGATCCCCGGCAACTCGCCCGCTGGCTGTGGGAGGAAGCTGAAGCGCGAGGTGAAATGCGCGCGGCCATCGGCTTTGTGGCGTGATTCCTCGGTTCGGTTGCTCAGGAAGCTTTTCTAGGCTGCCACACCGATCACGACCGGGATCGCCCCTTGGGTGCCGTTCTCGCGGTTATAGCCGGATTACATACATAACTTTCTCGCAGATTTTCTCGAACATTATCATTTCAATGACCAAATCTGTCGTAGCGCAGCGCTAGATCGGCGAGTGAGAGGATAATCCATGCGCCTGCATGATAACGACACATTATTTTCGCCGACCGACCTGGTGCGCTTCCTTGGCTGCAACCATGCGACGGCTCTTGATCTTGCACGCCTGCGCAATCCGACAAATGCGCCCGATCTGGCCGAAGATGACGCGATGGCAAAGCTGGTGCAGCAGGCTGGGCTAGAGCACGAGGAGCGGTTCCGCGCGCGGCTTGTAGGCGAAGGCGACTTGGCCGACATACCCACAAACGTCTCGTTAGCCGAGCGCGCCAGACTTACGATCCAAGCCATGCAAGAAGGGGCGCCTGCAATCTTCCAGGCAGCATTTCTGCAGCCGCCTTGGAGCGGGTTTGCCGATTTCCTGGTGCGCGTGGAGCAGCCGTCGGCGCTGGGAGGCTGGTCCTATGAGCCGGTCGATACCAAGCTCGCCCGCTCTGCCAAGGCGTCGCATCTCGTCCAGCTCGGTCTTTATGCTCGCATGATCGCGACTATTCAGGAGGTCAGCCCCCGGCGGGTTCATATTGAACTCGGCGATGGTCGCCGCGAAAGTTTTCGGCTCGTTGACTTCGACAAGGTGCTGTCCGCAGCGAGCGTGCGGTTCATGGATTTCATCAGAGGCGAAACCCGGAGCACCACGCCAGAACCTTGCGCCGCCTGTCCGCTATGCCCTTGGCGCGACCATTGCGGCGCGGCGTGGGAAGCCGAGGAGCATCTCTCGCTCGTTGCCGGGCTCGGCCGCCCGCAGGCTCAGAAGCTGCGTGAGGCGGGGATCACTTCGCTCACTGCGCTCGCCCAGCTGCCTGATGGCTTCAAGGTGCCGCGGATGGCTCCGGCTACGATGGAAAAGCTACGCGCGCAGGCAATGCTGCAGCAGGCGCGCCGGACGGGAGGCGAGCCGGTGGTGGTTTCGCTTCCGTTCGAACCGGGACGCGGTCTGGCGCTGTTGCCGCCGCCTGACCCAGCCGACCTGTTCTTCGATCTCGAGGGCGATCCGCTTGAGGACGGCGGCCGCGATTACCTCTGGGGTATCCATTTTCGCGATGGCGGACGACCAGATTTTCGTTTTCAGTGGGGGCATGATGCTGCCGAAGAGAGGCGTGCCTTTGAGGAAACACTCGACTGGATGGCCGATCACCTTGCCCGTCATCCGGGCGCCCATGTGTATCATTACGCGCCCTACGAGATCACCGCTTTACGTCGTCTCTCAACCTTGCATGCCAGCCGCGAGGCCTTGCTCGATCATTTGCTGCGCGAGCGGCGCTTCATCGATCTCTATGCTGTTCTGCGGCAGGCCGTGCGCACGTCGGAACCGAACCTCTCACTCAAGACGATGGAGGTATTCTTTGCCGAGAAGCGCGACGGAGTAGTGACGAAGGCCGACCAGTCGATCGTCGAATACAAGAGCTGGCAGCAGACGGGCGAGCAGCGAATCCTCGATGACATTCTTGCCTACAACAAGGTCGATTGCGAGAATACCGAGGGGCTGCGCGACTGGCTGGTATCGCTTCGCATGGATCACCTGCCCTGGCGCGAGGTCGGCCCGGTAACAGCAGTGGCCGAGGAGAAGTCCGAGGAGCGTGAACTGGAGGAGCAGCGCGTGCGCCGCTTGATCGCTGCTATCCAAGACGGCGCGCTGCCTTCGACACCCGAGACCCGCGAACTTGTTGGCCATCTCACCGAATTCCATCGGCGCGCGGACAAGCCGGCGCTGTGGGCGATGTTCGATCGCTGCGAGCGGGAGGCTGAGGAACTCATCGAGGACACCGAGTGCATTGGTGCCATCCTGCCCGCCTGCGATGCAGATGGCGTTTGGCAGCGGCGTGAAAAGCAGAGCACGATCGCCAGCTACCGCTTCCCCCCGCAGGAGACAAAGCTGCGCGAAGGCGACGGCGTGCTCCATGCCCCGAGCCTGGCGCGGATTGGCACAGTCGTCACGATCGACGGTCAGGCGGGCCAAGTCGAAGTCAAACGCGGCAATCGCACCGACGGGATCTGGCCAGAAGACGGATCGCTGATCCCCCAGCCGACAATCCCGAACAAGATCCTCATTGCAGCGGTTCGCCGCGTGGCCATGGCGTGGGCAGGGATGAACGAGGAACAGTGGCTGCACGGCGATACCGACCCGGATGGTCTGGATACCTGGTCCTGCGGCATTTCCGACGGTCCGCCCTATCGTGCGCTGCTAGACATTATCGAGCGCAACCCACCCCGCTTTGTGGGACGGGATGGAGGGCCCCTTGTCGGCGAGGGTGAAAGCCTGGTGGAGGCCGCAACCTTGCGCTGTCTGGCGATGGATGAGACCGCGCTGTTCATTCAGGGGCCGCCCGGCACCGGCAAGACCTTTACCAGCGCCCACGTCATCTGCGCGCTGCTGGCCGCAGGCAAACGCGTCGGCGTTTCGAGCAACAGCCACAAGGCAATCAACAACCTCCTCGCCAAGATCGAGGACGTGGCGGAAGAAACCGGGCTAAGCTTCTGCGGCGTCAAAAAGTTTACCCGGGGCAAGGATGATCAGCGTCTGGACGGTCGCATCATCACGGATGTCGACAGCATGAAGGACGTGCTCGACTATGGACCGGACCTCGTCGGTGGCACCGCTTGGTTGTTCGCCGATCCGAATTTCGACCAGCATTTCGATTACCTGTTCGTTGATGAGGCGGGGCAGGTCTCGCTCGGCCACCTGCTGGCGATGGGTTCGGCAGCGAAGAACATCGTATTGGTCGGCGACCAGATGCAGCTCGCCCAACCGATTCAGGGTTCGCATCCGGGCGAGAGCGGCCTGTCGGCGCTCGATTACCTCCTGCAGGGTGAGGCGACGGTTGCGCCCGATCGGGGAATTCTACTCGATACCAGTTGGCGTATGCATCCTTCGATCTGCGGGTTCATTTCCGAGGCGGTTTATGACGGGAGGCTCAAGGCGCATCCCGACTGTGCGCAGCAGCGGCTGCACCTTTCGCCCGGTCACGATCCGACGTTGTCGCAAAGCGGCTTGAGCTTCGTGGCCATGGACCATGTAGGATGCGGTCAGCGCAGCGCTGCCGAAGTGGCGAGGGTCAAGGAATTGGCCGAGGGACTTATCGGAACGCCGTTCACCGCGCGCGACGGTTCCGAGGGCAAAATCGGATGGCGAAATATCCTTATCGTCGCGCCCTACAACGTGCAGGTCAACGCGCTTCGGGCTGCGCTGCCGCAAGTCGCGCGAGTCGGCACGGTCGATAAGTTCCAGGGACAGGAAGCTGAGGTAGTGATCGTCTCGCTTGCGACGTCCAGCCCTGAAGACCTGCCTCGGCATGTTGAGTTCTTCTATTCCAAGAATCGCATCAACGTCGCCATCAGCCGAGCCCGAACACTGGCGCTCGTGCTGGCCAATCCGAAACTTTTGGAGCTCGATGCGAAAAGCGTCGAACATCTGAGACTTGTTAATACGTTGGCCTGGGTGGCCGAGGAGGGAAGGCCGTGAGCAGAGAACTAATCTTTCGGGATGCTGAAGGGTCCGAATACCAGGCGGTGCGGCACTACAACCGGCAAACCGGCAATTCGGCATTTCGCATCAAGCCTCCGGGGGCGTCGAACGAAACCGCCGATTGTATTGAACTGGATACGATCGAAGAGTTGGCCAAAGCGATGCTTATCGACAACCTTCCAGCGAGAGTGAAGGCGCTCGCTGGTGGGCCTGTTAACTATCTGAAGTTCGGCGCGCAGAAGCTGGTCGCATATGAGCTCGATCCAACGATCGCCGGGCGATTGGGCGTTCCTGCTGCATCCGGTGGCGTATTCTCACAAGCTGACCGGATCCGCCGTTTCATTATCGAGAACTACGTCTCGCCGGCCCGCGAGCGAAACGATTCTGTTTTCGAGCTGGTTTCCGGCGAAGTGCATAACGCAATGGGCCTTCAAAATGCTTTGCCTGCGGTCTGTTCTGCCCTCGAGGGTAAGGCCCTTGCAGAACAAGCCAAGGTTAAGCTGATTGATAGGCACAGCCCCATAGAGAGCGATAAACCAAGCTCTACGATCCGGTATCGTTTCGAGCTACAGAACATCGTCATGCTGGACATGGCGGCGTTCGAGCGTCTCAAGAAGGCGTTCCTCTCGCGTCATCCTGACTTTACGAGCTTTGCTGAAACTCCCAGTTTTGCCTCCAACGAGGGCGACTACAAGCAGGAGCTGGTGGAGGAAGCGCAGCGCTTGCTGATTTCGATGCGAGATGCGTCAGATGCGGAGCTCGGAGAGGCATTGATCGAAATGCTCGCGGGGCGAACCAAATTGTTCTGCAACCTGATCGATTGGCATGCGATGAGCGTCATCGACAAGGCGCGTAAAGCAAATCCCGGACTGTTTGAAGCGGCGGCCGGTCGAATGGTGCGGACGGACGGTTACGATGAAGCGGTCGTCGCCTTCGTTAACGCAATCTGGGCTCCTCTGCGCGGCGATCCCCCCATCAATCCTTATGCCGAGAGCCGAATGCTTTCGACAATGCTGCGCGCTCTTGTTGACCCGCAGTCGGTGCTGCCGATCAGATCCACGCCAACTGACAACGCTTCGCGCATGCTGTGCGGGCGACCGGTTTTTGGGAATGGACCGCTTTCACGCGATGAGCTGACCAATGTCACCTCAATGGCCAAAGAAATGATGCAGGTCATGGACCAAGAGTGGGGTTGGTCGCCGCGCAACCTCTGGGATGTGCAAGGTTTCATTTGGGAGACGTGCCAGAAGGTGCTGCGAGACGATGCAATGACGGACGATGAGCTTCTGATGCGCTTTGACGGAGATGAGCGGTTTCGCGTTGCCCGTGCCGCGTGGAGTGCCGAGCAAAAGCGAGCTTTTTGTTCGATTGCTCGAACTGTCCACAATGCAGGTCTTGATTGGTATCACACGAACATCCCCGAAATCCGGTTCGGTCGGAAAAATGACGCCAATCGCGATGCGAGTGGAACGCTGGGCTCGGTTCAGCTGCGCTCAGATCGCGCGTTTCTCGCTTTCAGCCACCAGAATGACAAGCTCGGTCTCGAGGGCTCTTACGAGTTCAACGACGAAAGGGCCGCAGATTTTGCTTCAACAATCGAAGAAGCCGACGCGGCACTCTCAGACTGGAAACCGACTGAAACGAAACGCGCGGGGCGTTGGCCCGACGAATATAAACTTGATCATGTGAATTCGGCCGGGAGCCAAGCGTTGATGGAGCCAACCAACCTGATCCTCTACGGACCTCCTGGAACGGGGAAGACCTATCGAACTATGGAGGTGGCAGTCCGCTACTGCGGCGAGTTTCCGTCGCCCGATCGTGAGGAGTTGCGTAAGCAATACGAGCGTCTTCGCAAGGACAAACGGATTGAATTCGTTACCTTTCATCAAAACTTTGCTTATGAAGAGTTTGTCGAGGGGCTTCGTCCGCAGACAGGCGAAAGCGAATCCGATGGAGATGAAACGGGCTTCCGACTTGAGCCTGTCGCAGGTATCTTCAGGCAGCTTTGCACAAGAGCCGATGAAGCCCGAAAGTCCGGCGGCGCAAGCGAAGCTCATGACCTTGAGGGACGAAACGTCTTCAAAATGTCTCTAGGAAGGGCAGGCCTCGAAGATGAGATTTTTGAGGATGCATGGACCGGGGGCTATGTAGTTCTGGGTTGGGGAGGCGAGATCGATTGGTCAGAATACGATAGCTTTCGAGCGATCCATGACCGATGGAATGACGATCATCCCGGCACTCATGGGTCGGACTCAAATATTGCGCAGGTCAATCGTTTCGTTGTCGACATGAAGCCTGGCGACATCGTTGTTGTCTCCTACGGCAACACAAAGATCAGGGCGATTGCTGAAGTCACAGGAGACTACGAATTCGCGCCGACCGAAACGCGCGATTATAACCATCGTCGTAGTGTGAAATGGCTGCGCCGCTTCGATACGCCTATCGATGCATCACTTATCTCCAGCGCAAAATTCAGTCAGAAGTCCTGCTACAAGATACAGGAGACCAACCTCGACCGTGAGGGCCTTGCCACTCTGCTGCCTGGCGACGAGAGCAAAGCCAGTGACTTGAAACAATTCGTGCTCGTAATAGACGAGATCAATCGCGCAAACGTTTCCAAGGTGTTCGGCGAGCTCATAACGCTTATCGAACCAGACAAGCGTTTAGGGATGAGTGAGGAGCTTACCGTCAAGCTTCCTTATTCGATGGAGCCGTTCGGTGTGCCAGCCAATCTCCACATCATCGGCACCATGAACACGGCTGACCGCTCGATCGCACTGCTCGATACGGCGCTTCGCCGGCGGTTCCGGTTCGAAGAGATGGTGCCTGATACCTCGGTCTCTGCGTTCGTTTTTGCTGAGAATACGACCGAGCTTCCGCTCGCTAAGGTGCTCGACACCATGAACCGCCGGATTGAATACCTTGTCGATCGCGATCACCGGATTGGGCATGCCTTCTTCATCGGTTGCACGACAAAGGCCGATGTCGATGCGGTGATGCGCGACAAGGTCATCCCGCTTCTGCAGGAATACTTCTTCGACGACTGGAACCGGCTCGCTGCCGTGCTCGGCGAGAAGGATAAGGGCGGCAACTTCCTCACCTGCGAGACCATCGAGGATCCAATGGGCGAGGGCGGAGAACCGCTCAAGAGTTGGCGCGTGCGTCCGAATTTTGACGAAGGGGCTTACACCCGGCTTGTGTCCGCGCGGGCTGCGCCGTCTGCCTATCCGGAGGCGAGGCTTGACCGCGCTTAAGCCGATATTCCTGCCAGGCGTGCCCGAGGAAAAGGTGCGCGAGGTCTATGAGCGAGCCGCCGGCAATGAGATTGCCAGCGGCAAGTTTGCCAGTCCGCAAAGCAGCGCTGCACTGGCGGCGAATGGCTTCGGCTGGTTCCTTGACAGGCCCACCGATTGCCCCCTGTTCCCGTGCGTGGCTGATATCGCTGGCCCGGTGCGTTCCGTCGCCATCGAGCGTGAACTGCGCTTCCCGTGGAGTGGTGGCCGTCACCCCTGGCTCGATGCGGTGGTCTGGACGGACACTCATGTAATCGGCGTGGAATCGAAGCGTTACGAGCCATTCCGCGGTGGCAAGGCTGCTGAAATGTCGGACGCGTATGATCGCGATGTGTGGGGCGAGAACATGGAAGGTTGGCGCGCAATGCGTGACCTGCTGCGGTCCGAACCCCAGCGCTACAGGCATCTCGATGCGGCGCAGTTAGTGAAGCATGCGCTAGGCCTTGCGACCGAAAGCACCCGCTCAAGCCTGTCGCCAGTGCTGGTCTACCTCTACGCCGAGCCGCTGGATGCCTGCCGCAACGCGAAAGAGGCTTTTCTTGCCCATCGCCGCGAGATCGAGGATTTTCATGCCATTGTCGCGGGCAACGCGGTGCGATTCGCCGCCTGCTCTTGGCGCGGGTGGTTGGCATGCTTCACCGGACAGGCGACCGCGCATGCCCGCGTGGTGAGCGAGGCTTTCGCCCCGTGACCCACCTCACGATCCACGAATGGGGCCATGTTCGGTTTGGCGATCACGGCATGACCCGTGAGCAGGCCCATGCGCTCCATGCCACGGCCTGCGAGCATCCGCTGGCGCATGACGATGCAACAAATATCTTGGTCCTCGGACGTGACCGGATCATCGCCCGCCAGATGGTGGGGATGGTCTCGGCCAAGGGATGCAGTCTCGAAATCCTGCCGAAAGTTGATTCCGATGTCGGCGCCGGGGAGAGCAACGATTCCGTGCGCAGCCGCCTCGTGCGAATGCTTGATGTGGCGCTCGGTCTTGATCTTGACATTGGCGCTGAGGCAGCGATTGCACGGCAGAAGAACACCCTTCTGGAAATCCTGATCGACGCCTTCGCCACCCGGCTGCTCGCCGAAGTCCGGCGAGGCCTGCCGCGGGCCTATCGCCAATGCGAGGAAGACTTGCCGGCCTTACGCGGGCGGCTTGATGTGACCCGCCAGTTTACCCGCAACGCGGTTCGGCCTGATCGGCTCGCTTGCCGGTTCGACCAGCTTGAGGCGGACACGCCGCTTATGCGGATCATGGCGGCGGCGACCGTGTTCCTCGCCCGCCATACCCGCTCGCTCGCCACCCGGCGTAAGCTGGACGAACTGCGCCATGCCTTGGCCGACATTCCGCTCATGCCGATCACTCGCCTGCCTTGGCAAGCCGTGCGGATTGATCGCACCAATCGTCGCTGGGCGGCGCTGTTCCGGCTTGCCCGGCTGCTGCTCCAACGTGACTGGCAGGCGACACACCACAAGACAAAATCGCCGGTGGGGCTGACGCTGCTGTTCCCGATGAACGATCTGTTCGAGAAGTATATTGCTGTGCTGCTGCGCCGTGCGCTGTCGGGCAGCGATATCGAAGTGCTCGACCAAGGCGGCCACCGTGCCTGCCTCGGCGCATTCACCGGCGAGCATCTCGAAAGCGGCAATGTCTTCCGCACAAAGCCCGACATCATGCTGCGCCAGCGTGGCGAGATCGTGGCGATCATCGACACCAAATGGAAGAAGCTCAGCCCCGACCCGCTCGATCGCAAGCACGGGGTGAGCCAGGCCGATGTCTATCAGCTGATGGCCTATGCGCGGCTTTATCCGACGCGCGAATTGATGCTACTCTATCCAAGCCTTCCCGGAGAGCCATGCGGCGAACGTGCGCCTTTCGGGATGGCCGGTGGAAGCGAGCGCTTGGCCATTGCCACGATCGATACCTCCCAGACTGAAGGCGAAGTCATCCGTCGCCTCTCAAAACTATGCGAGAGATATGGATGGGTGGCGGAAGTTTCTGTCACTTAACGCTTTTCTTACTTCTCTCTTCCATTCATAATGCGTCAGTTCCGGTCGCAGCATGTGCATTTGGATCGAGGGGGACGAGTGTGGGGAGAATGGCAAAGCTGGACAGGCTTCTGACGCTGGTGAACGCGCTTCACGATACGTCCGATGGGCTGACGCTTGACGAGATGGCCGAAGTCATTGGCGCCGATCGCCGCACGGCCGAGCGCCTGCGTGACGTTGTTCGGTTTCATTTCGATCTCGAAGAATTGATAGATGATCGCCGCAAGCGGTTCCGGATTACAGGTAGTCTACGGCGTGTTTTCACACGGCCAACGGCTAATGAGATCGCTGCGTTGCATCAGGCAGCCACTGCAGCGCGACGAACCGGCAGTGCGCAAGCGCCGCTGCTCGAAAGCCTTGAAGAGAAGGTGAAAGGCTCCTTGGACGACCGTGAGAAACGCCGTCTCGATCCTGATCTTGAGCCGCTCGCTCGTCTGCAGCGGCATTTTGTTCCTGCCGGCCCCGCACTTACAGTCTCGCACGACGTGCTCGCGCAGGTGCAGGGTGCAATCATGGCGGGCTCATGCGTCGAGTTCGATTACTTGCGTGATGGTGCCTCTGAACCCCGTTGGCGCCGGGTTATACCTGTTGGGCTGATCCACGGTGCCGTTACTTATCTAATCGGCCAGATGCCGGGTAGCGAACAGGAGCCTGTTCCCTATCGCCTAGATCGAATGAGTGCGGTGCGAATAAGCAACCAATCGGGATGTGCAAGTGAGGGCTGGAACCTTGATGCTTGGCTAGCACGCAGTTTCGGAATCTGGCGGGAGAATGGACAAGACATCGTGCTTTCTGTTTCTCCTGCGGCGGCTCCACGCGCCCGTGCCTGGCGCTTCCATCCTGAGCAGGTTTTTGAAGGCAAGGACGACGGCTCTCTCCTCGTCCGCTTTCATTCTGGTGGATTGCGCGAACTGGCGGAGCATCTGTTCAGTTGGGGCGGCGATGTGGCCATCATCGCGCCTGACGAGCTCCGACAAGTGATGCGGGAAAGATTAGAAGCAGCGCAAGCGGCGCTGGATACGCTATGACCAGATTTGTCGCAGGAGCCTGCGATGTGTGGTTTAAGAACCAAGGATGTGACTGAATGACCTATTTGCCCGAGCAGGCTACTTATCATGCCCACCGGCTCGTCTCTTCGGCCAGCGCGGAGGAAGCCTTCACTCGCTCGCTGACCTCAGCGCGAGTCGAAATGAACCCGCACCAAGTCAATGCAGCCCTGTTCGCGTTGCGCTCTCCGCTCTCAAAGGGGGTTCTGCTTGCCGATGAGGTTGGCCTAGGAAAAACCATCGAGGCAGGTCTCGTAATTTCGCAGCGATGGGCAGAGCATAAGAGGCGAATTCTTCTCGTGGTGCCTGCATCGCTGCGGAAACAATGGAGCCAAGAACTTCACGAAAAGTTCTCGCTGCCTAGTCAGATCCTCGAGGCCAAGACCTACAAGGATATGACTAAAGCCGGCCGCAAGCGGCCATTCGAAACGCCGGGCTCCATTATAATTTGCTCCTATGAGTTCGCTGCCCGGAGGGCTGACGAAGTTCGCGCCGCGAAATGGGATGTAGTGGTTTTCGATGAAGCTCATCGCCTGCGCAATGTGCACAAAAAGGGTGCGGCCAAGAATGCGAAAGCTTTGAAGGAGGCTTTGGGTGATCGTTTCAAAATTCTGCTGACTGCGACCCCGCTCCAGAACAACCTCACTGAACTCTATGGGCTTGTGTCGGTCATCGATGAGACCCACTTTGGTGGTGAGCATGCCTTCAAGGCTCAATACACCGGGGCTGCGTCTAATCCGGCTTCCCAGCAACTCCTGAGAGAACGGCTCGAGCCAATCTGCAATCGCACACTGCGGCGGCAAGTTCAGGAAGCTGGCCATATCAATTTCCGTAAGAGGCATGCAGTCACATTCAGGTTCGAGGCAAGCGAACCGGAGCAGCAGCTCTATGATGCGCTTTCCGAGTATCTGCGCGATCCCACCACCATCGCATATGGAGGTCGAAACAATCCGCTGGTGTTGCTGCAAGCGCGGAAGATCTTGGGATCATCTACGTTTGCGGTGGCGCGCTATCTGGACAGCTTGGTGGAGCGGCTTCGGCAAAAGAAGACGGCAAACATCGAAATGCTGCGGGAGATTGATGAGATCGACGACCTCGACCTCGAAGACTTCGATGAGATCGAAGACGAGAGTGAGGAAGAGATTGAACCCGAGTTCATTGACCCCGAGCAGCTCGCAAATGAGCTGGCCCTTGTCGAGGCGATGCGTGACTTGGCGCACTCGATTACCGAGAATGCCAAGGGCCAAATGCTGATCGAGAACCTCCCTCTTGTCCTCGACGAAATCGAGGGCAAGGGCGGCAGGCGCAAGGCTGTGATCTTCACTGAAAGCACGCGCACGCAGCGCTACCTCGCCGACCTCCTAACTGAAAACGGTTATGACGGGCAGGTGGTGTTGATGAACGGATCCAACAGCGATCCCGAAAGCCGAGAGATTTATCGGCAATGGAAAGAGAAGCACGCCGATACTGACCGCATCTCCGGTTCGAAGACGGCCGACATGAAAGCGGCCATAGTTGAATCTTTCAAGGGTGACGAGAAGTCGATCCTGATCGCTACAGAGAGCGGTGCGGAAGGCATCAACCTGCAGTTCTGTTCGCTGCTGATCAATTACGATTTGCCGTGGAACCCTCAACGGGTCGAGCAGCGCATTGGTCGGTGCCATCGGTATGGCCAGCTAGTCGACGTCACCGTGGTCAACATGCTCAACATGAAGAACGGGACTGAAGCGCGCATTCACGAGCTTCTCGAGCAAAAACTTCACCTGTTTGACGGCGTCTTTGGCGCTTCGGATGAGGTTCTGGGCATCCTGACCGACGGGATCGATTTCGAACGAGAAGTGCTGCGTATCGTTCAAGAGTGTCGCAGCGCCGAAGAAGCGGATCGGGAGTTCGACGAACTCACCGCCAAGATACAGGACAGTATCGACGCTGACATGGAGATGACCAGAGCCAAGGCGCTCGAGCATCTCGACGCCGACGTGGTGTCGAGGCTTCATCGGCGCAATCAGGTTCTTGCGGAGATAGTCCCGGAGTTCGAACGACGGCTTTTGATGGTCGCCCACGGTATGTTGCCCGAGGCGCAGTTTTCTTCTCCAGACAGCCGCTGTTTCGATTTTCGCGGCAAGCGTTGGACGACGGACTGGAAGGAGGCCGACGAACACGATTGGCAATTCTTCCGCGCCAACGAGGGGTTGGGCGCGAAGCTGATTGAAGAAGCGCTGGCTTCGAATGGACGCGGGGGACCGTCCAACCTCATCTTCGATCCAGCCGCCTATGCTTACACTGGTCAGCTTGGGGGCGTGGCCGATCTGGCAGGCCAATCTGGTTGGTTGCGTGTGCTCAAGGCTGTAATGCCGGTGGAAGATGCCGCAGTCGAAGAGGTCATCGTTGTAGCTCTTACAGACAGCGGCGAACTTTTGCCGTCGGCGGTTGGAGACAAGCTCATGATGGCTCCGGCATTGTCACAAGGCGCCGCGTCGGAAGCTGTGCCAACAGATCAGCTCGATTTTGTCCAGGGTGAGGCGTTCGAAAGCTTCTCGAAGCGTGTGCGCGAGGAAAGCTATAAAATGATGCTGGAAGAGGAAGAGCGTCTCAGCCGCTATGCCAGCGACATGGAGATCGAAATTCAAGCGAAGATCAGCGCGATGGATGAGGAAATCCGTGAGATCGATCGCGCTGCACGCAATCCGAACCTGACCATGGAAGAGACGATCAAGCTCAAGCGTCAAAAGCGGAACCTGCAAAAGCAGCGTGATGACCTTGTGCTCGGCCAGCATGACCAAAAGCGCAAGGTGCGCGACGAGATTGATGCGCGGATTGACGAGATCGAGGCCATGCTGATGCGCGAACCTCAAGTTGAGCAGATCATGACGCTTCGCTGGCAGGTGCAACCCGGGGCATTGCAGGCCAACAGGATGAAGGCAGCCTGACGCATGCTCGCCGAATTTGGCACAGTGCCGATATGCATGGAGCTGGACTTCGATGCCTTCGACGGCCCCCCTCATTGGGTGGCCCGGCTGCGGCAGAAATCTGGCTGGCTCATGGTGGCTGAAGCGACCATTCAGAGCCAACACGATATCTTGACCGAACGATTGGTCGTTGCCTGCGACGAGCGGGAAAACCCGATACCGAGCTTCAAGGCCGCGAACTTGCTTCATTGCGAATGGCTCAACCCGACCTGCTGCGACGAATTGCCGCCCGACATCCTCGAAGACCTCATTTGCGAGGAGGAAGGGGCATTGATCTCGCGATGGCACCGGGAGAAGAACAGCGCACTCGCCGAGGCTTTCGAGAACAGCGAAAAACGGATCGCCGAACTTGAAGGACGTGTTCAATTTACGATCGCTCGTAATGAGGCGCGGATTGCCGAACTACGCCAGCGCCGGAGGCATCCCGATGCGACACCGGCCATGCGTCAGGCGATGGCCGAGGTCATACGGGAGCTCGACGACGAAAATGATGAGCTGTTGGCCGAGATGGCTGCAACTCGCGCGATCATCCGCGAACGGGCCTCGGCACTTGAGGATACCCTGTGGGCGAAAGATGATTTGCTGATAGAAACAGCTTCCACGTATCTAATACGTTGGAATCCACGACCCGCACGTCGAACAAGGCTCTTGGTTGGAACTGACAGGCCGTTCCCTTGGGGAAGTCGTTCGGCAATCGGCGCCGATCCAAGTTCTTGGGAGCATAGAAGGCTTAGGTGCCGTGCATCTGCCGGTATCGTAAAGCAATCGCCATACGATGAGAAAGAGTTTGCCGCTTCCCTACAGAAGCTAGCCGATTCTGCCCCGCCAACTTGGCGTCCCTTCTATCACGAGCCAAACGGGTCACCCAAGCATGAAGAGGTTGACGTCAATCTGGCGCGACCTGCGTTCAAATCAAGCGATGAAAATCGTGATCAAAAAAACATCGGTATTGAACGAGTTCGACGACCGAAAAAAATTGAACAGCAGCGTAAGGTGAAAAATAAAGCTAGCAATTTTCTAAAGAAGCCAAAAATCAAACCAACTGAAGGTAAGTCTTCTAATCGATCAGAAATCGGTGGATTAGATCGGGCCATTGAGATCGAGACCAATCGGCTTCGGAAAAGAGTCCAGCGGATCCGTAAGGCAAAGTCGTCTAAAGAAAAGGGATGCGGCGATTCAATCTTGGATCGGCATTGTATTGACACGCTAAAAGGGGATCTTTCGATCCTCGAAGACAGATGCAAGGGGATCCATAGGGGTGACCGGGCAGGCATCGTCTCCGCTGCGAGGCGTCGCGCGATCGAGATTTTACTTGGAGAGCTTGGCGCCGATCAACCTGCTGACCATCGGCCGACGTCTCTTACTTCCCGATCGGTCGAGCAGGATGAAGCTCAGGCGAAGCTGTCCAACGATGGCAGTGCCGTTGCCTCAATTGGGGCTCCAATGTCCCGGGGGCCCACATCGGCACCCGCGACCGTGCAAAATGCACTGTCGGCTCTGTCGGCGGCGCGAAAGCGGTATTACGGACAAGATTGAATTGTTGGCGCCGATGATTGCGGCGCGAGAGGGACGCATGACCAAGAAGACCAAGCTCGAACTGACCTGGCCCGGCAAGGAGGAGCGGCCGAAGCTGGAGCCGCGCATCCTGATCGAGGATCCGGACAGGTCTTACCGCGCGGAAGGACCGGGCGGGGCACAGGGGCCGGGCACCTTCGACAATATCCTGATCAAGGGCGACAACCTGCTCGCATTGAAGGCGCTGGAGGCGGAGTATGCGGGGAAGGTGAAATGCGTTTTTATTGATCCGCCCTATAATACTGGGTCAGCATTTGAGCATTACGATGATGGGTTAGAGCACTCGCTATGGTTAAAACTTCTGCGAGATCGTCTTGAGATATTTAAGAAACTATTGTCTGCCGAAGGCACCCTCTGGATCACAATTGACGATAACGAAGCGCATTATCTGAAAATCGTTTGCGACGAAATTTTTGGGCGAAAGAACTTCGTCGCGAATATAGTCTGGCAAAAAAAATATTCTAAGCAGAATGATGCGAAATGGTTCAGCACCAGCCATGATCATATCCTCGTTTATGCGAAGGATAAGGAGACGTGGCGGCCGAATGAAGTCGAAAGGACGGAAGATCAATTGAAAGGTTACAAGAACCTAGACAACGATCCTCGCGGCCTTTGGCAATCCGTCGTATATACATGCTCGAAAACGCGAGCCGAACGGCCAAATCTTTACTACGGAATTGAACATCCAAAAACCGGAAAGTTGGTTTTTCCTAGTGAAACGAGGGTGTGGGGTTACGACCCCAAGAGGCACGAGCAGCACGTCCGTGATGGTCTGGTCTGGTGGGGATTGAATAACGAAAAAGACAAGCCCCGTCTAAAGTCGTTTCTCAAGAAAGTCGGCAAAGGAATGGTGCCCGACACCCTTTGGTTGAGGGACATAGCGGGTGACAATCAGGACGCCAAACGAGAAGCGATGAGCTTCAACAAGAAAAACGTATTTACCACGCCTAAACCTGAGAAGTTGCTTAAGCGCATTATCGAAATCGCGACAAACCCTGACGATCTGGTCATTGATTCCTTTGCAGGCTCGGGCACCACCGGCGCGGTTGCACAGAAGATGGGTCGCCGCTGGATCATGGTGGAAATCGGTGATCATGCCGATACGCATATCGTCCCGCGCCTGAAGAAGGTGATCGACGGCGAGGATCAGATCGGCATTTCCAAGGCGTTCGACTGGAAGGGTGGCGGCGGCTTTCGCTATTACGCACTCGCCCCCTCACTGCTGGAGAAGGACAAGTGGGGAAACTGGGTCGTCGCCAAGGATTACAATCCCGACATGCTCGCTGCCGCCATGTGCAAGCATCTCGGCTTCACCTACGCGCCCAGCGAGGACGAGGGCGAATGGTGGCGCCACGGCCAGTCGAGCGAGACCGATTTCCTCTACGTCACCACGCAAAGCCTTTCGCGCGATGCGCTCAAATTGCTGTCGGACGAGGTGGGCGAAGGCCGCTCGCTGATGATCTGTGCGCCCGCCTTCGATGGAAGCTTCGACGACTTCGAGAACTTGTCCTGCACCAAGATTCCGAGTGCGATCCTGAGCCGCTGCGAATGGGGCCGCGACGACTATTCGCTCAATGTCAGCGACCCGGCTCCTGCCGAAGATGATGAGACGATCGAAGATGGAGAGAACGCATGAGCGGGCTCACAGACCAGCAGCGCAAACGCATCCGCCGCGAAGTCACCCAGCGCCTCTCGCTCCGCGCGCCGCAAGAGGAAAGCCTCAAACGCCTCGCCGACGTTGCCGACCTGATCGATTGGCGTGGCGAGGACGATGCGGACGAATTGCTGGCCGAGATCCGCAAGCTCTACCCCAGCGTCGAAAGCTTCGAGCGGGAATTCCCCTCGCTGTGCTTCGCGCTGGCGACAGGCGTCGGCAAGACCCGGCTGATGGGGGCCTTCGTCGCCTACCTTTACCTCACAGGGCGCAGCCGCAACTTCTTCGTGCTGGCGCCCAACACGACGATCTATGCCAAGCTGCTGGAGGATTTCAGCCGCCCCTCCAGTCCGAAATACGTGTTCAAGGGCATCGCCGAATTCGCGCAGAACCCGCCCACCATCGTCACTGGCGAGAACTGGGAAAACGCCACGGGCCTGAAGCTGGGCGAGGCGGTGATCAACATCTTCAACGTCGACAAGATCAACAAGGAGAAGGGCCGGATCCGGTCGTTCCGCGAGACCCTTGGCGAGAGCTATTTCGACATTCTGACCGGGCACGATGATCTCGTCATGCTGATGGACGAGGCGCATCGCTACCGGGCGAAAGCGGCGGCGAAGGCGCTCTATGAACTGAAGCCCAAGCTCGGCCTCGAACTCACCGCCACGCCGAAGACGGTTGGCTCCAACCCCCAGGACTTCAAGAACGTCATCTTCCACTACACGCTGGGCCAGGCGATGGAGGACGGCTTCGTCAAGGAGCCGGCGGTAGCGACGCGCGAGGGGTTCCGAAAGGACCAATACGACCGCGACCAGCTGGAACGGATCATGCTGGAAGACGGGGTGACCTATCACGAACAGGTCCGCGTCGATCTGGAACTCTACGCGCGAGAGACCGGTCAGCCGCTCGTCCATCCCTTCATGCTGGTGGTCGCAAAAGATACGGCGCACGCGAGCGAACTGAAGGCCTACATCGAAAGCGATGCCTTCTTCGGCGGGGCCTATCGCGGCCGTGTGGCCGAAGTTCATTCGAACCAGGGTGCCGAGGAATCGAACGAAGCGATGGAGCGCCTCGTGAAGCTGGAGCACGAGGACGAAACCGACATCGTCATCCACGTGAACAAGCTGAAAGAGGGCTGGGACGTCACCAACCTCTTCACCATCGTGCCGCTCCGCGCCTCGCATTCGGACATCCTGACCGAGCAGACTTTGGGGCGCGGCCTGCGTCTTCCCTACGGTCGGCGCACTGGCAACGAGATGGTCGATACGCTCACGGTCATCGCGCATGACAGCTTCGACCGGGTGATCGAGGAGGCCAAGCAGGACAGCTCGATCATTGCTATGAAGTCGCTGACGATAGGTGAGGGTGGTGACATCGAACCGGGTAAGCGGCAGGTCATCGAGATTCCGCCACCCTACGTGCGAAAGCCTTATGATGGCCCGAACGAGCTGAACAGTTTCTTCTCTGACCAACAGGAATACGAGCCGCCCAAGCCCGAAGTCGCAGCGGCGCAAGCAACCGTGATGACGCTGATCCGCGACAAATACGAACGGCAGTTGAGCAGGTTGGGCGACTTAAGCAAACCGGACGTCCAGAAGCGGATCGTTGACGATTACAGGAAGGCCACTGCTGCCGCTCAAGGTCAGCTTGATGGCGTCCTGCCGGAGGAGGATATCGAAAAACTCGTTTCGGAAATCACGGTTGCTATCGCTGAGAATACGATCGAGATCCCGGAGATCGTTGTGCTTCCGAGCCGCGAAGTGAATTTCTGGTTCGAGGACTTCGATCTTATCAATCTCGACCAAATTCGTCAGCGCGCCAGTGGCGACACCTTGCTGATCCGAAACCTTAGGACTGACGCTCAGCGTGAGCTAGCCCGGTCAATTGATGGCCCGAAGGAGGAGCGGCCGGAAAACTATGTCATCCGCCATCTGATCGCATACCCGGAGGTGGACTACGACAAGCACTCGGACCTACTCTACAAGCTAGGCGGCCAGATGGTCGAACGGCTTCGGAGTTACCTTGCCAACGAGGATGAGGTTGAGGCGGTCGCACTTGAGCATGGACGCAAACTGGCCGAGTTTATCTTCCAGCAGATGCGTTCGCACTTCAAGGAAACACCGGTTGAGTATCGAGCTAAGCGTGTGCGGTCGTTCCGAATGCTGAAGCCGCAGCAAGCACAGTTCGATCCCAAACGCATCAAGCCCCTGAGCGAACCCGCGGAGCCCCTGTCAGCAACAAAAAGCTTCCTTTTCACCGGCGGCAAGAAGGCCCCATATCCGGTAAATCGCTTTGACAGCGACCCGGAACGGCGCCTTGCTTATGCTATGGACGGCGACCGATTTCCTGAAGTCCTCAAATGGCTACGGCCCGCAGCTGGACAATTCTCGATCGAGTATGACCGCAACCGTCGATACGATCCCGATTTCGTGGTCGAGTGCGATAATTGCAAGATGATCATCGAGGTCAAAGCTAGCGACAGAATGTCCGATGTGGAAGTTCAAGAGAAAGCCCGCGCAGCACGCAAATGGGTTTCCGAAGCTAATAGCTTTTCTGCCGAGGGCGACGGTAAAGATTGGCACTATATCTTGTTGGACGAAAAGGATGTTGGCCAAGCGCTGACGCTGCATTCGCTTATGGCAAAACGCTGATTAAGGCGATAGCGCATTTGCGCCTGCGAGGAGGCCGCCTGCCCGAGATCGATGTATGGGCGATCAGCCGCCCACCTTTCCACTCGCTCATTTGCATGGCACCGGACGCATTTCTGCTTCACTGGTTAGCGCCAAACAAAGTCGATCCCGGGTTCAATAAAAGCCTCTTTGCAGCCATAAAGACCGACTGTCGCATCTGGCGAAACGCACTCATCAGGATCGTCGGTGATCACAGAGTGCGCCCATCTTAGGTGCGTCATCCTCATCTGATGCCAACGCCACATCACTGTTTCCATCAGCGGATCGGCGGCCCCGAGTAAAGCGATCCGGGCCGACTCGGTGCCGCTGAGCGTGCCGCATCGGGACCATCGTCTAAGTGGATGATGCAGTGGGAATTAACCTCGTCGGTGCCGAAATGAGCCTCGCCGCGTTCGTCGACATAGAAGTCCGGACCTTCCGCGCCGAGAAAATAGTCGCCCGGGAATAGCTGGTCGAATGCGTCCTGCCGATGCCGTGCCAGCAGCACGAAAATCCACCAGCGTGTGAGGTGATGGACGGCTATCTCACCATGAGGGTCTATCGTCGCAAGATACGGCAATATCTGCGAAGATCGTAGATGCGGGATACGCTGCAAATTGAAGCATATCGTTTGCGAAATTGCATCGACGAGTGCACGAGGATCGCCGTCTGTCGTGACGCTCTCAGGCTGTTTCGCGTCTCCGAACAGGTCTAATTTTTCTTGCTCGGCGATACCCCATTTAAGACCTCTTCCATAGAAGGACAGGCGGCCAGATGGCGGCAGCATGTGCTCGTGTGAGCAGCCCAAAACCGGTGATGGGCCAGGCACGATCGAAACTTTCCATTTGCCCTTGCCGATTTCCATTCGGGAGAGTTCGGTAGCGTCGATTACCCAATCGGAATCAGGAAATTTCTTCGGATTGAAGTGCCGTCTCAGGCCAACGAAACAAAAGGGAGGCTTCGCGTCTGTCGGCGTCCAGGCCGCAAAGGGTTCCGGCGAGGTCGAGCGCGAGGCTCCTTTCGACCTTGGAAGCTGCGGCAAAATCCGCAACACTCCATCCGGTGAAGTCGGCCAGGAGGAAATCCAATCTGGCGAAAACACCAGTGCCGGATCTTGCGAAGGGGGCCGGAGAATTGTCAGTTGCGGGGCTTCAGATTCAGGATCGGACAGGGACGCTGCGGGCTTATCTACTTCATCCAGCCCCTGAAATGGGTCGTCCTGCGGTTCACCTGCAACCGGCTCTGCACCGGAATTGGGAATGCCAAGAGCATCGGGTTCGGCACGCTCGTCAGCGTTGGTAACCTGCTCGAAGTCTGCCTCTGGATCGTCTGCGGACACCTCCGTAAGGTCCGAAAGTTCGTCCTGCACGGTGCTTAAGGCTTCAATCGAGCCGAGATTTTGCGCCCTTGCAACACCCATCTCAGGCGCATGTTCGAGCGGCTCGGGATACTGGTCTTTCGCACCGACGCCATCGCTAATATCCTCGCTTGCGACCCGGGAAATTGCGCCGACCGGCTCGCCTAGGAACGCCTGCAACATGCCCTTTGCGGCTCCTTCGAGGAAGGCGTCAACCGATGCGAAAACGACGTGTCCTTGCTCGCTGATACCGCCACCGAGAGCATCGATCTTGGTCAATACTCTGGCATCTTGGCGGGCCTTAGTCCGACCGTCATCACCCGGCTCGTGTGCCGAAAACCTACCTGATTCTTCTGTTTTAGTGCGCGCATCTTCAAGTAATTCGGAGAGGCGAGCGCGGGCTTTGGCGAAGTTGTCGGGCGGGCTGCGTTGAACATAATCTCCGGTGAGTGCAGCCAGGAAATCGTCCTCTGTTTGCAGGGCCGCCTTGGCCAGTTCCTCTTTCGTAACACGCCCCGCAGACCAGACTACAAGGGCATCCCGGAGCGAATTGAAGAGAGCTGAATTGACGCGGATCGCCTTGCCATCCACGCCCGTAGCGTGGATCATTGAGAACACCGGCAGCATGTATTTGGGGAGCATATGCCGCCACTGTTCGTTCGTCGAAGCCCGCCGGACGATCTCCCCTTGGAGCATGGCGCGCACCGCTTCGTGCTCTGTAACCCAGCGAGAAAGCCCGCCAAGAAGATGCTCGTTGATCATCAAGGCCCGCTGCAATTCTTCTTCGCTGTCGAGCAGTCCAGCAAGATGCGGATTGTCGCGAAAGCGGGTTTCGGTCTTGGTTATATCAACCGGATTTTTCATTTCGCGGCTGTAAAGCAGCCTCGGCTTGCGCTGCTTCATGTCGAGGAAAGCATGCTCAAATCGGGCGACAACATCATCGGCGGTCGACATCCGATCACCGTCTGGAAGCAGTTCATCAAGCCGTGACATCATAGCTATTGCATTGTCCTCGGTGAGGCCCAGTGAGAGCGCAACGCGCTCCATCAGGGAGCGTCGACGCCGTTGTTCGTTACGACGCTGGATCGGAATTTCGCCGCTTGAACCCTTATTTTGCTGATCTGCGGGATCATGATCGGATGCACCTATGCCGGTCCAATTTGGGGCCGGATCCGATCGGTTGCCGAGCGAAGCCGGAGCATTTCCGCTTCCCTCGTCGGGGAGATCGGACCCTGTGGGAATATCGTCGCCGCTCATAATTGCACCTGTTGCCGAAGCCGAGGACCCGGAGTGTCAAACGCACTCTACAAGGACATAACGGCCTTTTAGCAAGATTTTTCATAGGGGTTGCGGAAGCGGCGCCAGGAATCCGGCTCGAATGGCAAATGCCCGCCTTAAGGACATAATCTGAGCAATTGAGCGGTATGTGCGGCTTAAGCCAAACGATCGCCATAAGGACATAGATCCTTAGTCTGTTGGCCGCACCAGAACCTCCCCGACAGTGAGGTCTTCCATTAAGGTGAGTGAAGGAAAACATTTTTTGCGCAACATCGCATAAACGGGTGCAGCTGCTGGCAGCCCCCCTTTATGCATTGAACCGCCGCGAACCGGCTGCGTATGCCGGATGCCATGCAGGCATCCGGTGCGGCGCTCGACGCGCCTTGGGGAAGAGTTTGCAGAAAATCAGTATACAGTTGAGGACTCGAAACTGTTGTAATCAATGACGTTTCTTCTTTTGTCGCCACTCATCCTGTGGGACAATACTGCATGCGCTACGAGGAAGCTCCCCGAATCAAAAAGCTCAAGCAGCGAATTTCTGCTCTGGAGAAATTTGTCGAAGATGCGCGTCACCTGCCGCCCGTTGCAGTCGAACAGGCCATGCAGCATCGTGGCCGACTTCCGCTCAGCCAAGCTTCATTGCTTGCAAGCCTTTCGGGCCGGGTCGGACCCGTTGCACCTCATGAGAAGCGGGTCGGTGATGATAGCCACATCACGGGCAAGGCCCCGGGCCTGGACAAGCCACGTCGGAGAACCGTCAAATCCATCTGGATCGATGATGCCGAACACGTGGACAACATCCGCTACAATGTTCCGGTCACGCGGCCTGGCCGGCCAGTCAATGCGCGCGGCTCCAGCGCTATTTATCTGGACTTCGAAGCGATCGATAAAGCTCATCTGGAGCTGGGCTTGCCGACTGCGAATGGGCACAAGGCTTCGCCCGACCAGCATGTGAAATATATCGAGCGACTGGAAGCGCTGGTTGAACTCCTCGAGACATTGAAAAACCTCGCTCCAGCCCCCGTCGAACTTTTCATCGAATACCAGGAGCGCCCTGACGCCTTGGCGACGGTAGAAGAACCTGACGCTGAGCCTCAAGCTGAAGGGCAAACTAAAGTAGCAGCCAAGCCTCAGCTTCAGCCTCGGCCCGCAATTTTCACCAACATACCCGGCCCTCAGTCCGAGCGCGTCGCGGTCTTCTCAAAGCTCGCTGAGATCGAACGAGTGGACCGGCTCTCCGAAATCACTCTCGATCTCAATCATCGGTCGGACCTGATGCGCAAGGTTCGACGCGAACTGACACCTGACGGAAAGCTCTCTGCGTGGTCGGGCCAATGTGAAAATGGATTGCTGGTGGCCAAGGGTGCACGGGCGTTTGAACTGGCTGCGCTTCTTGGTTCGATTGGCTGGCGCGACAAACGCGGCAAGGACCAACGGCAGAACCGAATGACCGATCCGGCAGGGGTTTGCTTTGATCCCGGCAAAAGTGGCACGTGCCAGTTGCGCCTCGTTGGGGAACTCCCGCACGATATCTCCCATCAAGGTCGCGTTCGGATTGTTCGCGGGATGTGCGAGGAATTCGAGAAGAGACGGCTTCCTTATGTTGCGGTAATTCATGCGCCCTCAGCCAAGAATGACGATCGAAATTGGCACTTCCACCTCGTTTATCACGATCGGCCTGTAGCTCGCTTTGATGGCACTGTTGCCACCCACGTCATGATCAAGGACGCAAACGAGAAAATCCCCTCGTCCAAGGTCAAAGCCAAACGGCGCGCGCTGATTGATCCGAACGTTCAGGCGCAGCGCGGGAAGTGGGATTTTGAGGTCGCCGCAGTTAGGATCAAGAAGAACCGGCAGCGCGTGACATCCTTTCCGTTTCGCCAGCGGAAGGATCGCAGTGTAACGCGAAAGAATTTCGTCCCAGATTTGCGCGCGAAGCTCTGCGATCTGACCAATCTTGAGTTCGAGCGGGACGGTATCGAACGCCGGGTCGACCCTCTCTCCAATTCCGACGCCGGACGCAGGCAAACACCTGGTAGAAAACTTCACGCGGCGTCACACGCACAGGAATTGGCGGGGCTCCCTACGCCCGTTGGTTCGGACAACGAGTTCATCCAGTGGTCGGTGCGCCGTGAAGAGCTCGCAGTGGAAGACCAGATCATCCTTGATCGTATCTACGTCGATGCCGAGGAGAGGGCAAAGATCAGAGGGGCGATCGCCGACAAAGATATCCGGGAAGCGCTGATCGATGATCTGCATGCGCGCCGTCGGGATTTGGATGAACTGCGGCTAGTTGCGCGCAAAGCGCGGGAGATGGTCGACCGGCTTGAATCGCGGCCCAAAGCGATGATGCAGAGGACCCAGAATCTGCTGATCGAAGCGGCGGGCAAACAATGCGTCAATCAATCGCGCCTCGAAGCGTTCAGACGCCAGCTATCTCATGCTTTTGAACATCGCCAAGCAATGCGCATCCTGGGCGGTGATTTGTTTCAGATCGGGCGTGATGCGGACCGAGAGGCGAACATCACCGAACGCCAAATCGCCGCGCTTGAATTGAAAGCAGGGCTTCGCGGCGAGCCCGCCTATCATTGGGACATTGCAGACGCGGTTTCGGCAACCAACGACGATATTTCCAAGCAATCGCCTGCATTGGAACGGTCTGACCGCACCGGGCCCATTCCTTCGAGCACAATTGATCCAGATGCCATTGCACCCGAACCCCCTGCCAAGGATCTTGCGCAGGAGCGCGAGCCCAGACGCGAACCGCTGGCGGCGGCACGCCAAGAGGCTGCGCCGACCCTCTCGGATCACGCGCAGCAGCCGTCAGAATCTACGATATCAACACGCCCGCAGCCTCAGGAAGCTGAGCTTGGCGAGGCCGAACCAGTCCTTGTTAGGCAAGGATCGCAATCTGCTGCCCCACCTGTCTCTGCGCCTCGAGCACCACGCAGCGGCCAATTCACGCGGAAAGAACGTGTCCGACGCGAGAAGATAAGTGCACAGCTAACGCTGCTGGCCAATTCGCGGAATGTAGGCTTTGATCTGATCGATGTTTATATTGGCGGAGAGAAAGTCCGCGTCGCTTTGATTGATCCTTCGGTCGCCAACCTGAGCGGTCTTCCGACGAGGATCGAGGCCAGAACACTGCACGAGCAGAAGCGCTTGGAAGGTATTGCCGCAAAGCGGCGTGCTGCACGGATTCTCGAAGGCTTTCCCAAGGATTATGCTACCCCCAAAATCGCTTCACAGGATCCGGCTATTTCAACCGACCCGGCAGATAGTGTCAAACCTGATCCAGCCGCCGCGACCAGTAAGCCGGAGGGGCAAAACAACATCGTTCAAGAGGCCGCGGATCTTACGCCCAAGCCGCCTTCGACCCCGCAGGTCGAAGGCGGCAGGTCATTGCATTCCAGCAAAGCTCAGGATTTGGAGCCACGCGGACACAATCAGCCGGCCGTGCCAACCGCAGATAGCGAAGCAAAAGCTCCGACTAAGCCAGCGCGGAATGAGCCGGTCAGCGTAAATACGAGCGACGCGGTGAAGCCCCAGAATGAGGTGCCGATTGAAACCGCACCGCCGGTTGCGCAATCCAACTCCCGCGCGCCAAAGCCTCAACAGGTTTCGAAGGCGTGGCCCCGAAATGCAAAGCCAGAAAACCATCCTCCTGCATCACTTAGAGTGATCAGGTCAGCGCCACCTGTAAGGTCGGCAGTTGTTGGCAATTCTGGCTCTACCACAGCGCCGGTCCCGGCGACATCCGGTAGCCAAACGATGACGCGCGGCAGCCCAGCGCAGAGCGCCAAAACCCAAACGCCCGCCAGCGCTCGTAGCGCCGCGCCAACCTCATCAGCCACGCATGACGAGCAACGTGCAATAGAACACAAGAAGACCTGGCGGCAGATCATTGAGGATATTCAGGAGCAACGGGTTCTGCTGGGGCGAGTTTCAAATGGCCAAATCGTGATCATGGACGCGCGGATGAATGACACGGCCTTGGCTGTCCGGGTGGCAGATCCCGCGATGCAACAGACGTTGGCACATAAGCTCAAGTTCCAGGACGATCGGCTTGCAGGATTGGCACAATATATTGCCAGAGGCCTATTGCGCCGGGACCCATATGGCTCGCCCGGGTTGACGCACTTTGGGGACAAGCATGCGGGAGAGGCTCTTGATGCGTGGCGAGAAAACCCGATTGTGCAGAACGGCGTGAAGTTTCTCGCCAGCCTGCCGTCGTGCCGCGTTCCCGAAAGCCAAGTCTCCCATGTCGTCCAAAAAATCGCTGCAGTGCTTGCTGGATCGCATGCTGCACGAGCGGAGTTGCAAGAGGCGTTGGGGCTTGCGCAAACAGGGCAAGCAATCGCAGCGCCAAACTCGAATGATATGGGCATGGCGCCAAGTTCAATGGTCAAAGAGCAAGAGCTGCGGCAAGCATCACCGGATCGATCTGGACAGGCGGTTAAGCCGTCCACTGGACCTGACAGGGGCGGAAGTCTCGGGCGATATTCATGGGACTAGCAGCGCTAACGCAACCGCCACTTTTTTTGCCGCCAGCGATGGAAAAGCGCACCGCGCGCGAAGATGCCAGAACGGCGCAGCCGACCGGCGCGCGGCCAGGCTGAGGAAGCTCAAAAACAGAGAAGGGAAATTGAGAATCTGCCGGGGTGAAACCGGCAGGAGAAGGGAAAAAAGTGAAGGAAAGAAGAGCCAGAACGGCTCCGCCTTCGCCTCGCCGGTTTCACCAATCCATCATTGGAGAAACCAACACATGAATAGAATATCCCATTCTCATCTCGATCCGGTCAGCGAAGTGCTGGCCGATCGGCTTTCGGAATATCCCGATTACCGCGTGCTGCGTTCACTGCCGCCGCCATACGCATCCATGCCAGCAAACGGAGCGCCGCCGAGCGGTCGTTGCATAGCGCTGCTCGATTGCGAGACTACTTCGCTTGATGCAGCGAGCGGCACTATTATCGAACTCGCGATCAAGCTGCTGTGGGTTGACGAAGCTGGCAACCTCTTGGGCCATTTTCCGATCTTCAGCTGGCAGCAGGATCCTGGCCATTCGCTTGATGAAAAAATCGTCCAGTTGACCGGCCTCACCCATACCGATCTGGCTGGCAAGACAATCGACGATCAAGCCGTAGGTCGCTTGCTCGACCGGGCGGATTTGCTCTGTGCTCATAACGCTCGCTTCGACTCTGAATGGATATTGCAGCGCTGGCCCGATCTTTGGGAGAAGCCTTGGGCTTGTTCGTGCACCGAAATGCCATGGCAGGAAATTGGTTTCGAGGGGCGCAGCCAGCCCTTTCTGCTCCAGCAGCATGGTTGGTTTGCGCGCGCGCATCGGGCCCCTGATGACGTCTGGGCGCTGTTCTGGCTGCTGCAGCAGTCGCGCCCAGATCCGAATAGCGATTACGGCGGTGATAACGGCGCGAACGGCAGGGCCGCACGCACACATCTTCAGCGCCTGATTGCAGCCAGCGACCGCGAGACCGTCAGGGTAGAAGCCGCGAACGCGCCATTCGCGAAGAAGGATGTGCTGCGGGCCCGAGGCTATTCCTGGGACGCACACCCGCTGCGCAAGGTCTGGCGGCGTGAGCTCCCGCCAGAAGCGGTGGAGGCCGAACAGTTGTGGTTCCAGCGTGAAGGCCTGCCGTCGCCGCGGCTCGTGCCGATAACGGCGCGCGAGCGGCATCGCTGATCACTGCCCCACAATCCCATCATCAATACCACCCAGAAGGCCCGCCAGTGAGCGGGCCTTCTGCTTTTCAAGGAACATAGAAAATGAGCATTACCGATACCGCCGCCACCAACACTACCATCACTGGCCTGCCTGATACCGAGGTCTTGCCGATCACCCCTGTTTCATCCGCCTTCGAGACTGCCCTCGAGCTTGAAGCCCGTCAGTTCGCCGCCCGGTCACATGCAAACGATGGCCAGGGGCAGCGCCCAGTGCGTGTCATCGTGGCCGATCTTGAGTTCGGCTACGACCGCACGCGCAATGGCGGATACCGAACCGCCGAGGGCAAGGATGCCGAGGCCGATATCCGCTGGCCGTTCCATCGGGTCGTATGCGCATGCTGGTTTGTCCTGCGCTTCGATCCGGGGTGCGATGTGCCGGTCGCCGAGACGATCACGGTCGCGGCCATTGATGAGGCGAGCGAACAGGAGATCACCGAGCGCTTGTTCGCCGCGCTTGAACTTTATCCCGATGCGCTGCTGGCCACGTGGGCAGGGGAGGGGAAGGACTTGCCCGTCCTGCGCCGGGTCGCCAGCGAACACGGTTTGCTGCTGCCGCCGCAGCTATTGGATCTCAGCCCCTATGCCCGGCAAAGGCTGGATCTGTGCCGCGCGGTCGCCGGGCGCGCAGCCTTCCCACACCTCCCCGAATACGCGGCAGCGGTGGGCATTCCTTGCAAGCCTTCGCCTTCAAAGCAGATCGGCCAGCTGGTCGAATGCGAGGTGTGGGACAAGGTGCGCGATCAGTGCTTGGCTGATGTGCTGACGACCTCGGTCATTGGCTTGCGACATCTGGCGGCGCACGGCGCCATCGCCATCCATCCGCAGCGCAGCCTTCTCGTTCTTGCTGAAGCTGCAGCAAAGGCCATGCCCACAAGTCCGTTTGTGCGGAATACATTCGCTCCATGGGGGCGGGGACAGGTCGCAGGCGCGCGGCTGAAAGGCACGGTCTACCGCGCTGCATGACCAGCAATTCGAATCTGCACGGATCGACCGCCAAGCCCGACGCTCATTTAACCAGGAGAACCGCATGACTTGATCATCATCCACGCCGTTCGGGTGCTGTGCGCATCACCCGGGCAAACGTCACAATGCGCAGCTCAAATCGCTTCCGATCAGGAAGCTTTTTTGCCGCAGGTCCGGTCCGGACCGTGCGGCATTTTTGTATGCAAAGGAAACACGAAATGCCAAAATCCAAGAAATCCGCTCGCGGCCGTGCGAGCGGCCGCAGCGTAGTGCCAAGCGATCGCCGTTCCGGTCCGCCCGCGGTTCCCCAGCGCCTCGTCCTTGGCAATCATGAAATCGATGCCGACGAAATCCTGCGGATTTCCGAGCGCCGTCCCTATGGCGAAGGGCCCTGGGAACGCGAGCCCGACCGGGTTGCATGGATCGACGCCGAGACTTCCTATCCGTGCCTGATGCTTCGACAGCCGGACGGCACGTTGGCAGGCTTTGTGGCCGTCGGGCGCGCCCACCCGCTGTGGTGTTTCGAGCGTGACGCGATCCCAACCAGCGTCGTGATCAAGGTGCACCGCGGTATCGACTATGCAGCGATCTGCCGCGAGGATGATCGTCCGAGTGTCCGCATCTGTCACCCGGGTGAAGTCGCTGCTCGCCGAAGCATGACGAGGAATCCCGGCATGCACGACATCGATTTCGATGGCGGCCATGCCGCTTGGTGGTTTGGGTTCAACTGCAACAAGGTCAGTGACTTCCTTCCCGAGGGGTATGCGCTCAACGATGAGGACCGCGAGGATGGCCCCCGCGAATATCGCGACATCGCCTATGTGGCCGATCAGACGGTCAGCCTCGCGCGACAGCTGAAGGCACTTCAGAGCAACCCGCCCGTCGGAAGTGAAGGCACTGCCGATAACGGCGTTCCCCTCGTGCTGGGGAACCATTCGAAGGCACTCAGGCTGCGCAAGGGAGGTCGCGATGATGTCTAAGTGGATACCGGACCCGCGCGGCTACGCAAATGCGCGCCTGGTCGACTTGCCGTGGGGGTATTGGCTCCGCAAGGACCCTGACGCCAAAGGACTTGTCGATGAGAACGGCAAGGTGTGGCCCAGCCTGCGCCACCATCTTTGGCAAGGCCGGCTCTCCATGGGCTCCGGCTTGAACATCGACCTTGCTTGTGAGCAGCTGCTGGCCGTGCTTCACGCCGCAAGCAACCGCCAAGTGACCCGGGAAGAGGCCGTCCACGAATTCTTCTTCGAGGTCTGGCGCGAGTCTTGGCATTACCTTGCTTGGCTGGAGGCGCAGGATCTCACGGAACGCCGCGAAGTCACGGTCGAGGCCCGGGCAATCATGCGAATGCTGGCCGCAACGCGCAGGAGGGACGTAGCCGATCTCGCCCCGCTCGACTTTCCCACCCTGCACCCATGGAACGGCCTCGATCAGGGGACAACTCGTGCTGAGCGAGAGCAGGTCATGGCAGCGCTCGAGGCGATGGGCCGGGCGCTGCGCTATCGCTTTGTGCGCGAGCCGATAGCGGGCAGGCCCGCAATCAAACTGATCGGCCACGAAATGGGCAACAGCATCCCGCTGACGCGCGTGCTGTGGACGCTCACGTTCGTCGACGACTACGCACGTGATCGCCAGTTCGCCTGGATCGCTCACCGCCTCGACCGCTGGCAGAGCTGGGGCGAGCTGGCGGCCGAACACGGGGCGCGGGCGCTCAGCGAGCATCTGTTGCTGTTGAAGTTCGCGGACGAGCAGATCAACTGCGCCTAGCGGGCTTCGCGGCTGCGCATTCTCCACGAAAGCAGCCCAATCCTGCTTTGCTCCGTCCTCACCATCACCTGAAACGGGGATCTGGCTAGCATCCTGCCGGTCCCCTTCATGTGCTTTCGCAAGCAGGCGGCGCTCCTCCGAGCGCCGCCTGCTTCGCGTTCTGCCGTCCCGCCCTCTTTGCCCTTCCAACGACCAGGCTGACTCATGTCCCAACTCGTCCATCCGAATATCTTGTCCGCGGTCGTGATTATCCGGACCCGACCCGAGCACCGACCACGCTCTCTGATCAGTTCGCTTGCATTGTTTTCGGTGACCAGTTTGGGCCAAGCGGAGGCCCGTTTCGCGCTTCACCACGTCTTCTTCGATCCGACCCAGACGCGCGCCGAGATCATCGACGGTCTCGCCAAACGACTGCCTCAGGGCAGCGAACTGCTGGCCTGGCACACAGCCTCCCCGGTGGAGCGGCTGTTCAGAGCACATATGAGCGGCGACCTCTTCCCCAGTGACGCCGAACTGGTCCTGCGTCAGCGGCCGGATATCACCCTCTTGCCGCTGCATGTATCCGGCGCGCAGCTGCGCGAAGCGGGCGCGGACATCGGGGTCGAGCTTCCCGACGCCACCGCGACCCCGCTGCGCCGGCGGCGGCGCGCGGCGCCTCAGGCACAGGCTTTGTGGGCGCTGTATGTCCGCGAGTTCTGCCCGGCCGATGAGCGAAAAGCGCTGTTCGCAGCATTTCGCGCGTGGCGAGTTCTCGAACTGGCGAGGGGAGGGTTCGGGTCGCCGATCTGACCAACGTGTCTCCCGGCCAAACTGCTCGCAGCGCACCAGGCTTCGCGCCTCGGGCGCGCGCGGAACTTGCGGCCTCAAAGCTAGGGGATCTGGTGCATCTGGAGGCGTGAGCAGCAGTGGCTGGGCGATCGCACGGCTCATGCCACTGGTCGGCGCCCAACCCAAATCGTCGAAGTGGAGCTACGAAGTGTTTGTTAAACCTGATGGAAGGGAATTTTGCGGCATAAAGTTTTGAAAGAAGGAAAAACTTATGTTCAGCGGAAATCAAGATCAGTTTGCGGCAGCTGCCACCAACGCCCGGCTAGAAACGCTGCTCCGAGGGATTGATGCAGGGAATGGAACGCCGCTGGCGCCCGTTGTAGTAGCCGTGATGGAGACAGATCGGCGGCGCGCGCCCGCATTGGATCGCGATATCTTGACCAGCTCGGACGAAGAGCTGCTTAAGATCGCGATTGATGTAATGGTTACGCTGAAACATCCGAATACGCAGACGATGCTTCCATTCGGCACTGTTTTCGAAACCAGGGAGCTTGGAGAAATCTTGATCGGCGGAGAGCGCTGGACGTTGGATGCGGGGCGACCTGGCTTGCATCCGGTTTTCACGACAAGGAAGGACGCGCACGGGCCGAACCTTGAGCTCCTGCATCGACACATAACCCGGTTGACGCAAAGGCTTGCTTGTCGCCGCCTCGGGCTGCCCCAGCCAGTCCTTATCTGTGACAATGACGAACGTCATCTGTTGCACTTTCCTCCATGCCCTGAGGCTGGCGGTGTTGTCCTCCAGTGCTGGGCCGATGGAGCTGGTGCCCTCAGGTTCTGTGGCGCACTACCTGAGCAGATCAAGGAGTTCGCAGAGTCGATCGTCAAGGACATGCGCTTATTTTGGAAGCGCCGGAAGGAGATCGCGGAGCAGGCTGCGGAAGTGAGCGCTGTAGCAGAAACGTGCGTCGCTGAACGGGAGGCAGCAGTCGACGCGATAATCATCGACATGAGGTTCCAGTTTGATGTCGAAGATCTAGATTTCCACGTGCACTACCGCGCTCTCGATGTCGCGTTACGCCCAGGGCTTGTGCTGGATTTCATTCCGGCTTGGAAGCGAGCCTTGATCATGAGAGGCCACTCTTTTGATTCCCCCTGGGGCGTCAGTGGCCGCTACAAGGAGCTAGAAAGCCTGCGGAGTCATGGCGCGGATGGCAGGATCACGGAACTAGCGGCTGCGGTCTTGGCGTCTGGTAAGGTCAATTCTGAGCTCATCCGGTTGAAGCTTGCGGAAGCTTATGACGTGGCTGTCGAGCTTCCCAGGCGCGGCACATCGATGTTCGTGGCCTTCTACTGGGCAGACGCCACAATCTATGCCGAGGTCTGCATGCAGGGGAAACTGAATTGGAATCGTGATGTCCTCGAGATCTACGGCGTCGATGTTCCACAGGCAAAGCTTGTCACGATGACTGGGCGACCTCTCTCGGAGCTCGTGGAACTCCCATTTGGCGGCGATATGATCGTTGATCGCGTGGAGAGGATTTCCGACGGCCTGCGCCTCCACGTGCCCAATAATTTTCTTTTGGTTGATCTTGAGTCAGAACGGACTTGGAAATGCCCAGACGACTTGCTTTAGCGTGGTTCTACTCTTGTGAAGGGTTTCGGGGCTTCCACAGATTGGAAGCTGCCTGACCGCTTTCGGGTGACGGAACGCGATAGCTGCCGTTGATCGCAGCCGACTAATGCCTCGCCTATCGACCCAGACCCGGTCGTTCAGGGCTGCGAGATTGAACGTCCGCATTCCGCTGAAAGCCGCCATGCAGCTTTCTGGATCACGCATTGGTCACGCTCATGACCGCAGATGGGTGGAAAGGGGAATGTCGGCTGTTTCCTCGTGGCAGGATGGCGCAAGACCAAACGAAAGCCCTGACAGGCGTCTATTATCTACCAAGAATCACTATTTTTCCGTCAGGGTAATCGAACAACACTGCTTTATCTCGAAAAAAGGGAACTCCCAAATATCCATCGCCGCGTTGGCCGAGACTTCGAGTTACTGCGACGTCGCCAACTGCTTGGAAGCGTGAAATTTCAAGGACCACCTCTTTTGCGCCAACATTTTGATTTACAATTCCGGCTCCATCGACGCTTTTCCCTAGAGCAGCGGGCTCTGTGTTGGGAAACACTTCGCTCCACCTATTCTGTAAAATTCTCAGAAAGCTAGTGCTCCCAAGATCGACGCGCAAGTTTGCTTTTTGGCCGTTGATCTGAGCTTCTACCGTTCCATCGACGACAGGCAATTTGACCATGTTCGGAGCATTGAAATTCAATGTCCCGCTTTGCGCGAAAAGGATACGGCTCCTGTTGGGATCAACGATATAGGAAATTTTGTCCAAGATATCGGCACCAATGATAATGCCAATGTCTTTTCCAATTGCACTTGATACAGAAGCCAAATCAGCAGACCAAAAATTCGCTGTAGTCTTGAATTGTTGCGGCACTTGGAATTGAGCACCAACAGTGCGATTTGTTGTCAATCGGCCAAAATTCGTTGTCACAAATCCTTCCGCATCGCTTACTGGAATTTCAAGGTTATTTGCTAAGCTCCTATCAATAATGGTTGTATCGGAACCATTATCGAGCAAGGCCCAAATCTCTTTTCCTTGAAGATTAACTCGAAGAAAAACGAGACCCGTTGAGAGATCAATGGTAGTGAATGTCAGTCCATCGGCATGTAAAAACGATAATTCCGCTTGCTGCTCTTCGAGCACCTCATTTTCTACATTTGTAGGCTCTTTTGCATAAGCGTGAGTGCACAAAGCTGCGCAAGCCAAGATTAGCAGATTTGCGAATTTAAATTTCATAGGGCTCTCAAAACTTCCCAAGGTGAGGTTCGTTTTTTCCTTCCGTGGCCGTCATGCCTTTTGCCAGTGTGGTCAGTATCAATTCGCTTCCAGCCGGGTCAAGACTACACGTCCGACGGCTTATCAGATTCAGGCAGCTTCGGGGTCGAAAGCCGAACGGCAGGAATTTTCCTGAAGCGGGGCAAAGCCGCCATTCGCGGCCCGATCTGATCACAGCGACGGCTGACGACCCATATCCCGCCGTTCACGGCCGCCACCATTGATGGCTGCTTTTGAAAGAAGCTTCCATTGGAGCTTCCCTAAGCGTCCAGCCATCTTTGCGCCTCTCGAGATGACATCCGACGTAATGTGGCCGTCGCCTAATAGAAGACGACCTATGCATCCGCGCCGGGCACCCCAGATCCGGTCGTCGACGTGGGATCGGGTGAGAGGGGGTTTCCGCTGTCCTCACACCAATGAACCGTGCCACGGGTGATCCAGAAATGGCAGCGGCAAGCGTTCAGCTGATGGACGGAAGGGGTTATACTCGGACGGCCCAACCAGTCGAGCTTCACCGCCCACCGCGGGCGGCGTGCCGGGTTAAGGGAGAGCATGAGCTTCTCGCCGCAATTGCCTGGACAGCGTAGGCACGCCCATTTTTCGAGCTTGCCATCTTTCACGATCACCAAGGTGCCCCGCCTCAGCACATCGGGGCTGGGATGGCAGTCCATGACCTCGCCCACCAGTTCGGGCCGTGGGATGAACCTGAGCATCGTCAGGCAGCGGCGCGCAAGTGCGGTCCACATCACCTTTAGCCCACCCTGTCGAGGAACGGATCGATATCTGCGCGACCCCAATAGCCGCGATCAGTGCAGATAGGGCAGTCGGGATCGTGCTCGGCGCCGGGGCGGCGATCTTGCATCAAATCGAAGCGGCGCACGCGCTGCCACTCCCAGCCTCGATCGCCGCGAAACCCCGTTAGCCCCTGCACCATTTCGTCGACGGCCATGCACGCCGTCGCAGTAGTGAAAGTGACGACCGCCGGCGCAGGATTTCCGCCGCCCCGGACATAAGCTTCTCGCTTGCGCCGCTCATGCTCCTCGGGGTCCGCGCGCCTGAGCTGCTCGTCGCGGGCGGTCACCGGATCGACGATGCCACGGCACAGCAGGCACGGCGCGCCCGGGATCAGGACCGTTACCCTACCCGACAAATCCCTGACGCCCGCGCCGGCGAGCGCGGGCGCAATCGCAAGCCCCATATCGAGCACCGGGATCAGATAGAAATAGGCGAGTCGGTTGAGAAGCAGCCGGCCGTCATGATCGTCGGTGCATCCAAATATAAGATCGCAAGCCTTGAGCACCTCACGCGCGCCGGGTTCACCGATCCAGCTGCGAACTGGGACCGCGCGCACGCCCAGCCCAAGCTTTGCGATCTCGCGCGCGACGACATCAACCTTTGCTTCCATGCCATCGGCGTCGGATCGTCTGGCGCCGTGCAAGCGATTGAGGTTAGTTGTCTCGACGACATCATTGTCGAACAGCGCGATCTGCCCGACACCTAACCGGGCAAGGAGAATGGCTGTCGCACTGCCTGTGCCACCGCAGCCAACAACACCGACACGCATCGAGCGAAGCGTGGCGTTTAATCCCGTTCCGAAGGCAAGCGCCTGACGCCCAAGGAAGTCGAAACCGATCCCCTCTGACGGCTCGTGGATCGTCAGGTGCCGCCCGACCGCTCGAACCGCCACCACGGCTGGCGCCCCGCCATCGAACCAGAGCCGGGCTATGACCTGTCCGTCGCCGGCAAACAAGACGCTGAGCAGCGGGGCGTCGCGGCCGTTGCGGTTCTGCGCGAGCTGGACGAGATCGCGCTCGTTGCGGTCGTCCTGCTCCGAAAAAGCCGCCGGTCCGTTGGGATGGCTATGGATGATCGCCGGGACCAGATTATCGTCCTTGGCGCGCTTCAGAAGCTCAACGAACGAGGCAGTGAACCATGTAACATGCTGTTTGCTGGCCGAAATCCGATCCTTCTTTGGGATGGTCGCGACGTCATGAGAAGTAAGCCGCAGGCGTCGCCGCCGCTCCCACGGGTCGCTGGCGATCCAATTGATGCCGCACAGCATATAGGCGGCGCTCTCGACGCCGTCGTCGCGCATCACTAGCGCGCGCAACGCCATGAGATGCTGTTCGAGCAGGGTGAGATCATGGAGGGTCATGCCGCCACCTGGAGCGCGGCTTCCACGCGCTTGACCATCGTCCAGATCCCGTCGCGGCCAGGCCGCCAGTCGTTATTATGGCGCGACCAGCGTTGCCAGCTTTGCCCGCCAAAGGCGACCGGCTGATCCGCCGCATTGGGGTAGCGCCCCGCGGGCACCAGCCGCAGCCAGGGTAACGCATGGAACATGTCGGGTGGGTTATCGGGATAGCCGGCGGGCAGCAGGATCAGAATGTCTGCAGCCGCCGCGTCAAAACGCCCGGTCGGAAGCGGAAAGCCCTGCAGGATCACTGCCCGCTTTCCGCCTTCCTCCCGTTCGCTGTGCGCGATGCCGCGATCTTCGAGATAACGGCGGCACTTCATCGGAAGAACGACCACCGCTCAGCCTTCCGTCGTCTTGACGATGCCGGTGAAGAAACGCTCGATCCCCTGCGCAGACAGATCGACCAGGTCAGTATCGCCGATCGGGCGGTCCTCGGCGCCGCGAACTTCGAGCCACACACCATAGTCAGCCGGGTCGACTTGGGCGAGCGTCTTTAAAGTGCGCCCCGAGATGTAGACTCCGCCCCATTCGAACACTCGGCCATCGAGTTCGAGCCGGAACGAGCGGTCGCTGCGGAACACGAGGAACTTCTCGACGCCCACGGTCCTAAGGTCGGTGGTCTCATCGGGCCGGAGCTCTTCCAATAGGCCGTTCGCGAGCAGTTGGAAGACAATATGCTCGTCCGCCGGGCGGGCTTTGGCCAGCTCGAGGATCTGCAGTCCCGTCGGGACGGGGTCGTCAATCACGGCCGGGTAATACTCGAGCCGATCGTTGCCGATCTCGATGCGGTAGCGGGTGGGGGCACCGCGCGCGGCCTCGGCCACGGCATTTTCACTGAGAGGAATCATTAGCATATCCTTTTGCAGGCGGGAGCCAATCCCGCTGAGCATAGATATAGTAGCTAAAAACTAGCTATACAAGATGCCTATTGTAGCTAAAAAACCTTGACAGCCACGCGTGGCGATGTCATATGGGCTCCCGCAACCGGGAGTTTATATGGCTGCCAAGAAGACGATGACGCTCAACCTGACCGATGCAGAGATGCGAGTTCTGGATGAGCTGTGTGAAAAGAAGGACCTCAGCAAGACGGCCGTGCTGAGACAGGCGCTGCGCCTCTATCAGCTGATCGAGAGCCGCGTCGACAAGGGCGACAAGCTGTTCTTCGAGGACGAGAAGACCAAGGAAAAAGCTGAGGTGATGATGGTATGACGGTCACCGTCAGCCCAATCTTCCTGTTAAATGCGGCGAGTGGCGAGCCCGAGGCCGCCGAGCTATGGGACGGCATCACCGACCAGCAGCTCGGCGATTGGGAAGGCGAGTGGGTTCCTGAACTGTTCAAGGCGGTCCAAAAGCTTCACCGCGCGGGCGTCGAGCGCCGCCATTGGCCGCAAAGTCGGCACTGGAATTGGCGCAAGAAGACCGAAGCGTTGCAGGGCATGCTGGCCCATCCGGGATTCAGCATCGTCTGCAACGGCATGACCCAAGGCATGATGATCTGCGACACCTTGATGAAGCGGTGCCGCATCGAAACGCAAAAAGGCAAAGAGCTTGTCTATGTCGAATTTGTAGAAAACGCACCGTGGAACCGGCCAGAACTTGCACAGCTGCCACTGTATCGCGGGATCGGCAGCATTTTGGTCCGGGCCGCCATCGCGCTCAGCCAAGAGCATGAATTCAAAGGACGTATCGGCCTTCACTCGCTTCCGCAGGCGAACAGCTTTTATGCCAACACCTGCGGCATGTCCGATCTCGGCATGGATCCCGATCACCATGATCTGCGCTATTTCGAGATGACACCCGAGCAGGCGGAGGCCTTCATCGCAAAAGGAAACCAGCCATGAAGATCGAGATCACCAAGGAGTGGTGCTTGCGGATGGCCAAGATCGAGGCGAACGCAGAGATCGGTGCCGGTCTGTTTGCGCTGGATCCGGTCTTCGACGGGGAAACGATGCCTGCCAACCAAACCAATGAGGAACCCAGCATCGCTTTCGGTCGGTTCGTGCGGCTCATGCGCCGCGACAGAGGACTGACGCTCGAGAAGCTCGCCGAAGATACGGACGTTGAAATCGCAGAACTTGTCGAGATCGAGGATGATACCCATCATAAGCCCGAGCTTCGGACGGTGTATCAGCTCGCGAATTATTTCAAGGTGCCGCGCAGCAATCTCCTACAGGTGGCTGGACTGACCGCGCCTAGGGACAATCGGCTCGTCACCGAAGCCGTTCGCTTTGCTGCGCGGTCCGAATCGGTCGCAGTGCTCACGCCCGAGGAACGGGCGGCATTGGAGGCGTTCGTCGCGGTGCTGAGCGAAGAGGAATGAGGGTAAGGGTGGAATGAGCAAGAACAGACTACTGTCGGCTAAGACCGCCCAGGACATCGACCAACGAATCGAGCGAGTGCTTAAGGGACTCGGGAATCCCGAGCCCCCCCTGCGGCTCGAAGACATTCGCCATCTACTCAAGCTTGACCGGCGTTTCTACACTACGAAGGATACGAGCGCCGTCCAGGAGAAGATCAGCCGGATCCGCGTCGCAACAATCCAAGTCTATGAGCGTCCCGCGCTCATCCTGGATGCGATCAAGAAATTTTCGCTGAAGGCGCTCTATCTGCCCGATCGTAAGCGGATCCTGCTCGACGGCGACCTGCCTGAAAAGAAGCACCGCTGGAACGAGGCGCACGAGATCGGGCATAGCCTAATCCCGTGGCACGAAGATATGATGCACGGCGACAACGGCCACACCCTGTCGACCGACTGCCACGAGCAGGTCGAGGCCGAGGCAAACTTCGCCGCGGGCCGGATGCTGTTCCTGCGTGATCGATTTACCGACGAGGCGCTAGCGCTGGAACCTAGGCTCGCATCAGTCCAGCAGCTGCATGGCAAGTTCGGCAACACCATGTCGACGACACTCTACCGTTTCGTCGAGATGGCCGGAGCCGACCGACCAATCGTCGGGATGATCACCGATCATCCCCACGTATCGCGGCGTCCCGTCAATCACGATCCCGCCAAGCCGTGCCGCCACTTCATCCAATCGCCATCCTTTGCGGCGCGCTTCGCCAAGATGTCCGAAAAGGACGTGTTCCGCGCGGTGGCGGGCTATTGCGGGGGTCAGCGCGGCGGGCCGCTTGGCAACAGCGAGCTCATCCTGACCGATGACAATGGCGATCAGCATCGATTCTATTTTGAGACTTTTTTCAACCGCTATGACGCGCTCACTCTAGGTATCTACCTGAAGCCCGAATTGCGCGTTATTGCGGCCTGATTAGGTGACTGTCCCCGCAACACTTGTGTAGTCGGAAGATGAGTTGTGTCGCCCACCTCTCAGCAAGGGCTAGGCGAAAACGTGCTCGGGTTGATACTCCCGGCGCCAGCTGCTTTTTGGACCATGCACCTAAAAAAGCAGACAGGCAGCCAGCGGCCCAGTTGCGGTCGCATTTCCTGCCGAGAGGAACATTTGACGAGTGTCGGGTTTCCACGACAAACTCGCCGCTAAACACGCCGGTTGAGAATGACCGGAAAGTCCCAGAATCGGCCATGCAGAGCGAGGCAACTTAGCCGGCTTTCAGGGCGAAGATAAAATTGGCATCCCCACCGATTGCAGCTGCAGGCGTTGTGCTTCGCCTAGCTCGTCGTTTGGCTGTTATCGGGCTACCTTTGTTCCGACCAAGCGCTCGATGCTCTCGACGGTAATCAAGGTGCGACTGCCGACTTTTCGCCTGACAAGAACCCGTTCTTGCATCAATTCGTCTACTTTTGTGCGCCCTAGGCCCGTTGCTTGCATCGTTTGCGCTATTGAAGCCGTGAGGTCACCTGGCCGAATTGGAGGGACGACCTTGCCCTTTAATTTGTCATTCTGACATGACGAGGACGAAGCCGCCTCCTCGGCCTTCCTACCCGGATTGACGGTTTTTTTTGCTGCGCCGATCGGGGGTGCTGCACAGTAGCGATCAAGGACCTTGATAAGCGAAGCTTCGGAAAAGCTGATGCCTGTGATCAGGATCGCAGGAGCGCCTCCCCTGAGGGCCGATCCTTCGAGCCGGACTGTTCCACCATTGAAGGCCGCACTGATCTTGCCAGAGGCAACAATACGATCCCATTCGTCCGACGGGATTTGCGAGTCACGAAAGATCTCGATCGGACCTTCCGCGGGCCTAATTTCGCGCACGAGTGCATAGGTTTTGATGAGCCCGGCGGCTGCAAAGTCCGCCAAAAGCGACTTGGCCGCGTCAAGGTTTCTTGCCTCTACAAGATCGACGGCTCTGGCCGGAAGGACAGGTTGATGGGCTGGCATGGTTCTTCTCGTTCCTAAGCCGCGACATCTGTCAGAAAAGAGTGAAAAAGCAGTAACCTTAGGGTTTGCAGCCAAAATTTCGCCGGCACGCAGCCAAAAGGAGGCTGGTTATTTACCCCTAAGAGATCACCGCTGATGTTCGCAGATGCCTGCCTAAGTTTTTCATGTTTTTTTCATGGAAATCGAAACCATCTCTTCTAAGTTATTGAAAAGATGGTGGGCGCGACAGGGATTGAACCTGTGACCCCACCCGTGTGAAGGGTGTGCTCTACCACTGAGCTACGCGCCCGTCCGGTGCCTTTCGGACAGGGGCGCGCCATTACCGCGGGCCCGCGCGCTTGGCAAGCGCCGTGTGGTGC
>JAZBPE010000253.1:0-40794 GCA_036353345.1 Erythrobacter sp. | reverse complement strand
TCGAACAGCAGGACGACAACATCCGCTTCTTCGACCACCGCCGCGAACATGCGCGCACCGATTGGGACGCGGGTGGGTTGCCGCGCGCGGAGTGGGAGGACTTGCTCAAGGAAGCCACCCGCCGCGCCGACGCCGCCGGTCATTGGCGTTTCTCGGCGCCCAAACGCTACGGCGGCAAGGACGGCAGCAGCCTGTGGATGGCGGTGATCCGCGAGCATTTCGCGCGGCAAGGCCTTGGTCTCCACAACGATCTCCAGAATGAGCACTCGATCGTCGGCAATTTCCCCTTCGTCGCGGTGTTCGACCAGTGGGGCACGGAAGAGCAGAAAGCCGAATTCATCACCGGCGGTTTTGCCAGAGAACCGGCACGCAGCCGCCGCGTCGCTTTCGGCCTGACCGAACCCGATCATGGTTCCGACGCGACCCACATGCAGACCCGCGCGGTCAAGGAAACGCGCAACGGCACGCCCGGATACCGCATCGATGGCGAGAAGATGTGGATCACCGGCATGCACACCGCCACGCATTGTGCGGTCTTCGCCCGGACCGAGGGCGAGGACGGCGATCCGCGCGGGATCACCTGCCTGCTGGTTCCCAACCCTTCCGAAGGGCTGGAGATCGAGGAATGGCTGTGGACCTTCAACATGCCGACCGACCATCCGCGCCTCAGCCTGTCGAACGTCTGGGTGCCCGAAACCGCGATCCTCGGCGAGGAAGGCAAAGGCCTCGCACTGGCGCAAAGCTTCGTCCACCAGAACCGCATCCGCCAGGCGGCGTCGAGCTGCGGCGCGGCGATGTTCTGTATTGACGAAAGCGTGAAATACGCCCGCGAACGTAAGCCCTTTGGCGAGGAATTGGCGAAGAACCAGGCGATCCAGTTCCCGCTGGTCGAACTGGCGACGCAGGCCGAAATGCTGCGCCTGCTGATCTTCAAGACTGTCTGGGAGATGGATAATATGGAGCACGCCGAGATCGAGCGCACGATCTCCGACAAGGTCTCCATGTGCAATTACTGGGCGAACAGGCTGGTCTGCGAAGCCGCCGACCGGGCGATGCAGGTCCATGGCGGCATCGGCTATTCGCGGCACAAGCCGTTCGAACACATCTACCGCCACCACCGCCGTTATCGCATCACCGAAGGGTCCGAGGAGATCCAGATGCGCAAAGTGGCGGCCTATCTGTTCGGTTATCTTGGGCCGAAGAAGGGGACATTCGGCTAGGCTGCGTCCTCCATCGATGCCCGCAAATCCTTCAGCGCCTTGGCGCGGAGCTGATGCACTCGGGGCACGCTGACTTCGAGCACGGCGGCGATCTCGGTGAGGTTCAGCTCTTCGACGAAGAACAATTGCAGCACCAGTTTCAGCCGGTCGGGCAGCTGTTCCATTGCGGCGAGGAGGCGCTGCGTATCTTCGGTGGCGGTAAGCTGGTCAAAAGGGTCCGGCTCGTCGCTCGCAAAGGCGGTGTTGCTCTCGTCATAGGCGTCTTCGATCGAGCCGATGCTGACCGCGCTCGCTTCGATCTCGGCAAGATCGGCATCATTGATCCCGAGCGCGGCGGCGAGCTCCATTCGGCTGGGCTCGCGGCCATGCGCGGCGGTGAAGTGTTCGCGGGCGCGTGCAAGGTCCCTGCGACGGGCACGGGCGGTGCGGGTATCGTTCGCGTTCTGACGCAAGATATCGAGCATTGCCCCGCGCACGCGGATCTTGGCATAGGCGGCAAATCCATCTTCCTGAGGCCCTGCATGACGCTGCGCGCATTGGGTGAGCGCCAGGATGCCGGTCTGGATCAGATCCTCGATCTCGAGCCCTTCATGCCCGCTGCCGTAGACATGCCAGGCTGCGCGGCGGACGAGCGGGAGGAAGCGGCGCACCCGCTCCTCGACCTCGGCCCGAGAGGCGGCTGCATAGGGCGCAAAGCCCGATGGATCGTGCTTCATGCTGCCAGCGCCTCTGTTGCATTGGCCCCGGTTGCATGGGCAAGCGCAGGCTGAGCGTCAGCCGCTGGCTCCTCACCAATGACGCCGATCACCTCGACAGCCTGCGATGCCGGCAATTCGCGGATCGACAGAACCTGGCAGCGCGGCGCGCGCTGGCGCAAAAGATTGGCAAGCGCCCGGCGGGCTGGCGGTTGAACGACCAGCGCGATTGGCCCCTTCGCCTGATCGATATAGTCTGCGACCGCACGTGCGATCATGGCGCCGCAATCGGGGTCCACCACGGGTTGGCCGGTGGCGGGATCGATCATGCCGCCCAGAATTGCAGCTTCGAGCCCGGCGTCGAGAGTTGCGACCTTGAGCACCTCACCCGGTTCGCATACCCGCGCGACGAGCCGCGCGCCCAGATCGGCGCGCACGGCATCGATGATCGCATCGAACCCGTCGGTGGATTGCAGCGCCATGGCAAGCGCGGTGAACAGCGGCTGGGGATGGGCGAGCCCGATCCCATCGGCCAGCAGCGCACGCAGGATGCGCGTCAGGGCAGCGAGTGAAAGCGGGTCGGGATGCACCGCTTCGATCAGCGCAGGCGCGCGGTCCTTGAGATCATCGATCATGGCGCGCACTTCGGGCGGGCCAAGCAATTGGTGCGCTCCGGCCAGCAGGGTCTCGTTCGCATGGGTCGCGATCACCGTTGCGGGATCGACGACAAGAAACCCTTCAGCCACAGCATGGTCGCGCCGGGTCGCATCGATCCATACAGCCGGGCATTCAAAGCTCGGGTCGCGGGTGACTTCGCCGGCAAGGCCGAGTTCGGCATAGGGCGGGGCGGTGCGCACGTCGCCCGTATCGATGGCGAGCAGGCGGCCAGGCCGCACCTCGCCATATGCAACCGCCAGCCCGCCCAGACGGATTACGTAGTCGTTCGGCCCGGTGTCGAGCGTATCGCGGATACGAAATTGCGGCAGCACGAAACCGAGATCCCGGCTCAGCTGTTTGCGAATGCCGGTGATGCGGGTGAGGAGCGGCGCATCCTTCGCTTCGTCAACCAGCGCAACGAGGCCATAGCCCAGCTCGATCGTGACCAGCGTCTGGTCTGCGACCTCGGCAATGTCGATCCGGTCCGGCGCTGGCTCTTCGATCGGCGCCGCATCTTCCAACGGCCGGGCGGCGCGGCTGCGCAAGCCCCACCATAAAGCGCCGACGAGGGCGGCGGCTGGGAGGAAGATGGCCTGAGGCATGGCGGGAACGAGGCCGATGGCGCCAAGGATTACCGCAACGGGCAACCACCCGCGCGGATCGGAAAATTGCCCGCCGATCTGCCCCGCCAGGTCGCGCGTGTCGGCAACCCGGGTCACGATGGCGGCGGCGGCGATCGAAAGCAGCAGCGCGGGCACCTGGGCTACGAGCGCGTCTCCGACGGCAAGGGTGATGTAGAGTTCGCCCGCTTCGCTCGCGGACAGGCCGTGGCTGATCATGCCGAGCGCGAACCCGGCGACGATGTTGACGCCCAGAATGAGGAGCGCCGCCATCGCATCGCCCTTCACGAATTTCGAAGCGCCATCCATCGAGCCATAGAAATCAGCCTCGATAGTGACCTGACGCCGCCGCTCGCGCGCTTCGTCGGCGCTTACGAGACCGGCGGCGATATCGGCATCGATCGCCATCTGCTTGCCCGGCAGCGCATCGAGCACGAAACGCGCGGACACTTCCGAAACGCGGCCCGCGCCCTTGGTGATGACGATCATGTTGATGATCAACAGGATGCAAAAGACGAACAAGCCAACCGCGAAATTGCCGCCGACAAGGAATTGGCCGAAACTGGCAATGATATCGCCCGCCGCATCGCCGCCCTCATGCCCCTTGACGAGCACGATCCGTGTGGAGGCGACATTGAGCGAGAGCCGCAGCAGCGTTGCAAACAAGAGGACGCTCGGGAAGGATGAGAAATCAAGCGGCGTTCTTGCGTTGAGGGCTACCATCAGCACCGCGACCGCGATGGCAATGTTCAGCACGAAGAACATGTCGAGCATTAGTGGCGGGATCGGCAACACCATCAGCGCGAACACCGCGAAGATGCCGACCGGCAGCGCCATCGCGGCAGGCGCTGAACGCAGGCGCTCAAACGGGGTCGGGCTGGACCGTGCAGAGCTCACAGGCCGAGCGCCTTCATTTGCTGGTATGCACGGCGGATATGCGAGGCGGGCGGTTGGCTATCAGCTGCGAAACTGGTCGCAAGACTTTCGGACATCGGGCGTTGCGGCGCAGCGAACAACGGGGCCGCCACCAGCGCGGACCGCGAACCGAACCGGGCGGGCGCGAACAGGAATGCAGACGCGCCGACCGAGCGCGGGCCGGACGTGGACACCGCGTTTGGCGGTTGGTTGTGCGCAGCGATGAGAGCTGGCGCCCCCGGGCTGAAGATCGGACCCGTGATCGGCTCGGCAGTGGGAAGCCCGGCCGCTCCGGCGCGTTCGAGCTTGGCGGTCAGGTGATCAAGAACGCCAGCAAGGCTGCGCGCCTGCGCGCCATCATAGAAAATGCCGCGATTGGCGGCGGCTGGTCGGGGGAACAAGGCCGCAGCCTTTTGCGAAGGGTCGTCCTGATGCTCGTTCAAGAAACGTGCGGCATCTCCGGCACCGAGGAAATGGGCAAGATACAGCTCGCCATGGCCTGGTTCGCGGCCAAGCACCGGTTTGAGCGCCGCCCGATTATCTTGCGCCAGTGCTGCAGCCATTTGCGAGGCAATCGCGGGATCGCGCCTCAGATCGAGGATGGCGGCACGCGTCGTCGCATTGGCGATTGCCGGGCGCCCGTTCGCGCCGGGTCCTATCTGCCTTGCAACATGATCGAGCCCGAAACGACCGCCATGGCGCTGCATGGTAGAAAGCCATGTGCTTTCAATGAACTGGAAAAGGCCCAAAGCGCTCGAGGTGCGCGCTTGCGCGGACGGATCAAGCCCGGATTCCACACGCGCTTGTGCCAGAAGATAATCGAAATCCACCTGGGTTTTCTTAGCCGCACCTGCGATCGCGGCTTCGACTTGGGATGCAGGCTTCGGCGGTGCTGATGCTCGCAGCGTATCGGCCTGCGAGAGAGCGCCGCTAATAGTGGCGGGATTGATCGGGGTCTGTGGCAAGCGGAACTCCGGCGCTGGATTGGGCGTCTTTCGAAACAGGCCTGCAACACCCGTGCCAAATCAGCGTGTCGGATCAGGCCAGCGCCAATCCGCCGGTCGGCGATGTCCCTCGCACATGCCCGAGCATCTCCAGCCGGACGCTCACATTGGCAGCGAGCAGGTTGCGCACCCGCCGGTTTGCATCGTTCAGTCGCTGCGCCGTCTCAGCGAGCGAGCGGGTGTCTGCGTCGAGCGCTTCCGGACCAAGCGCGCTGAGACGATCACACAGCTGTGCCTTTTGCCGTGCGGTGTCGAACAACGCATCGGCTTCGAGGTCGGCAAGCGCTTGCCGCTCGGTCTCCAGAACGGCAATCATTTGCCGCAGGTCGGCAACCAGTGTCGTTCCGGTATTGTGAACGGTGTTCATCATCCGATGGCCGACGAAAGGCGTGCTGCAATCATTGCATCGACGATCTCGGCGGGCACAAGCGGATAGCGCCCGTCTTTCAGCGCTTTGCGGATCTCGGCCACACGATCGGCGTCCAACGGAGGGCTGCTCGCATCGAAGCCGGTATCGACTTCGAGCGCGATACCGGTTGTGGTCGCCGAGCCTGGTGAACGAGGCGCATTGTCACTGGCACCACGCGGTGCTGCTCGATCGCTTTCGACCGGGGCGCGCAGAGCGCTCAACGCCTCTGTTTTTCCGATTTCAATCGAAGGCATGACTGATCTCCTTTGAAGGGCTCGAGCAGAAGAACGGCGAGCGCCGGCCTGGTTTAAGGGGTCTTTAAGGGGTTTTTTTCAGCGGATCGGGATGACAGCCAGGCCGGGCCGTTCGATGCGCGCGCGCACCGGTTCGGCAGTCCGCGCAGTGCGCAGGGCAATCCAGTCCCCGACCGCGCCCGCTTCGAGGGCTTCACCGGCCTGCTGCACGCTGAAGCCGGCCCCGCGTACCACCACGGTAACCGGGTCACCCCGAGCGATGACCGGACGCGCCGCTGCCGCCGACGGGCCTTGCTCTGACGCGCGCACGGCAACGAAGATACGCCAGCCGCCGGGGTCCGGGCACGCAACTTTCACAGCGGAGCGGTTGTTGCCATGCCATGAGACGACAAGGGGTGCGCCGCACTGCGCCAGCTTCAACCGTGGGTCGGCAGCTGAGCGCGCGCCCCCGACAGTTCCGATCGGAGCGCCGGTAAAAGCGGCTACCGCTTCATCGATAGCCCTCGCATCGAGCGTCTGGTGTGCCGCCCCATCCTGTGCCTGAGCGCCGGTGGCGAAAAGCGCTGCGGCGAACATAGAGAGCCGAGTGGGATAACAGGTAGGCATGATCGCAAGTCCTCGCGCGTCGGGTCAATTCCACCCGCTTCGCAGCAAGATCCGTGCCAGGCACGCGAATGCGCCCAGCACCTAAGAGACATTGCCTAGCTGCGCGCACCGCTGCGTTAAGCCTGCGCGTCTAGATCCGCCGGCAGCCACCCCGCGCCCTGTCGCATTTGCTGCTTTCACCGGAGGCTCCGCCGTGTCGCTTGCTCCGTTTCATACCGATCACGAGGACGTCGGCCCGAGCGAGCCACGCGCTCTTGCTGCGCGGCGCGAATTGCTGGAGCGGGTGCACGAGTTCGTGCTGAAGCACGATCTCGCGGTGAACGGCTACAACCTCGCCGCCATCTGCAACGCGCTTTCGGGCAGCAGCAGCAAGATGGCCGAAGCTTTCGCGACGCGCGAGATGTCCGGTCAGCCGATCGACCAGCGCTGGCTCGATAGCGTGATGCGGCTCGATCCGGAGACCGGGCATCGCATGGCTGAGCTGGAAAAGTTGATGGATCAGCTCGAATATGCGCTGATGCGCTTTGCGCAAACCGCCCGTTCGGCCAAGAACGATACGAGCGAACAGCGCGGCGCCATCCATGCCCAGATAGCCGGGATGGGGGTCAGTGACGAGCAGGATCGCTTCGAGATCGCACAAGTTATCACTGCCTCGCGCGCAATCCTCGCGCGGATCGAGAGCGTCGAGAAAGCTATGGCTCGCAGCGAAGCGGAAACAACCCATCTGCGCGCGCACCTTGCGAAGGCCCGGATTGAAGCGGATGTCGATCACCTGACCAAATTGCCCAACCGACGCGCGTTCGAGCGCCGGCTTGCTTCCGCCGCCCAGCGCGCCCAGCTCGAGCGCGAACCCCTATGTGTCGCTTTTTGCGACGTCGATCACTTCAAGGCGGTCAACGATGACCATGGCCACGATGCAGGCGACCGTGTGCTGGTTGCCATCGCCAGTCTCCTTAGCGAACATGCGAGCCACGATTGCTTCATCGCGCGCCAGGGGGGCGAGGAATTCGTCATGCTGCTCTTCGGGTTTGAGGCCGATGCCGCATGGCGCAAACTCGACGGCATCCGCCGGGCTCAGGCAAGGAAACGCCTGTTGAACCGCGATACGGGGCAACCGTTCGGCAAGATTACCTTTTCTGCCGGACTGGCCGAAGTGCAGGGCATCCATGATACCCGTGCCGCTCTTGGCCGGGCGGATGCGGCGCTATATCGCGCAAAACGGGCAGGGCGAGACCGCGTCGAGACCTATCGCGAAGAAATGGAAAGGGGTGCGGCAGACGGCCCACCGGTCGCCACGTCGTAGGCAAGGCTTGCGTATAGCGGACCGCCGTGCCCTTCCACGAGGATAATCCGCACCCTGAGGCCGGAGCCTCGCGCACTTGCAGCGAGCTTTTGAGCCGCGCCCCACGCCGCATCTTCTGCGCCCGGCGCGTGATCGGCAAAGATCGTCAGGGTCGTGCGCGGATCAGGTTGCTGATGGCTAAGCCATTCGCCCAGCGAGGGCCCGCCTGCTTGCGCTCGATAAAGCGCCTGTGCAGGGGCCATCGCAGCGATCGGGCCGTTTTCGTTCTTCGATATGTGTTCCGGCTGAACACCCGCAAGGCTTGCAGCCGCCAGCAGAAAAAGGATGAGGGAGAGGTCGGAGAGGATCACTTGCCACCCACTGCCGCCACGCGCAATCACGCCGCTTCTTTCAAGTCGCCGCCGCTTCGGCGTGGGGCGGGCGTGGCAATCTGTTGCGAGAACCATGCGAGGGTTTCTGCACGCGCCTGCTCCTCACATGCATGGTTACGGGCAATCGCACGTTCGAGCGGAAACAGGACCAGGTGCGCAAGTGCGATGCCATAGAGCGACGAGACGACCGCGCTGCCAACCGCGGCCATCGTTGCAGCAGGCGAAACGCTTGCAGGATCGGGGATCGCAAGCGCCACTGCGAGCAGCGTTCCCGCCAGACCGAAGACCGGCGCCAACTCGCCCCCGATCGCCAGCACGCCGCGTGCCGTATCGTGATGGTCGAGGCGACGGGCAATTTGCGCGGTGATTTGGCTCTCAAGCGCGGCAAATGAAGTGCCGCGCAGGACACTTGCAGCGAGCATCGCGCTATCGGCGTCTTTTGACAGCGAAGCTTCAGCGCACAGCGCGCCCTTGCGCCCCACCGCGCTGGCGAGCCGGGCGAAGTCAGCCCGGTCGTGCGCAGCATCGAAGCCGCGGCCGAGGTTCCAGACGCACGCAAATGCCAGCGAGATGGCTGTCCCGCCACAGCGCAGCCAAGTGGCTACAATCGTCCCCATGCCAACAAACGCGAACGCGGCGGGATCGTACAAGGCTGCAAGGGTGTCGAGCATCGTGTCCTTTGGAGTTTGACCACGCGGATGTTCCCCAAAAAGGACGGCGCGCCCTGCCGCGCTTTAAGGGCTGGCACCATTTTGCCGCCATGCGTCGGTGGTCCGGCAATTGTTTGCCGTTTTGCCCGCGCCCAGGAACCCTTTCCGCCCGTAAAGGTCGTTTGGCACGCTGCATGCATAGCTCTCGCCAGAGTAGTGCGGTCCACCGCGTCACACGAGGAAATTGAGCCCTCATGAACGAAACAATCTTCGGCATTCACGGCGCGGCGCTTGCCTTGCGCTCCGAGCGTATGGGCGTGATCGCCTCCAACATAGCCAATGCGGCAACACCCGGTTTCAAGGCGCGCGATATCGATTTTGCCGCCGCGCTCGATGCGCGTCTCGAAGGTGCGCGCGGCGATCCACTGGCGGCGAGCGACCCTGCGCTTGTCTATCGCACACCAACCATGCCGACCCTCGATGGCAACACGGTCGAGCTTGGGCGCGAACAGATCGCCTTTGCCGAAAACGCCATGCGCTACTCCGCCACGCTCAGCTTCGTGCAGGGCAAGGTCAACACCATCACCCGCGCGCTGAAGGGGGAATAGACCGATGCCCGATAGCGGACCAATGACTTTGTTCTCCCTGACCGAGCGCGCCATGTCCGCGCAGCTCGTGCGGATGAACGCCGCTACATCGAACCTCGCCAATGCCGGTTCGATCGCATCGAGCGAAGGCGAAGCCTATCGCCCGATCCGTGCCGTCTTTGCTTCCGAACTGGACACGGCAAGCGGCCTTTCGAGCGTGCGCTCCGAAGGTCTCGTCCGCTCTGAAACCGCGGCCACTCGTCGCCACGATCCCGGTCATCCGCTCGCCGATGCAGATGGTAATGTCTGGGAAGCGCCCGTCGATGAAAGCGCCGAAATGGTCGAGATCATGGAAAGCGCACGCCAGTATCAGAACATGGTGCAGGCGCTCCAGACGGCGAAGCAACTGATGCTCGAAACCCTGAGGAGCAACTAAGCATGGAAGTGACTGCCACCCCGCCACCGGCCGGATTGCGCGACGCGCTCGACCGGATCAATGCCCCTTCGACAATGGCGCGCCAAGGCGCTGCCGCAAGTCTCGACAGCGCGGATTTCCTGCGCCTCATGACCGCACAGCTGGCCAATCAGGATCCACTCGAGCCACAATCGAATGAGCAAATGCTGGCTCAGCTCGCGCAGTTCTCCTCGCTCGAGAACGAGACCGCCTCGCGCTCCCGGCTGGACGATATTGCGACCAAGCTCGACGCGCTGATCGTCGCGCAGGAACGCGCCGCCGCCGCCGCCGAAGCCGCCCTGCCGACGCCCATCGCACCGAAAAACTCATAACAGGAGCACCGACCCCATGTCCTTTTTCACTTCGCTGAGCGGCATGCGCAATGCCGAGACCGACCTGCGCGTCATCAGTCACAATATCGCGAACGCAGAGACCGCCGGCTTCAAGAAGTCGTCAGCGGCCTTTGCCGACCTCGTTCCCACCGGCGGCAACACCGATCCGCGTCTGACGCCCGGCATCGGTGCGACCGTTTCCGCGATCACGCAGAATTTCGGTCTGGGCGCGCTTGAGCAGACCGGGCGCGGGCTCGACGTCGCGATCAATGGCGATGGTTTCTTCGCGACTGCCAACCCGGCTTCCGGCGACCTCACTTTCACGCGCAACGGCAATCTCTCGATCGTTGCATCGGGTGCGTTGCAGGATGCCAACGGTGACCTCGTCCAGGCCTTCCCGGTCGATCCGGCGGGCGTCACCACTTCGGCGGTTCCCGGCAATGTCGTCGTGCCGACGGTCAACGCAGCAGGCTCCAGCCTGTCGAGCGTTTCGATCAACCCGCGGGGCCTTGTAAGCGCGGCCTATTCGGACGGCACGAGCGAACCGGTAGCGCAGATCGCTCTTGCCTCCTTCCCGGCAACCGGCGGGCTGCGGTCCATCGGCCAGACGAAGTGGCAGGCGACCGCTTCCAGCGGCGCGCCCCAGTATGGCGATCCGGGCATCGGCAATTACGGCCAGCTCATGGCAGGTTCGCTCGAGCGTTCGAATGTCGACCTTGCCGAAGAGATGGTTTCGCTCCTCACCGCGCAGCGCAACTTCCAGGCGAATGCCCGCGCGATCGATACGGCGACCGCGATCTCGCAAACCGTGATCAATCTCCAGCGTTAAGCGCCAAGGACGGACCTTCGCACATGGACCGCATGATCTATACCGCGCTGACCAGCATGAACGCTTCGATGGACAGGCAGCGGGCGGTGGCGAACAATCTTGCCAACGCATCCACTCCCGGTTTCCGGCGCGAAGTCTTCGCGGCGACCGCGGCCACGCTCAAGGACGGAACAACCGAGGCGCGGGCGATGGCCCGCGGCTATGTGCGCGGGGCGAATTTGGAAACCGGCCGGGTCAATCCCACCGGCCACGCGCTCGATATCGCGGTGGGAGGCGAAGCGATGATTGCCTTTCAGGGCCCGCAAGGGGGGGAAGTCTATTCGCGCCGCGGAGACCTCAAGGTTGCGCCTACCGGATTGCTCACCAATGGCGATGATCTTCCTGTCCTGGGCGAAGGCGGCGCGCCGATCCAGGTGCCTGTGGGCTTTACCGTGGCGATCGCCCAGGATGGCGCGGTGCTCGCCTCAGACCCCGCCGCTCCGGGTGAACAGGCTCAGCAGCTCGATCGCATCAAGCTCGTCAGCGCTGATGGCACCGCGCTCGCCAAGGGGATTGACGGGTTTCTCGTCGTGCCGGACGGCGGTGCGCTTCCGGTTGATCCGACCGCCCTGGTCACTTCCGGCGCGCTCGAAGGATCGAATGTCCAGACTGCCGAGACACTGGTCGAAATGATCGATGCGCAGCGCGCCTTCGAACAGCGCGCCCGGATCATCAAGACCGCGGGTGAACTCGACGAAGCCTCCAGCCGCCTCATGAGCCTGAGCTGAGCTCCAGACATCTGAACGAAGGAACCAAAAATGCCCACTTCCGCCCTTCACGTCGCGCGCACCGGATTGGAAGCGCAGGATGCACGCATGCGCGTCATTGCCAACAATCTCGCCAATATCGGGACGGCGGGCTTCAAGCGCGATCGCGCCGATTTTGCCACGCTCGCCTATCAGGAGCAGCGCGTCGCAGGTCAGCAATCAACCAACCAGACCGCTTATGCCACCGGCCTCAATCTGGGAACCGGGGTGGCGGTGGTCGGCACCAGCCGGATCGAGAGCCAAGGCACGCTGAACCAGACGGACAACGCGCTCGACCTTGCTCTGGACGGGCCGGGTTATTTTCAGGTCGAGCTGCCGCCCGGCGGACAAGTTGCTTTTACCCGAGCGGGCAATTTCACGCTTTCGCCCCAAGGCAATCTGATCACCGGGCAGGGCTACGCCGTGACCCCGCCGATCCAGGTGCCCCAGGGCACGCAAAGCATCGTGGTCGCGCCCGATGGTACGGTGAGCGGGCTTCAGCCCGGGCAGTCGCAACCGGTCCAGCTCGGCCAGCTGCAAGTCGCGCAATTCGTCAATCCGGCCGGGCTGCGCGCAATCGGCGATAATTTCCTGGTCGAAACGTTCGCCAGCGGCCCGGCCGAGCTTGGCGTGGCTGGACAGTTCGGGCGCGGGCAGATCCGGCAGGGCATGCTCGAAGGATCGAACGTCAACGTCGTCGAGGAACTGGTCGAGATGATCGAGGCGCAGCGCGCTTACGAAATCAATTCCAAGATGGTGAGCGCCGTGGACGAGATGCTCCGCAACGCGAACCAGACGTTGTGACCATGCGGATCGTAACCTTGCTTGCGCTGGCCTTGCCGCTTTCGCTGCCGCTTGCCGGATGTCTCGGCGCTGGAGAACGCGCGCCCGGCTTCAGCGCTCCGCCGCCGCCCGGCCCGGTCGCGACCGCGGCGGACACCCCGCCGCCGATTGCCGAGGTAAGCGCCAACACTTTCGCTCCGCCTCAGCGCGATGTCGCACGCGGATCGATCTTCCAGGCCTCGCAGGGCTATGCAAATCTCGTCACCGGGACGCGTGCGCGCCAGCTTGGCGACATGCTGACCATCGTGCTCATCGAAAGCACTACCACCAATAAAAGCACGACCGGCCAGACCGATCGCAGTGGCGGGTTCGCAATCCTTCCGCCAACCGCCGGACCGCTCGATTTTCTTAACCCGAATGCGTTGACAGCGAGCGCTCAGGGCGACTTCGACGGGTCCGGCCTCGCCGCGCAGCAGAGCCAGCTTAACGGCCGGGTGGCGGTAACGATCGCAGCGATCTACCCCAACGGCACTGCCGAAGTCGTCGGCGAAAAGCAGATGGCGCTCAGCCAGGGCGATGAATGGGTGCAGTTCGCCGGCCGCATCCGACTGGTTGACATCGATAGCGAGAACCGCCTGCCTTCCAGCCTCGTGGCCAATGCGCGGATCATCTATTCGGGCAAGGGCGCGGTCCAGCAGGCGAGCAGGCCGGGCTGGCTGTCGCGCTTCTTCAACGCGATTTCGCCGCTCTGATGCGCGCTTTGCTACTCCTTGCCGCGCTCGTCGCGCTCTGCCTGCCCGCTGCCGCGGCCGCAGAGCGCATTCGCGATCTCGGCCAGTTCGAAGGGCTGCGTGCGAACCAGCTCACGGGCTACGGCATCGTTGTCGGGCTCCAGGGGACGGGGGACGACAACCTCGCATATGTGACCGAAGCGATGCGCGGCGTCTCCGGGCGCCTCGGCCTCACTTTGCCTCCCGGCGTCAGCCCCAATCTGCGCAACGCCGCCGCCGTTATCGTGACGGCTGAACTCCCCGCTTTCGCCAAGCCTGGCCAGCGTATCGATATTACGGTTTCCACCCTTGGCCAAGCACGGTCCTTGCGCGGCGGTGCGCTGGTCCTGGCACCGCTCTATGGCGCGGACGGACAGATTTACGCGATGGCGCAGGGTAATGTCGCGGTTGGTGGACTGGGCGTTTCGGCCCGAGATGGCTCGCAATTGACCGTCAATGTGACGACCGTGGGCCGCATCGCCGATGGTGCGACGGTGGAGCGTTCGGTCGCCACCGGCTTCGATCGCACCGGAACCTTGCGCTTCAATCTGCACCAGGCCGACTTCCTTACCGCTGCGCGCGTGCGGGATGCGATCAATGCGCGCTTTCCCGGCATGGCGCGGGTCGCCGACGGGGTGAGTATCGAACTCGCGCTGCCCTTCGGCAATGACGTGCGGTCCGCCGCGCTTGCCGAGATCGAGATGCTCGCCGTCACACCCGCGCCCGTGGCCGCGCGGGTAATCGTCAACAGCCGCACCGGCACGGTCGTCATCAACCAGTCCGTGCGCCTAGCGCCCGCCGCGATCAGCCACGGCAAGCTCGTGATCCGGATCGAGGAAGCGCCGCGCGTGGTCCAGCCCGAACCTTTTGGTAATGGCTTTACCGCGGTGGAGGAACAGTCCGAGATCAGTGTCAGCATGGGCGAGGACCGAGTGGCGCTGATGCCCGGTGCTGCCTCGCTCGCCGAAGTCGTTGATGCGCTGAACGTGCTGGGCGTCGGCGCAGCGGACCTCGTTGTCATTCTGGAAAGCCTCAAGCAGGCGGGCGCGTTGCAAGCCGAAATGGTTGTCTTGTGATCAGGCCTGTTGCCTCTGCATCGACAACGCTTGAAACGGTTGCTTCCCAGCGGCGTGAGCTGCGCGAAGCTGCCGAAGGCTTCGAGGCCATCATGATCCGCCGGATGCTGGAAAGCGCGCGCGCAGGCGGATTTGGCGAAGATACCGCACTGACCGGCGGCGGTATGAAGCAGTACGAGGCGATGCGCGATGAGCACATCGCCGATATCGCCGCGCAAACGGGCGCCTTCGGGTTTGCCCTGAGTATCGAGGAACAACTTCGGAAGTTTCTGCCGGTTAGGAAGGAGGAATAATGCCTACGAACCTCATCACCATCGCCCGTAGTGGAGCGGCTTCCGCCCGCGCTGCGATAGAGATATCCGCGCAGAACATCGCCAATGCAGGGACGCCGGACTATGTTCGCCGCACGCTTGCAAACAGCGAACTGGTCGGCTCGGGCAATATCGATTTCGACGCGCAAAGCGCCTTTAGCGGCGTGCGCATCGGCGGCGTCCAACGCGCTGATGTCGACGTCCTCCAGCGGGTCGTACGCGATGGTATATCGGACCTGGCCGCCGCTCAGGCGGAGATCGCCGGCCTGAGGGTCGGCGAAATCGCGCTTGAAGAGACGCGGGTGTTTGAAACCCTCGTTGATTTTGAATCGGCCTTGTTGCTTCTTGAAAGCGATCCGTCGGACCCTGCGCTGCGTACCGGTACGGTCGAAGCGGCGCGGTTGCTCACTCAGACGTTCCAGTTTGCAGAAGGCTCACTCGAGGATGCGCGCGATCTGACCGCCTCCGAAGTCAGTGCGGGCATCGATGTAGTCAATGGTGCTGCAGGCGAGCTGGCGCAGATCAACGTGGCGCTGGTCAATGCGCGCGAGGGGTCCGGTGGCCGTGCCGCGCTGCTCGATGCGCGCGACGCTGCGCTCAAGGAGCTTGCAGGCGAAGTGGGGATCGAGACGACTTTCGATCTGCGCGGCATCGCTGAAGTGCGGATGGCCGGAACGCCTTCGCTCCTCTTGGTCTCGGGCAATATGGCAAGCAGGTTTGATGCCGGCTTTGCAGCCAGCGGATCAGCTCAATTCGAAGTGAATGGCACGCCCCTTACACTGGAAAATGGGGCAATGGCGGGACGCGCCCGAGCACTTGATCGCCTGATCGCGTTATCGGGCGAACTGGACGCAATCGCTGCGAACGTCATAACACGCGTCAACAATGCACAGGCCGCCGGGGCCGCTCTCGATGGGAGCCCCGGTCAACCGCTTTTCTCCGGGACCGGCGCGGCCGACATCGCGCTGGCCTTCGACCAGGGCGCGCTGCTCGCGCTTGCGCAAAGCGGCTCCTTGCCGGGAAGCCGCGACACCACCAATCTTGGCAATCTCATTGCTTCGATTGGCGCTGAAACGGGCCCGGTCGCTGAACTGGACCGCCTTCTGCTTTCTCATGCCAGCCGGATCGCGGGCAGCGAAGCGACGCGCGATGGGCTCGCGATCATCGCAGCCAGCAACCAGGCGCAATTGCTGCGGCAGACCGGCGTCGATCTCGACAATGAGGCGGCTTCGCTCATTCGCCTGCAACAGGCCTTCGAAGCAAACAGCCGCGTCATTCAGGTCGCGAGCGAGATGTTCGATACAATCCTCTCCCTCAACTGACATTGCCTCACGGAGCACCGCTCATGATTCAGGTAAGCAATCCTACCCGAGCCTTTTTCGAGCGGGCCATCGGCCAGATGGCCGGTCTTCGCGGTGCGATCGAGACGTCGCAGACGCAAATCGCAACCGGGGAGCGCTTGCAGCGCGGCTCCGACGATCCGGTCGGCGCGTCACGACTTCGTGCGCTCGCCCGGCTCGAAGGGCGCGGCGTGAGCGAAACGGAGAATGCAGGGCGTCTGGCGCAGGACCTTGCGCAGGCGGACCTTGCCATTGGCGACGTGATCGGCGTGCTCCAGCGCGCGCGCGACCTTGCCATTGCGGCGGCAAACGATCCGATCGGCGCAAACGGTCGCGAGGCGATTGCACGCGAACTGGAGCAGCTCGAAAGCGAGCTTTTCACCCGGGCCAACTCGCTGTCCGTAACGCAAGCGCCCCTGTTCGGAGGGACCGCTGCAGCACCGGCCTATCTCCGGGGTCCTGGGGGCGCCGTGGTTTACAATGGCAATAATACAAGCGGCGCCGTACCGATTGCATCACGCACCGAGATCGAGCGCGGGGTGACGGGTCCTCAGGTCTTCGAATTCACCCTCGCAGGCGTCCCGAGCGACAGCTTTGCGGTTCTGTCCGGTTTGGCGGCGGACTTGCGCAACAACGCGGTCAATCCCGCGACCGCGGCGCGTGATGCCCTTGCCGGGATCGACGCCGCGATTGATACAGCCAATCGCAGCCAGACCGTGATCGGCACGCGCCTTGCTTTCGTTGAGGATATCCAGATCAATCAGGAAGAGCGGGCGATCGAACGGGCGCAGCAGCGTTCGGCGATCGCGGATACCGACCTCGCCGAGACGATCGCGCGCCTGCAACAGACACTGACCGCCCTCGAAGCGAGCCAAGCGAGTTTTGCCCGCATCAGTTCGCTGAGCCTCTTCGACGTCGTCTAGCCGCATCCGGCGCGCTCAGCCTTTTTGCGCTTTCAAGGATTACCGCTCTCGTGTTTGCCGCTATCGGAATAATCGTTCTTCTCGTCATGGTGTTCGGCGGCTTCATGCTGTCAGGCGGCGCTATGGGGCCGATACTGGCGGCGCTGCCGCTCGAATTCATGATTATCGGCGGAGCGGCTCTTGCAGCCGTGCTGATTGGCAATTCGCTGCACGAGATCAAATTGCTGGGCGGCGGCATCACTCGCATATTCAAGGGTCCGCGCTACAGCGACGCCGATCACATCGATGCGATCGCGCTGACCAGCAAGTTGATGAAGTTGCTGCGCACCGATGGAGCGATTGCTCTGGAAAGCCACGTGACCGATCCGTCTTCCTCCGCAATTTTCAATGAATATCCGCGTCTTGCGAGCGATCCGGTCGTGCTCGCAATGGTGTGCGATCCGCTCATGCTTATGGTGGTCTCTTCCGGTACGCTCGAGACTTATGCGGTTGAAGAGGTGATCGACAACGCGATCCGGACCCAGCACCACGAGATGGACGAGCCGCATCATACGCTCCAATCGCTGGCCGATGCCCTGCCCGCGCTCGGTATCGTTGCGGCGGTGCTGGGGGTGATAAAGACCATGGGCTCGATCGACCAGCCACCGGAAATCCTTGGCAAGATGATCGGTGCCGCGCTTGTCGGCACCTTCCTTGGCGTGTTGCTCGCCTACGGGTTCGTTGGTCCGATGGCGGGCCGGTTGAAACAGGTGAACGCGCACGACCAGCAGATCTTCCATTCGATCAAGCAGGTGATCGTGGCCAGTCTTCACGGCCATCCTCAGCCGCTGATCCTCGAAGCTGCACGATCCGGCCTCGCGCCGGCGCAGCGCCCGACGCTGACCGAGCTGCTCGACACTATGCGCGGGCGCTAGAGCGATGGCTGCCCGCGATCCGACAACGCCTGCCGACCCGCCAGCACCGATTATCGTCAAGCGCATAACAATAGAGGAAGCCGGACATCACGGTGGTGCCTGGAAAGTCGCTTATGCCGACTTCGTCACCGCCATGATGGCCTTTTTCCTGCTGCTTTGGCTACTCGGCGCGACCGAGGAAACGCAGCGCAAGGGCATTGCCGACTACTTCGCCCCGACGCTTGTGAAGATGCGCCCGAACGGCGCGGGGTCCAACGGGCTTCTGGGCGGAAACGCAGTATCCCAAACCGATACGCTACCCCAAGCATCAGCTCAGGCCGGAGATCGGCTGGTTTCCATCCCGCGCGGGCTGACAGGAGGACCAAGCGAAGAGGGCGGACGCGGCAAGGATGGTCAGGAACGACTCGAGGCAATTCGGCGCCTCGTCGATGAACGGCTGGCCGAGCGCGGGGACATTGCGCATCTTGCCGACCAGATCAGCGTCCGCCGCGCGCCTGACGGGATCCGGATCGACCTAGTCGATGATGCCGACTTTTCGATGTTCACGTTGGGCACCACGATGCTGACGAGCGAAGCGACCGGGTTGTTAGCGGCGATCGGCAGCGTGCTGGACGAGGAGGAAGCACCGCTGATCTTGCGTGGTCATACCGACTCGCTGCCCTGGCGTCCGGGTGTGATCGCGAACAATTGGTCGCTTTCGACGGGCCGCGCCGAAGCGACCCGTCAGGAGCTGATCCGAGGCGGCCTTGCCGAAGCCCGCTTTGCTCGGATCGAAGGGGTCGCCGATACCGAGCCGCTGATCGCCGACAAGCCAACCGACCCTCGCAATCGTCGTATTTCCCTGTTGCTGCTCGATTGATCGTTCGCAATGCGGCAGGCTGGCATGCTGTGGCCGTGTGAGAGGATTTTCGCCCGGCTCTTGGAACATGTGATTTTGCATGTGCACCCTTTTACCGACAGGGTTCTGCTTCGTTCGCACCGTAGCCAGGTCAAGCCGGCCTTCCCTCAGAGCTTCGTTTCGCTTGGCAACAACGCGGGTGGCGGACCTTCCGAACTCTAGCCCCCTGTTTTCCCCCCGCTTGGCGCCGATCGAAGCGTGACACAAACACTGGTCACCGGACATCGGATGCTGAGCACCGGGAGAGATGCCGCGTTCCACCTGGGCAATTGCTGCTTGTCGCTGCTTCACTGGCCGCAAGACCCTGACCAGTCGGGTCCTCACACACGCAAAAGCCCGGGATCCAAAAGGACCCCGGGCTCCCTTGCCACCCCATTGGGGAGACGAAAGGATTGCTTACCGCAGCAGCGTAAGGACGTTCTGCTGCGACTGGTTGGCCTGAGCGAGCATCGCGGTGGATGCCTGACCCAGGATCTGCGCCTTGGCGAGCGCCGTGGTCTCGGAGGCGAAATCCGCATCCTCGATCCGCGAGCGCGCATCGGTCAGGTTCGTAGCGCTGGTGGTGAGGTTGTTGATGACCGATTCGAGCCGGTTTTGCCCCGCACCGAGCGACGAGCGCGCGGTGTTCACCTCGCCTAGTGCCGCATCGACATTGGTGATCGTCGTTGCCGCGACGGTTGCGTCGGCAACGTCGAGCGCGGTCGTGTCAAGATTGGTTCCGTCGATTGCAGTCGATGTCAGTGTGACCGTGCTCTGCGAGGTCGCGATGTCTACGGTCACATCCGTACCCGCCGTCGTGCTGAACAAGGTAACGCCGTTGAATGTGGTGTTCGTCAGAATATCATTGATCTGGGCACTGAGCTCTTCGACTTCGGTATCCATGAAGCCGCGCGCCGCTGCATCGTAAGTGCCCGTGCTCGACTGCACGGCCAGCTCGCGAACGCGCTGGAGCATGTTGGCGACCTCGTCGAGCGCGCCTTCCGCCGTCTGTGCCAGCGCGATGCCGTCGCTAGCGTTGCGAATGCCCTGATTGAAGCCGCGGATCTGCGACGTGAAGCCGGTTGCGATCGACAGGCCGGCGGCATCGTCGGCTGCGCTGTTGATGCGCTGGCCGCTGGACAGACGCTGCATGGCATCACCCAGCATCTTGTTGGCGCTCATGCTCGAATTCTGCGCTCGCAGCGCCGCAATGTTCGTGTTGATGACGGTCATTGTTAAAACTCCCAAGTGTTTTGGTGGTCAGGAACAGCGAGATGAATTCAAGCCGCTGTCGGCACTCAGAGCGGCCGGGGGGTCTCGATGTTAAGGGCCCGAGCATTTTTCGTGAAAAACGAGGCCGTGGTCGCGGTGACCGCACGTTCGAACCTCAGGCAAATACTTAAGGGGCTTTGCGTGGTCTTAACTTCGCACAATCTTGTCCGCCCACCCCCCAAAGGTCCTTTCGACAGGGAGTAACAGGTGGAAACCATGCGGATCGTTCACGCAGATTTCGTTGCAGACCAGACCGTGCTTTCGCAAGATGCTGCGCGGTTGGAAGACAGCGCGCCTTCCAGAGACGGCGCAGGTCTGGGGAACCATGGCAATTATCGCGGTCGTATCCGAGCGCTGCCCCCTGTCGATCCGCTGAACCACACCGCATTGATCGAGCCCGTTCTGCCGCTGCTATGCAACGCCGAACAACGCGCGGCGATCGCACCGGGCCGGACAAGCGGCCGCGCGGCCGGCAAACCTGCAATCAGTTTGCGCCAGGCAGCCTCGCCCAGCTTCCGGTCGCGCAATCAGGCGGGCGTCGAACTTGTCTATGACCCGCATGCACTCGAACCGGCCCAATCGGCGCTGCTCGCGGCGGCTTCGCAAGGCGGCTGGCCGATCGCGGCGGATCGTGAGAGCCTTGCGCTCATTACCCTTGCGCAGCGCATAGCGGCGAGCGATATTCCGGTCCTCCTTGAAGGGCCGACCGGTACGGGCAAGGAGGTGCTGGCCCGTTTCATCCACCGTTCCAGCACGTGCAAGAGCGGACCCTTCGTCGCGGTCAACTGCGCGGCCATGCCCGAAGCGATGCTCGAAGGCCTGCTGTTCGGCCACCGCAAGGGTGCATTCACGGGGGCAGGGGAAGCGCGAGAAGGTCTGTTTCGCGCAGCTGATGGCGGCACCCTGCTGCTCGATGAGATCGGCGAACTGCCGCTCGCTCTGCAGGCCAAGCTACTGCGCACCTTGCAAGAAGGCGAGGTCCTGCCGCTAGGCGCCACCCGCCCAATCAAGGTTGACGTGCGCATCGTGGCTGCGACCAACCGCACCTTGACGCGCGAGGTCGAAGACGGCCGGTTCCGCGAAGACCTGCTCTATCGCCTCAACGTCTTTCCCCTGCGTCTGCCCGCCTTGTGCGAGCGGCGCGACGATATCGCACCGCTTGCGTTCGGAATGCTTCTGCGTCACGCGAGCGGCGCGCTTGGCCCTGCTTGGATCAACGATGATGCGCTGGCTTTGCTGCGCGCACATGACTGGCCCGGAAATGTGCGCGAGTTGGAAAATGTCGTCCGGCGCGCGCTTCTCCTCGCCGCAGAAGAGCCTGCCATTCGCCCGGCGCATCTGGTCTTTGATGAACCGCCATCATGCGCGGCACCGGTCGCGCCAGCCCCTAGCGACGCTTCGCTTTCCGACATCGCATTCGCGTCCGAAGCCGATGCGATCCTGCGCGCGCTGGGCGCCCATGCCGGCCATCGCGGCCGCACTGCGCGCGCACTCGGCATATCCGAACGCACATTGCGCTACCGGCTCGCCTCGATGCGCGAATGCGGAATCATTACTGCGGAGGCCCAGACATGAGCATGCCGAGCGGCATCGACCAGATCATGGCGCTACGCGCCGATGTACTCGCGCGTAGCGAAGCGCTGCAACAGGTGCGCGCAGTCAGTGGTGGTGCGCCAGCGACGCTAGACCGAACAGGTCCCGCTGCCGGCTTCGCCGATGCATTGTCGGGCGCGCTCAAGCAGGTCAGTGCAGTGCAACAGCGCTCCGGCGACATCCAGACCGCTTATGAACGAGGCGAAGTGACCGATATCGCGAAGGTCATGCTTGCCCGCCAGGAAGCGGGTGTCGCGTTCGAAGCTACGCTCCAGGTACGCAACAAGCTGCTGTCCGCCTACCAAGACATCATGCGGATGGGGAGCTGATCCGTGGCCCAAGCTGCCGTACCCGCCGCGCCGCAAGGGGCGATCCCTGTCCCGCCTGTGCTGCCTGCAAGTCTTTCCGACTGGCGCGAGCGGCTTTCGGGCTGGATGCGACAGCCCGCGATACGCCGTGCAGCTCCTGCGCTTGGCGCGGTCGCGACCGTTGCTGTTGTAGCGGCGCTCTGGCTGGCTCTTGCCAGCGGACCGCAGCGTGTCCTTTATGCCTCGCTCTCCGATGCAGAGCGCGCCAAGGTCGTGGAAGCGCTAGAGCGCGGCGGCATTGGATACCGGATTGACAACCAGACCGGCGCGCTCAGCGTCTCCGAGGACGAGGTGTACCGCGCGCGTATGCTGGTGGCGAGCGATGCGGGCCTTGCCGCCCCTCAGGATGCGAGCGCGATGCTCGATGCGATCCCGCTAGGCGCGAGCCGGACGCTGGAAGGCGAGCGGTTGCGCCTGGCGCGCGAACGCGAACTGATGCTTACGATCCGTGCGATCGACGGGATCGAGACGGTGCGCGTCCACCTTGCAACGCCAGAACGTTCGGTCTTTGTGCGCACCAGCAATCCGCCAAGCGCAAGCGTCATGGTCCGTCTTGCCTCGGGACGCAGTCTCGGCCAGCGCCAGGTCGAGGCGATCGTCAACCTGGTATCGGGTTCGGTTCCGGGAATGAGCCCGGATGCGGTCCGGGTGGTCGACCAGAACGGACAACTGCTCTCTTCCATTAGCGAAGTCGACGAAGGCGGCCTTGCGCTCCAACGTGAATTCGAAGCGAAGCTGCGCGAACAAATTACCACCCTGCTGATGCCGCTGCTGGGCGACGGCAATTTTACCAGTCAGGTGCAGGTCGAACTCGACCAGAACGAAAGCACGCTGGCCCGTGAGCGCTACGATCGCGAAGGCACGCTGCGTTCCGAAAACGAGAGAAGCCTCGTGCGTCAGGCGTCACGTCCGGCGGGCGGCATTCCTGGCGTAACCGCGAACACGCCGCCTGTTGATGCCGAACTCGTCGATGGTGCGCCAGTAGCCCAATCGCCAACACCCGACCCGGTTCCAACCGAAAGCGAAACCCAAAGCCAGCGCATGTACGAGCTTGACCGGGAAGTGGCCCTGACGAGCACGCGCCCCGGCGGCCTCACCAAACTCTCGGTCGCAGTCGCCGTCAGTGGAGAAGCGCTTGCAGCTGCAGCCCCGCTAACCGCCGCGCAGCTTCAGAAGCTGGTAGGCGCCGCCGTCGGAGCGAATGCCGAGCGGGGCGATCAGGTGGAGATCGCGGTCGGCGCTTTCGAGGCGCGCGAAACTGTTGCACTCCCGTTCTACGAAGCGCAATGGTTTGCCGATGTGCTGCGCTATGGCAGCGCGCTCATAGCCGTCGTGGCAACCCTGTTGTTTGCGGTCCGCCCCCTCATTCAGCGCACGAAGCGCAGCAATCAGCCTGCCTCCGCCACGCCGCCGCAGTCCGAATGGGTCGAGAAACCCAAAGACCCCCCGCTCCCTCCGATCGAGCACGCCGCCGATCCCGACTTCGCTGCATTTCCGCAACGCGTCGAAATTGCGCGACAATACGCCGCGCGTGAGCCTGACCGGAGCGCGGAGGCCCTGCGCCGAATGATGGCCAACCCCCAAGACGCCCGCGCAGAAAGTCGCTCACGATGAGTGAGGCTGTCGTCAATGCCCCGGCAAGCGGGTCGCTTGAAGCGGTTGCGCCGCCGCCGCTGCTGTCACGCTGCGACCGGGCCGCGGTTTTCCTGTTGCTGATGAACGATGATGAGGCCGCCGCACTCCTTGCCCGGCTCGAACCTGAGGAATTGCAGCACCTGGGCAAGGCCTTGTGCGCCTTGGGCGAAGTCGATGCGCCCGCCATGGCCGAAGCGCTCGCGGATTTCGTCGCAGAATCCACGCGCCACGTATTGCCCAAGAACGATCGCAGCGATCAGATGCGCACGCTTCTCGAACGCTCGATCGGCCCGACCAAGGCCGAGAGCATGATGCTGCGCATTGCCCCGGAGGTGCAGCCGCGTTCCATCGAGATGGCGCGCTGGCTTGCGCCCGCGATCGTGTTGAAGCTGATCGAGGAAGAACATCCGCAGGTCATTGCCGCGCTGCTACTGCTGCTCGAAGCCGAGCCGGCTGCCGAAGTGCTCTCGCATTTGCCCGTCGATATCCAGCCGCTCGTTATCGAGAGGGTCGCGCGGATCGGTCCCGTTTCCCCGCAGGCAGTCGCGATGATCGACCAGCTGCTCTCGCAGCGCATCGGTGCCAATTTCGGCGCGACCGCACTGACGCTGGGCGGTCCGCGCGAGGCGGCAAACCTCATCAACCTTGGCGCAGTCGAGCTCAAGAACAACGTCCTGCCGGCCATCGCCCAGCGCGACGCTCCGCTTGCCGAGCGGATCGAGGAGGAGATGGTGACCTTCGAAATGCTGCTCGAACTCGATCCGCAATCGATGGTCCGACTGCTGCGCGATATCGACAATGATGCGTTGGTCGATGCGCTCAAGGGGATCGACGAGGACGCGCGCGAAGCGTTCTTCCGAGCCATGTCGAGCCGAGCAGCCGAAAGCGTGCGCGATGAAATCGAATTGCGCGGACGCTTGCCCAAGAGCGAGGTCGAAGCTGCGCAACGCAAGATTACCGAAACCGCGCGCGCGCTCGCCGACGAGGGCGAGATCATGCTGGGAGCCGACGATGGCGAATTCGTCTGACTGGCTCGCAACGCTCGAAGCGCGCGGCAATGGGGCGACCGGTCCGCTACCAGCATGGCTTTCCGCTGCAAACCGGCCGGGAGCCTTCGCCGAAGGGCTTCCGGTCCCACAAGCTGCCCGTCCCCATCAGCCGTGCAAACCCGAAGACGAGAAACCCGATCCGCACGCCGAAGCCTTGGCGCAGGCCTATGCGCGCGGGGAAGCCGCCGGGCGCTCATCTGCCGAGCTAGCGGCGGTCAGCGCACATACGCAAGACGCAGCCGAAACAGCGGCGGCCGACGAACATCGCCGTGCGCTGCGCCTGACCTTGGGTGCGCTCGATAAAGCCGGGCTTGACGCTCTGGCCGAGGATCTTGCGGCGACCGTGCTTGCCCTTTGCAACCAAACGATCGGCGATATCGCGCCTGATGCGATGGCGCTCAAGAATCGCTGCGAGGCCGCAGCGCAGCGGCTTGGGGCGGGGATCGCGCACTGTACGCTGCATCTTCACCCGGAAGACGCAGCGCTGCTTGATGCGGAGACGACGAACGCCTGGCTTATCGTTGGGGACGAGCGCCTCGAACGTGGCGCATTGCGGCTCGAAAGCGCGGAAGGCTCAGTCTGCGACGGACCGCATGAATGGCGCCGGGCTATTGCAGCAGCAGTGGCCGGTTAAAGCAAGGAAGGAGCGGAGTGGTGCTGGCGGAAATGCAGATCGATCTGGCTCGGGTGCGCGCTGCGCGTGTCGCATCTGGTCCTGTGCTCACGGGTCGCGTCGTCGCTTGCGATGGCGGGCTCATCGAAGTTGCCGGACTGCCACTTGCGATCGGATCGCTGGGCGCGATTGCGGGCGATGATCGAAGCGACCAACGCGCCGAAGTGCTCGCCGAAACGATCGGGTTTCGCGCCGGGCATGCGCTGATGATGCTGCTTGGCGACACAGTGCTCTTGCGTCCTGGCGCCATCGTTCGCGGTCTCGACAGGCCGGGCGAGGTTCTGGTGGGCAACGGACTGCTCGGCCGGGCGGTCGATGGACTGGGCGCGCCGATCGACGGCGGTCCTGCGCTTTCGCTCGATACAACCCGGCCGCTTGCCGGCGTCCGCGACGGCGCGCTCGAGCGTAGCGGGGTCAGCGAACCCTTCGACTGCGGCATCCGCGCGATCAATGCGCTTGCCACCATGGGAGTTGGTCAGCGGCTGGGCATCATCGCAGGTTCGGGCGTCGGCAAGTCGGTGATGATCGACACGATTGCCGGGGAAGCCAAAGCCGATATCATCGTCGTCGCCCTGATCGGGGAGCGCGCACGCGAAGTCTCCGATTTCGTTACCCGGCACATGGTCGGAGCGCGCCGGGGTCGCATGGTCGTGGTCGCGGTTCCTGCCGACCATGCGCCCAACCTCCGGCTGCGCGCGGCGCAATACGCGACCGCGATTGCCGAATATTTCCGCGAGCATGGCAAGCGGGTACTCCTGGTGCTCGACAGCTTGACGCGCGTTGCCCATGCTGCACGCGAACTCGCGCTGGTGCTTGGCGAACCGGGCGCGGCGCGTGGCTATCCCCCCTCGGCGCTTGCCGCGATCACGAAGCTGGTCGAACGCGCGGGCAATTCCGCGCGCAGCGGCGGCGCGATCACCGGGCTTTATACCGTGCTTGCCGATGGCGACGATAGTGCGGACCCGGTGGTCGATACCGCACGTGCCATACTTGACGGGCATGTCGTGCTTTCGCGCGAACTTGCACAGCGCGGGCACTATCCCGCGATCGATGTGCCCGCATCCCTCAGCCGGGTAATGGAGGATGTCGCACCAGCTGAAACACGCGGTTTCGCTCGGCGTCTGCGAGCGCTGATCAGCGCTCGCGAGGAGAGCCGGGATCTTGTGCTGATGGGCGCCTATCGCGCAGGATCGGACCCGCTGCTCGACACCGCCTTTGCCCATGCGGACGCGATCGATGCGTTTCTGCGCCAAGCGCGCACGGACGTGTGCACGTTGCCGCAAAGCATGTCGGCGCTTGCCGATCTGGTTCAGGGTATGGAGACGGCCACTGCGGCAGGCATCGGCGATGTCGGCTAAGCGCGCTCCGACCATCGTTCAGCGACTGAGCGCGCTCGCCCGCATACGCCGGTACGAAGCGCTCGGTGCCCTGGCCCAAGCAATCGATGAGGAACAACGCCGCGGCGCATTGGCTCAACGCACTCGCGCACTGGCCACGCATTCACGCCACGCGGTGAACGCCCGGACCGGTATCGAACTTGGTGCCGCGCACGGGTTCGGGGCGGCGCTTGCCACAATAGCCGAAGAGACTGCGCGCGGCGCGCAGTCGGCCGCTCAGATCACACAGCACAAGGCTTCAGGGCTTTCGCGCGCAACGAAGGAGACACGTGCTGTTGCGGAGCGCGCGCGCCAGGAACAGCGCGCGCAGGCGATCGCAGTGGAGCGCCGCGATGCCATTGAAGAGACTTTGGCACGACCCTTGCTCAACCGCTTTTCACAACAAGAAACGCAAGCGCCCGCACGCAGCCGTGGCGGCTCCAGGAGTACCATATGACAACCTTGACCTCTGTGTCCGCCACGCCTCTTCCCCGGCCTGCTTCCGGGCTGGCGGGTCAGCGCGGAGGCCTGGCAGCAGAGACATTTCGCGGGCTCGTGCCAAGTGCGGATGACGGATTGCGCGAGCCGTCATCGCCGGCCGGCGGGGGGAACGGGGCGGAGTTTGCAATGCTGCTCGATGCAACGCAGACACCACCACTCGCCGATCCGCCTGCGGCTGGAGGGTTGCCGAGGCTGGCGCTTGCATCACCCGAGCTAACGGCGTCAGCGCAAGAGCGTCCGGTAACGGGTGCACGATTGGTAGGCGAGGGCATAGCTGCCACACCTTTGTGCGGGGCAGCACCGTCCGATATCGAGCGGCCTGCACCACGCGACCCTTTGCCTGGTCCGGCGGATACGCCACGAAGGGGAGACGGCAATAGATTGCCGGATCGCGGCACGGTATCGCCGCTCCTGGAACAGGCAACATCTGGCGCGGCACCGGCTATTACCCGGTCCGGCGGCGCTGTGTCTTCTGACTTGCTGGCACTACGAAATGGCGAGCCTTTCGGGAGCTCCCCGGTTCTCATTTCAACCGAGAACAATGGCGCGCGGGCTCAGGCGGGCTCGTTGACCCCGTCCGCTCTCGCCCTTCCGCCAGCTGTAAGCCCTGGATTGCAAGCCGAGGCCCTACCGCCCCGGTCTGCGGAACAATCGCCCCAAGAGGCTGCCGCCCCGGGCTTTCATGCATTATCCCCGCTCCTGCGCGTGTCGCGTGCGAACCTGCGCGCGAACATGGCAGTTCCGCCCGACGGGAATACGGCGAGCGTGGGATCGGATCGTCGGCTGTCGCAATCGGGCACAGCGCCGTCGTTGCCCGATCTTGCAAGTGACGCGCAAAGGCCCGCGATGCGCGATCGGGTCGAGCTTGCCCCATTGCTGTCGTCGGTCGCCGGACCCGACGCGCAGGCAGGCTCAGCTCCTGTTGCCGCAGCGCCCCCATCCGCTCCGCCCCCCGCGGGCCAGAATGATCCGACCGCCGTTTTGCGCAGCGCCGAGCGAGTCGCGCCAATGGTCGAGGCAATGGTCGAGCAAGCGCTCAAAGGCCGTGACGCTCAGCGCGGCGATGCACCGGGCCTCGTGCTGCGTCATGGCGAATTCGGTACGGTTTCCATGCGGGTCGAGACCGCCGGGCGCGATTGGCGGGCGGTGCTGACCAGCCCGGATCCCACCTTCGTTCCTGCAATGCAGACCGCGCTTGCCGAACGCGGACAGGCCGAACGGGGGAGCGCGAACGTGATTGAAGCTGCGCTGAATGCAGCGCAGCGTGCAACGGAACCCGGTCAAACCACGAACCAGTGGGCGCAGTCAGGCCAATCTTCGCAGCCGGGCCAGTCCACCTCCAGTCACGGCGAACCGCGTTACGGGTCTTCCCCAGGGTCAGGTCAAGCGTCTTCGCAACCCGAGACCGAGCAAAGCGGTGAGGAAGACACACGAACCCGTTCGCTCGGCGATCCCTCCGACGAGCGTCAGCAGCAAGCGCATGTGACGGACCGCCGCAGGGGCGGGCTGTTCGCCTGATAGCCGATCCACCGTGAGGAGCCGCATCGACATGGCCGAAGAAGAACAATCTGCAAGCCCCAAGAAAAAGCGGGGCAAGTTCCTCACGCTGGCGCTTGGGACGCTCCTTATGCTGGGCGTCGGCGCAGGCGGGGCCTATGCCGCGGTCGCGACCGGTCTGCTCGGCGACTCGGGGGATAGCGGCCCCGATCTTCCGCGCTACGTGAAAAAAGGCGCAAGCGATCCTTACGCGTTTCCGGGGCAAGGCAAGAGCGATGACGGTCCGCCGGTCGTTCATGGCGAGGGCGGCAGTGAATATCGTACCGCCTATTACAGCTTCGACGACAGCTTTACCTCCAACCTCGCGGGAACGGGCGGCCTGATCCAGGTCGATCTTGCCGTTTCCACCAAGCGTGATGGCCGGGTGCTTGCCTGGGTGATGAACCACGAACTGGCGATCCGCTCCGCCATTCTCGCCGAGCTGGCCGCCACGCATGAACAAGATGTCGGCTCCATCGAAGGCAAGGCGACCCTCGCAAAACGGCTGACCGCCGCGATCAACACAGTGCTTGAAGAACGCGAAGGTTTTGGCGGGATCGAAGCGGTCCATTTCAAGGGGTTTCTCGTCCAGTGAACATGGCGAGGACCTTCGTGCCATCGCGCCCGGCAGCACAGCATTGCGCGGAATTGATCCGACGCGGCCCGCGCCCCGAAGAGCGCGAAGCGCAGCTGGCGGCGTGGCGACGCAATCTGGGTCAGCAACTGGCTATCGAACTTGCCGAACATGTGGCCGGCGACAAGCTGCAGGTCACCATCAGCGAGCCGGAGACGATCGACGGAAGCGCCGTCTTCGAGCGGATCGGGCCGGTCGCAGCCAACAGCCTCCTGCGCTGCGGCGAAGGCGACCATACCCTGCTTTTCTCGCTCGATTTCGCGACCGCCATCGCGCTTACCGATTGCATGTTCGGCGGCGATGGCGCGCTTCCGGAAACAGCGCCTGCGCGCCTGCCGCGCTCTGCCATGCTGGCGGTTGAACGCCTCGCCGAAGGAGTTGCGCGGGTGATCGCGTTTGCCAAGGACCCCGGCGAATGCGCTCGCGAACATGGCGTTGTGCTGGTGCGCAGCGAAAGCGTGACTCGCCTCAAACCGTTCGCGCATGAAGACAAGGTCGCCTGCTTCAAGCTCATCCTCGCCATGGGAGCAACGCGCGAATGGACGATCCTGTTGGCGATCTCCAACGACCGGCTCGACACTATCCTTCCTGGTCCGGCGGCCCGTCCGCGCGCGCGCGCCAGCAACGATCCTGCGCGTGGCCCCTTCGCTGAATTGCCGCTGCCGCTTTGCGCGGTGCTGAGCAATATCGAACTGTCGCTGGCCGCGCTTCAAGCGCTCAGACCCGGCGATACGATCCCCCTGGCGGTCGCCCGTACGGTGCCGCTTTGCACGGGCGACACGATCTTTGCGCATGGCACGGTCGGCTCCTTCGAGGACCGCCTGGCCTTGCGGCTTTCCAACCCGAATTGTCCCACGGAGCCTTCCCGATGACTGCCCCCGTTTCCGCGCTTGAGCGCTTCGCCGACATTTCCGTCAAGCTTTCGGTCGAGCTTGGCCGGACGCAAATGCCGCTGAAATCCCTGCTGGCGCTCGGGGAAGGCAGCGTCGTTGCGCTTGACCGGCTGACCGACGAATTGCTTGACGTGACTGCCAATGGGCAGGTCGTCGCTCGCGGCGAGGTCATCGCGCAAAACGGGCGCTTTGCCCTGCGGATCGTCACCATGGTGGGCGACGACGAAGGCAACACCGATGTCGCGGATTGTCGGCAAGTTCCGGGGCGCGATCCGGAAGGTGATAGCGGCGGGGCTTCGGCAGATATTTTTGCGACCATAGCCGGCGACAATCGCGTCAATCAGCCGACCAAGCGCGAGGACGCCTCGGCGTGATGGCTGATTATCTCTTGCGCCTCGCGCTGCTGCTGCCGCTGCTGGCCGCACTGATTTGGGGCAGCCTGCGCCTGACGCGTTATCTTCAGACGCGGATCGTTGGCGCATCGGCAAGCACCCGTGCGCTCGAACTGGTCGAAACAAGTCTGGTGACGCCTGGGCTCAAGCTTGCCGTCGTGCGGTTCCACGATCGCGAGATCCTGCTTGGTTGTTCGCGGCAGGGGCTGGTGCGGCTTGGCGAGGCGGCAGCGCGGGCGCTGCCCGATAGCGCGGAGCAGGAGTGATGCACCTGTTCCTGAAAATCAGCGCTGTCCTTGCGATCACCGCGTTGACCGGGCTCATCCAATTCGAGCCCGCCCTAGCGGCGCCGACCGACGTCCCGGCGGCGCCCGGCATCGGCGACGCGCTCGAACGCGCTTTCAGCGGCGAGGCGGAAGAGAACGGCGAGAGTACGCTGTCATTTTCAATTCAGCTGTTGCTGGTCATGGCGCTGCTCACGATACTGCCCGCGCTGGTGTTGATGATGACGAGTTTCCTGCGCATCCTCGTCGTATTGTCGATCCTGCGCCAGGCGCTGGGCCTGCAGGGTTCGCCGCCGACACAGGTACTGGTCGGCCTGTCGCTGTTCCTGTCTCTCTTCGTGATGGCGCCCACTCTTGATGCGGTGAATGTTGCTGCAGTCCAGCCCTATTCCGCAGGCACACTCAGCGCGGATGCTGCGATCGCGAGCGGGGGTGAGGCGTTCCACGCCTTCATGATCCGCCAGACGCGCGAGGCAAACCTTTTGATGTTCAGCGATATTGCCGATGCCGGGTTGTTCGCCGAGGAAAGCGACGTGCCCTTCTCGATCCTGCTCCCCGCTTTCGTGACCAGCGAGCTTGAAACCGCGTTCCAGATCGGGTTCATGATCTTCCTGCCGTTTCTGGTGATTGACCTTGTGGTGGCAAGCGTCCTGATGAGTTTGGGCATGATGATGCTTTCACCCACTATCATCTCGCTGCCGTTCAAACTGTTGCTCTTCGTCCTCGTCGATGGCTGGTCGTTGCTGATGGGCAGCCTCGTCATGAGTTTCGCCTGAGGGGTCCGCCATGCAGGAAGACGCGCAACTTCTCGCCCTGGCCGATCAGACCTTGTGGGTCACGGCGCTGATCGTCGGGCCGGTGCTGATCGCCGCGCTCGCGGTGGGGCTGATGGTTGGTATCATCCAGGCGGCGACTTCGGTCAACGAACAGACGCTGACCTTCGTCCCCAAGCTCGCGATCACCGCGCTCGTCTTCGTGGTCCTCGGCGGCACGATGATGGCGCTGCTGGGCGACTTCCTGACCGAGATCTTCGCGCAGGTCGCGCAGATTTCCGCGTGACGCGATGAACGTCCTCGATTTCGGCTTCGGCAATATCGAGGCGCAGCTGTGGCAGATCCTGTTCCTCTCGGTCCGCAGCGCCGCCGCGCTTCTGGCTGCGCCGATGATCGGCGGGCTTGCGGTTCCCGCGCAGTTGCGCGCGCTTCTTGGCATCGTCTTCGCGGTGTTTGCCGCAACCTGGATCGACCTGCCGCCAACGCCGGAAATGCTTAGCTTCGAGGCGATAGTCGCTGTCTTGCAGGAGGTGGTCATCGGTGCCGCGCTTGGTTTCGTCTTGCAACTCGCCTTCGCCGTTCCGCTGATCGCGGCAGAGCAGATCGCGGGCACGATGGGACTTGCCATTGCCACATCGATCGACCCTGCGAGCGGTGCGCAATCGGGCGCGCTCGGCACCTATTTCGGCCTGATTTTAACGCTGCTGTTCTACGCGCTGGGCGCGCATCTTCTGTGGTTCGAGCTGCTGATCGAAAGCTATCGCATCCTGCCGGTCGGCGGCATGGCTTTTGGCCAGATCAGCGCCCGCGCGATGGTGACCTTCGCGGGCTACGGCTTCGCCACCGCCGCTGCGATCGCCTTTCCGGTCGTTCTCGTCCTGCTGCTGGTACAGACGGTGACGGGCACGATCTCGCGCTCGGCCCCGGCGCTCAATCTTTTCGCGCTGGGGCTTCCTGCAGGCGTGCTTGCCGGCATCGCGGCACTGATTATCGTCCTGCCGGTCATGATCGAGCAGTTCGCTGCCCTGCTGGAAGTCACCTTGACCGAGCTTTCGGCGCTGATCGAAACAGGCGCGACCGCGACATGAGCGAGGAGACCACGGGCGAGAAGCGCTTCGAACCGACCGAGAAGCGCAAGCAGGACGCAGCGAAGAAAGGCGATGTCCTGCGCTCGAAGGAAGCGGCGACCGCAGCTGCGCTCGCCACGGGGGCAGGTGTGCTCGTGGCGGTCGGGCCGATGCTCGGTGAAGGACTCGCCAACGTCGCGCGGGCCGGTTTCCGCTTCGATGCGAGCGATCTCGATCACTTCGCGCCGGGCAGTGCATTTCTCATCGCCGCGCGCGCTGTCCTGCCGCCGATCTTCGCAATCGGCATTGCGGTGATCGTGCTTACTGTCACCTCGCAATTGCTCCTGGGCGAGGGGCGCTTCGTGCCGAGCAACGTGATGCCCAAGGCATCGCGCATCAGTCCGCTCAAGGGCTTCAAGCGCATTTTCGGCACGCAAGGGCTGATCGAACTGGGCAAGAGTATTCTCAAGCTCGCACTGCTGGGATCGGTGGCCGCGATCTGGATCGGCACTAACATGACGGGCGTGCTCGGCCTCGGGCGGTCGGGGCTGACCGCGCAGCTGGCCTATGCCGGCGACGCAGTCCTGATGCTTGCGGCCATGCTCATCGGCGGATTGCTGGTGATCGCGCTGATCGACTACCCGCTCCAGCTCTTTCAGCGCTCGAAACGATTGAAGATGAGCCATCAGGACATGCGCGAGGAATCGAAGCAGTCCGAAGGGTCGCCCGAGATGAAGTCGGCCCGCCGCCAGCGCCAGCGCGACCTTGCGCGCGGCGGCGTGGCCAAGGCGATGGAGGAAGCGCAGTTTATCGTTACCAACCCGCTCCACTTCGCGGTAGCGCTGAAATATGATCCGGCTCTTGCGCCAGCGCCGATCGTGCTCGCCAAGGGGCGCGGAGAGACCGCGCTGGCGATGCGGGAACTGGCGGGCGAAAATGCGTGTCCGGTGCTCGAATATCCCAGCCTGGCGCGCGCACTCTACTTTACTACGCGCGCCAACCAGATGGTGCGCGAGGAGCTTTACATCGCCATCGCAGCACTCGTGGCCTTCGTCCTGTCGGTCAAGCGTGGCGAACGCCCGCGCCGCCCGCAGATCGATGTACCGGCCGCCCTGCGCTTCGACACGGACGGCAAGCTGGCGAAGGGGGCTTAAAGAGGCGCGCCCGGCGCCGTCTTGCATACCATGGATAGTCCCGGTTCATCGATCATCGCAGCGTTTGGCGCTGGCAGCGGCATCAATTTCGTGCAGCTTGCAGGCGACCTTTCCGAGGCGAGTTTTTCGGTACGACGCGAAAACCTTGCGACGCGGAACGAATCGCTCAAGGCACGCATTTCGGCGGCCGGACAGTTACGCGCGAACCTGACCGGGCTCGCGAGCGCGTTCGGCGACCGGATCCGTGGCGGCGATCTGGCCCCGCGCGCGCGCATCGGCAATGCTTCGGTGGCCAATATCGGCACGACGCCTGGCATCACGCCGCGCGGCAATTATGCGCTTGAAGTCACGCAGCTCGCGCAAGGACAAACGCTGGTGTCGCGCAGTTATGGCGCGGCGGACGCGCTTGTGGGCGAAGGCAATTTGCGCGTCCGCTTCGGCATGGTCTCAGGGGCGGACTTTACCCAGGATACCGCGCGCACCCCGCTCGACATCGTGGTCGATGCCAGTGACACGCTCGAAACCCTCGCGGGCAAGATCGCGAGCGCCAGCGGCGGCGCGCTCGAAGCTTATGTCGCAACCGGGCCGGGCGGAGCGCAGCTCGTCGTCAAAGGCGAGGATGGTTCGGCGAACGGGTTCGTGCTCGAAGGTGTGGGCGCGAACCCGGCTACCGGCACTCCGGGCGATCTATCCTATCTCAGTTGGCAGCCCGCCGGCGATGCGGGCGAATTGCGCCAGAGTGCGCAAGATGCCCTCTTCAGCCTCGACACGGTCGAGCGCACCAGCGGCTCCAACCAGGTGAGCGGTTTGCCCGAAGGCATCACGCTGACCCTGACCGGCACGAATGCGGGCACGCCGACCAGCATCGCTTTCGACAATGATACCAGCGCCATAACGGCGGTGATGGGTGACCTTGTCGCCGCACTCAATGGCATTGCCCAGCAGGTGAATGCCGATGGCGCCGCGCTTGGCGGGACGCTGGGCAACGATGCAGGCACGCGCGAATTGAAGCGTGATCTGGCGCGGCTCAGCAGTGAGATCGTGATGCCGACCGCAGCCGATGGCGAGCCAGCCACGCTCGCCGATCTCGGGCTGTCGGTAAACCGCGACGGCACGTTCCGCCTCGATAGCCAGCGGTTGCAGGACACACTGGCGAACGAGCCCCAAGCTGCGGCTGCGATGTTCACTACCGGACCCTTCGGCGTATTCGCCACGATCGATGGACTTGCGCGGGACAATACGCGCCGCTCCGATCCCGGATCGCTTGGTGGATCGCTTGCACGATACGAAGGGCAGATTGCCCGCAATGATGAACGGCTGGCGCGCATCGCCGACCAGCAGGACTCGCTGCGAGAACGCCTTACACGTGACCTCCTCGCCGCCGAACGGCGCGTCACCGCCTCGCAATCGACGCTGAGCTTCCTCGAGCAGCAGATCGACATCTGGAACCAGCAGGGCAGGGGTTAGGGATCTTGTCATGCGCAGGTTGAGCGATAACCCTGCAGGCACCTATCGCCGCGTCGATGTGGAAGCGCGGATCGAAGCGTCGAGCGGCGCGGAATTGACCCGCCTTTGCCTCGAAGAGCTTGTGGCGGCGGTGGGGCGCGCAATCCTTGTGCTTGAACGCGGTGATGAAGCGAACCTGCGCCAGGACCTGACCCGAGCGCACACGATCGCGACCTGGCTTGCGCAAAACGTCGCGCCCGGCCACCCGCTGGCCGATCAGCTTGGCCAGTTCTATGGCGGGCTCGCCGCGCAGATCGGCGCCAGCCTCGCTCGGCCCGAAGTCGCCATCCTGAAGGCGGTGCGCGGCGATGTGATGGATCTCTTGAACGCCGCCCAACAGGGCTAGGAGGCGAGCGCGTCGGCGATGATCTGAGCCGCGTCGTCTGGATCTTCGAATGGATGGAAATGGGTGCGATCAGGCCGGTAGAGGTCCGTCCCTTCCGAGATGGTCTCGGCAAGCCCCGGCCAGGTTGGCGAGCCTTTGAAGTCGCGCTCCTCAGTCTGTTTCGCGCGCACGATAAGTGCAGGAACCGACAAGCGGCGCGCCGCATCTAGAATGGACCGGTTGCTGCGGCTGGAGGCATAGACGCTCGCTTCCATATCGGGTGCGCATGCGAGTTCGTAACCGCCTCCATCCTGTTTTATCAGACCGTATTCGCAATAATCATCGAACACGCGCGGCGTGAAAAGGCTGTAGGGTTCGCGCGTCGCGAACCGCTCCTTCATCGCCTGAGGGGATGGAAATTCGCGCTTTCGCCGGATCGCGGGGTGCGGCGCGTCGGCGGTGTACAATGGCCCATCCGCCTTGTAAAATGGCGGAGCGAGGATGACGGGGTCGAACAGGATCAGGCGGCCGAACAGCTGGGGCTCGTCTGCTGCGCTTTGCAGAAGGACATGCGCGCCCATCGAATGGCCAATGCCGACCGTTCGTCGAAGTCGTAGTTGCTGCATGAATGCCGTAACGTCGTGTGCCATTACCCGCCAATCGTCGATTGGCCCGCCATCGCTCCTGCCATGACCACGCATATCGAGCGCGATGACCCGGCGATCGGGAAAATGCTCGACGATCGCATCGTAACAGCGCGCGTGAAATCCGGTCGCGTGAGCAATCAGAAGCGGCGGATCGTCATACCCGGGCGGCGCACGCCATTCGTAATAGGTCAGCGCAACATCATGCACCCGGATGGTGCGAGTGACAGGCGCGCGGACGCCGGGACTATTCGGCATAGGCGGGCGCGGCCTCGCTTTCGTCTTCGACCACCGGCGCGTCCGGCAAGGCGGAGCGGATCAGCAGGTAGCCAGCGACCGCCGCAACCAGAGACCCGGACAGCACGCCAAGCTTTACCGCATCGACCAGCGCCGGATCGTCAAAGGCGAGATTGCCGATGAACAGGCTCATCGTAAAGCCGATTGCGGCGAGCAGGGAAAGTCCGTGGATCTTGCGCCAGCCCACTCCTGCGGGAAGCGTCGCGATCCCCGCTTTTACCGCGAGGAAGGCAAAGCCGACGATCCCGATCTGCTTGCCGACCAGCAGGCCGATCGCGATGCCCAGCGGTAGTGGCGCCAGCAAGTCCGCGAGCGAAATACCGCCAAGAGAGACACCCGCATTGGCGAAACCGAAGATCGGAATGATGAGAAACGCGACCCAGTAATGGAGACCATGCTCCATCTCTTCGAGCAGGTGGCGCCCGTTTTTCGCGAGCATTGGCACTGTCATTGCCGCAGACACACCCGCCAGCGTCGCGTGCACGCCGGACTTCAGCACGAAGACCCACATGATGACGGTCATCACGATGTAAGGCAGGCTCGATCCGATCCGCATTCGTCCCGTGGCAATCAGGGCAGCGAGCGTAATGGCCGCACCGATCAACATGTCGGTATTGATTTCGCCCGAGTAGAACAGCGCGATGACCGTGATCGCGCCGATATCGTCGATCACCGCGACGGCGAGCAGCAGCGCCTTCATCGAAACCGGGACACGCGGACCCAGAAGCGAAAGGATCCCTAACGCAAAGGCAATGTCGGTCGCGGCGGGGATTGCCCAGCCGCTGAGTGTTTCCGGGGAGTTCCAGTTTAGGGCGGCGAAGATCGATGCTGGGATCGCCATCCCGCCGATCGCCGCGGCAAGCGGGAGGGAGGCCTTGTTCCACGTCGATAATTGTCCTTCGAGGATCTCGCGTTTTACCTCCAGCCCGATCAGGAAGAAGAACACCGCCATGAGACCGTCATTGATCCACAGGATCAGATCCTTGTCGATCGCGAAGTCACCGAACGATACGTTGAGGTTGGTGCCCAGCGTTCCGAAATATGCGGGGGCGAGCGGGGAATTGGCGATGACAAGTGCGAGCGCGGCGGCCGCGATCAGCAGGATGCCCCCTGCACTTTCCTGCTTGAGGAAATTCTTGAGCGCGCTGCCCACCCTCGTCATCACGTTTTTCGTCCCTCGCTTGTGGCGAGGCATGTCCTAGCTCTATTACGACGCATCGTGCAATTGGTCTTGCAATGAGGTGTGGGGCACATGTCGGCCCGGCGATTGACTTTCGCTCGGCGTTACCCGAACGCGCGGACCTGCCGTTTTCTTTCCAGCCATATCCACCAAATCATGTCGCCTCCACGCCCCCTCCCGGAGACCCCCTTGTCTCAAGGCCCTTCCCAAGGCCCTTCCCAAAGCCCGCTCGATGCAGCGGCGTTCCGGCAGCTCATGGGGCTATTCACCACCGGCGTGTGCGTCGTCTCGGTTGACAGGCCCGATGGCACGATTGGCGGGGTCACGGTGAATTCGCTGGTCTCCGTCTCGCTCGATCCGATGCTGGTATGCTGGGGTATCCAGAACACGTCGAGCCAGTTCGATCTGTATACCCAGGCGCCGCGCTTTGCGGTCAGTATTCTGGCAGAGCAGCATGCAGCGCTTGCCCGGCGCTATGCCGCGCGAGGGGCGACGGGATATGAGGATGTCGATTTCACCCGTTCCCCAAACGGCTTGCCGGTTATCGCCGATGCGCTCGGCCAGCTGGAGTGCGCCCGCTGGTCGCTCTACCGCGCGGGCGACCACACCATGATCTTTGGCGAAGTCACCGCGCTCGAACTCGCGGCTAGCCAGGGTTCGCAAGCCCTCCCTCTGGGGTTTTTCAACGGTCAGTTCTGCGCGATCGCGCCATGATGAACCGGGCGCGCGCATGAGCTTGCCACCGCGCCCGCCAATCGATGCGACCCGCGAAAAACTGCTTGCTTCGGCGCTTTCGCAGTTTGCCGCGCGCGGCTTTCACGGCGCCAGCATCGCGCAGATTGCTGGCGAAGTCGGGCTGACGAAGCAGGCGCTGCTCTATCATTTCAAACGGAAGGATGACCTGTACGGCGAGGTCTTGCGCGGGATCGCTGCGCGCCTGCTTGCCGCTTTGCAATCGAGCAGCGACCCATCGCTTGCGCCACCTCTGCAATTCGAGGCGAAATTGCTGGCGACGTACCGTGTTGCCCTCGCCAATCCGCTCGACAGCAAGGTCCTGATGCACGAACTGCTGGAAGATCGTCGTCGCCAAGCGCCCAGGAACGAATGGTTTTTCAAGACGGTGCTGGACGAACTTGCGCAGGCGCTGGACGCGGTTCCACAGGTATCGAACCTCGCAGCACCCGAAAGACTTGCACGCATTTATCAACTGGTTTCGGCGATCGAGTTTTTCGCCTCGTCCGATGCGGTCCTGCGCCGCTTCTACGGCGAGGAGGGGTATGACGCTATTCGCGACGCTTATCCCGGGCAACTGCGCGCGCTCATTCGCGCCGCGATGGCGCCCGGCAACGACACGGTGCTTTAGCAAGCGGGCGAAGCTGGGCGCGTATCGATCCAATCGTTTAGCGCGTTTGTGTTCCGGAACGCCGGATCAGACCTCGCCCCACATCCGAAGGAGATTGGCAATCGACTTGTCGAGGGTGAGCAGCTCGGCCGAGGGCTGCGCGCTCTTCTGCGCGAGCGTGGCGCGCAGGTTGGTGAGGTCGAACAGCAATTCACGCTGAGCGGCATCGGCGATCGCGCTCTCGATCCAGCCGATCGCGACGATCCGCTGCCCCCGGGTGACGGGTTTGACTTCATGAATGCTTGTCGCGGGGTAAAGTACCAGCTCCCCCGCGCGCCGCTTCATGGACGAAGTCACGCCAGCGGCGTGGATCGCAAGCTCTCCGCCGTCATATTCGTGGGGCTCGTTCAGGAACAAGGTGAAGGCCAGATCCGTGCGAAGCCGCTTGAGACCCTTTCCCATGAACGCATTATCGACATGCGCGCCATAGCGACCTCCAGGGCTGGTGCGGCTTATCATGAGGGCCGAAAAGCGACGCGGGCGGGCGGCGGCCTTCACGACCGGGTTATTCTGTATGCGCGAGTGAAGTTCGGTGCGAAGCTTGCTTCCGGGCAAACCGTCCAACACCGCCTGCTCGTTGTCTTTGACGCGACTCGCTGTCTTGCCTGCGGTCGCGCGTCCGTCCGCCCAAGGCAGGGCTGCGATACGTTCGGTAAGCGCTGCACGTTCAGCTGGATCGGTGAGAAGAGCGATGGTGAGCAACATGATTGGACCAGCCTCTTGCCGCGCAGGCGAGTGCTTGCCAAGGCCCCGCATCGCTGTATGAGATCGCGTCTCAATATCACGAAGCAGGGAGCGCTTTGCGGCAATGAATACTCAAATCAAGTGCTGGACCACTCTTGGAGTTGCGACCGCTCTGATTGGAACCGGTCTGGCGGGCTGCACGGACGAGACCGAGACGACGGACGGACAAAACCCCGAGACCGCGCTTACAGGTGAGGGCGGCGAAGCAGGCGAAGCAGGCGAAGCGGGTGAAAGCGGCGAAACCGGTGAGACCGGCGAGGCCGGGGAAGGCGGTGTTGCGATATCGGACGCGCGCACCGATCCGGTCGCCTTTGGCAGCGCGCTTGCGGTCGCTGAAGCACACGCCATCGCCGCGCGCGACGCTTACCTTGCAGGCAAAACCGAAGTTGCAGCGGAGATGTTCGGCCATCCTGTGTCCGAGGTGCTCGCTGACCTGCAGCCGGTCTTCGCCGAACGGGGCGTGCAGGATCTGGTGCCGCTCTTCAACGCCGCATCGGCAGCCGCCCTCAATAAGGACAGCGAAGCTGCCATCGAAAGACATTTCAACACCATCATGGTCGCGCTCGAAAAGGCAGCGACCAAAGCGCCCGGACAGGCAACTGAAGGCGCGGTAGCGGCGGGCATCGCGGCGCAGATGATCGACCGCGCGAGCCGGATGTATCGCGAGGCGCGCTCGAGCGACCGCTACGAGCCCTATCTCGATGGCTACGGTTTTGCGAAGACCGCGCAACGCACGTTCAACGAGGCTTCGCCCACCATCAAGAGCGAAAATGCGAACCTCCACGCACGTTTTGAACGCAGCCTCGCCTTG
>JAZBPE010000252.1:0-40360 GCA_036353345.1 Erythrobacter sp. | reverse complement strand
GCGCATTTGAGGTGGTCCATACAATAATCGACCGCGTTGATCGCGCCGCGTCGATGGCGCGCAGCGGCACCGACATAGACAAGCGGATCGCCCGGCCGGTGTTGCCCGAGTGAATGATAGATCAAGAGCGCCTCTAGCTCGAACGTCGCGGCCGCCTCCCTGGCCATCGCCTCGATACCGGGGGCCGTGAGCGGCGCGTAATGCGACAGTTCGAGCGCTTCGATCCCGTTGCCGCCGCGCATCCAGCCGATAAAGCTGGCGAACGCACCCGCCTTGCCCGCCGCCGCTTCAAGCCGCTCCTGATAGTCAGCCGGACGCCATCTGCCGGACCCGACGCCGGTAGCAATCATGATCTAGCCGCCCGACACCGGCGGCAGTAGCGCAACCTCATCACCATCCATGGCATACAAGCTCAGCTTGTTTGCGAGCACCTTGCCCCCGCACGCCACATACAGCTGGTCAGCAAGCAGCTGTTCGGCGATCTCGGGACCGACCGCCGCGAGCAATCCCGTCCAATCGAGCGGCGCTGACACGTCGCGGCACTCAGCCTTCGCGAGGTCCCGCAGCGGGCCGAGGAAGACGATTGTGACGGACACCAGCGCATCAGCCCCCGGTCACCGACATGTGCCGCGGCTGGGTGGCATCGGGCACGCCGATGTGGAAATCATGACGCTCCGGCTTGATCTGCATCGCCCGGTCGAGCGCATCGTGCAGGGCAGCCGCTGGATGAGAAGAGCGCAGGGCGGCGCGCAAATCCACCCGCTCCCCGCCGCCAAGACAAGGGTAGAGCTGCCCGGTGGCCGTCACGCGCACGCGGTTGCAGCCAGCGCAGAAATTGTTGGTGTGCGGGGTGATAAAGCCCAGCCGCCCGCCAGTCTCGCTTACCGTGACATAACGCGCCGGCCCACCCGTCGAGAGCGGCAGGTCGGCCAGGGTCCAGCGCTGCTCCAGCTTCTCGCGAACCACAGTCAGGGGAACGTATTGCGCGACCCGGTCCGCATCGACATCGCCCAGCGGCATGACTTCGATTAGCGTAACGTCATGACCCTCCCCATGCGCCCAGCGGATGAGATCGGGAAGTTCGCGCACGTTGTCCGCAAGCGCCACCGCATTGATCTTCACCCGTAAACCTGCGCGCCCGGCAGCACGAATACCGGCAAGCACCTGCTCCAGCGCATCACGCCGCGCAAGCTTGGCAAAGCGCGTGCGATCGAGCGTGTCGAGCGAAACGTTGACCCGCGCGACGCCCGCTTGCGCCAATGCCTCGGCATAGTGCTCAAGCCGGGTCGCGTTGGTCGTCAGCGTCAGTTCTTCAAGTCCCTGCCCCGCCCCGGGGCCAAGCCGCGCGCCCAGCCGCTCAAACAGGATCATCACATCGCGCCGCACCAATGGTTCGCCGCCGGTAATCCGCACCTTGGTCACGCCGCGGGCGACAAAAGCTTCTGCAAGGTCGCCCAGCTCTTCGAGGCTCAGGATTTCGCGTTTGGGCAGGAAAGTCATGCGCTCGGGCATGCAATAGGCGCAGCGCAGGTCGCAGCGATCGGTAACCGACAGGCGCAGATAGGTGATTGTCCGCGCAAAGCCATCTTTAAGCGGGCGAGGCGCGGTATCGATGGCGAGGCAATCGCGCGTTCTGGTGGTCGCTTCAGTCATGCGTCTCGAAATACTGCCCCGTGACCCCCGGCGCATTCAAGAGGTAATCGAGCAGCGGTTGAGCCACAGCCCGGTCCGGCGCGGCGATGACGTTGACGCGGCGCGGCGTATGTTCGCGCGCAGCGTCCCGTGCCAGTGCCCGCCGCCAGTCGGCGTGATCGTAAGGCGCGGGAGGCAGCAGGATGACGAGCGTATCGGCGGCGTCGTTCACAAACTTCGCATGCGCATCCTGATGGTGATGCGCAAACCATTCGTGCGCGGCAGCAAGCGCGGACGAAGGCAGATCGTCGGCGATATAGACCACCTGCCGCGCCGCGTCAGCCATTGCGCGCGGGTCGCTCTCGATGAAGGGTGATGCCGATCTGCTCGTCGGCTTCGGCAATGGCGAGCTTGACGATCGTTACCGTCACTGCCCCGACCCGTTTATCCTGCACGAACAAAGTTTCGCAAACATGGTCCGCGACCGCCTCGATCAGCTTGAAATGCACATTCTTGGGTAAACCTTCGGACGCGGCGAACTTCAGGTCCATGTAGTTCTTGCTCGCATCAAGCGGCGTGTCCGGATCGTAGCGGGTCGCCACTTCGTACCGCGCAGCGACGCTGATGCGCAGCGGCTGCGGCTTTCCGGTTTCCTCGGAATAGATGCCGGTCAGGACATATACTTCGAGATCGGCGACTTCGAGGGTGAGCGAATCGGTGCTGGTCATGATCTTCCCGCGCCCTAGCCCGGATTGCGCCAGCGCGCGAAGATCGCGGTGGGCAGCAGCCGCGCGCCCTCCCCTTCCTCACGCATGACGAGGTCGCCATGCTCGATCACGCCGGGCAAATGCGCCAGCGCCTCATCCAGAAGCCCGGCGATCGCCACACTGCTCATCCGCACGGCATAGACGGTAAGAAAGAGGAAACGACTTTCGACATCGAGCAACCGTGCGCAATCGGTGATAAGGGGAGGCAACCCCTCCTCCAGCCGCCATGTCTCGTTCTTGGGGCCGCGTCCAAATTTAGGCGGATCTAGGATGATGCCGTCATAGCGCCGCTCGCGCCGAACTTCGCGCGCGGCAAACTTCGCCGCATCGTCCACCAGCCAGCGGATCGGACGATCCTCCATACCCGAAAGCTCCGCGTTTTCACGGGCCTGCGCAACCGACTTCTTTGACGCATCGACATGGGTGACGGGGCCGTGCCCGCTCAAGGCAAGTGTGCCGATACCGGTATAGCCAAACAGGTTGAGTGTATGCGCGTCGGTCTTGTCGGCAAGGGATGTGCGCATCCAGTCCCAGACCGGCGCCATGTCGGGAAAGAATTGCAGGTGGCGAAAGGGCGTGGGGCTGGCGGTGAAGCGGACATCGTTCCAGGCGAGTTCCCAGCCGCCTTCGGGTACTTCCGAAGAGAGGTTCCAGCGCCCGCCGCCATCTTCGTCGGAACCCGGAACGAATTCACCTGCAGCGGGCCATTGAGAAAGGCGTGGTTGCCAAAGCGCTTGCGGCTCGGGCCGGATGAAGGCGTGGGGGCCGAACGCTTCGTATTTGCGACCCCCGCCGCTATCAAGCAGCCGATAGGCGTCCCACCCGGCGCATTCCATCAGAATCGGCCCTGCGGCGAGCTTGGCCATTTAGTTCGCGGGAGAGCTCGCCAGGTCGAGCACGAAATCACGCGTCGCCTCGTATTCGCCCGGCAGTTTCGTATAATGCTCCTCGCGCCCGAACAGATCGCCAACCCGCGCGGGCAAAGCCATTCGCACACCGACAGCCCGCTCCACCGGATCGCGGAACTTCGCGGGATGCGCGGTGGCGAGCGTCACGATCGGAGTACAGGGTTGGACCAGTCCTGTCGCTTGCGCGTGAAGGCTTGCATGCATGCCGACGCCGGTATGCGGGTCGATGATCTGGCCTGCGCTGCGATATGCCCATTGCAATGCGCGCGCGGTCTCCTTTTGCTCGGCGCGCGCGCTCGCGAACAACCGCGCTGCCCCTTCGCGTTGGCTGTTGGTAAGCAGCATTGCGCGGGTATCGTCAAAGCGCGCCATTTGCGCCACCAGCGCGGTTCCGTCCCGCCCGCCGCAATCGAAAAGAAGCCGTTCGAAATTGGAGCTGACCTGAATATCCATCGAAGGCGTATGGGTGGGCGTCAGAGTACCGACCGAATAGTCGCCTTGTGCGAGCGCGCGGTGGAGAATATCGTTCACGTTGGTCGCGACAATCAGGCGCTCGATCGGCAAGCCCATCCGCGCCGCGACATACCCCGCGAACACGTCGCCGAAATTGCCGGTAGGCACGCTGAAGGCAACGGGCCGCTCGGGCGCGCCGAGCTGCACGGCGGCGGCGAAGTAATAGACCACCTGCGCCATCAGACGCGCCCAGTTGATAGAATTGACCGCCCCCAGATTAAGCGGCCCGCCCTGCACCGCGCTGATCGCGGGATCGGCAAACATCCGCTTCACATGCGCCTGTGCGTCGTCGAAACTGCCCGCGATCGCGATATTGTGGACGTTGGGCGCGCGCACCGTTGTCATCTGGCGGCGCTGCACATCGCTTACCCGACCTTCGGGATGGAGCATGAAGATCTCGCACCGCTCCAGCCCGGCGATCGCGTTGATCGCCGCTGAACCGGTGTCACCGCTCGTCGCGCCGATGATGGTAAGCCGCTCGCCGCGCTTTTCGAGGAAGGTTTCGAACAGCCGGCCGAGCAGTTGCAGCGCGATATCCTTGAACGCAAGCGTTGGGCCGTGAAACAGTTCGAGCAGCCAGTGCGTCTCATCCAGCTGCACCAGCGGGGTGATCGCCGCGTGGCTGAAATCGGCGTAGCTTTCCGCGCAGATCGCCGCGAGTTCCTCTTCGCTGAGGCTGCCCTCGACGAACGGGCGCATGACCCGTGCGGCAAGCTCGGCATAGGGCAGCGCGCGAAAGGCACGAATATCATCATGCGACAACGTCGGCCAATGCGCAGGCAGGTACAGCCCCCCGTCGCTCGCCAGACCGGCCAGCGTTACCCCTTCGAAGTCAAGTACGGGCGCCTGCCCCCTGGTCGATACGTATTTCATGATATGCAGCGACGGTTAGCGAGCGGGTGCGCGCTCGGCAATGGGCAGCGCTCAGCTGCGCTGGCGTGACCGGATCGCTACCGCGTAGATGACCAGCGCGGTCAGCGCGAAGAAGAACCATTGCCCGGCATAGGCGAGATGATTGTTGGGAAGGTCATTGGGATCGGGCGGCGCCAACTGCTCGAGCCCGGCAAGCGGCGGATCGGCGATGAGCCTGGGTCCGGGCGCGACAATACCGGTGACGCTGCCCCCTGACCATTGCGGCTGCTCCAGCACCCGGGTGAATCCCAGATCGACGATCGCCGAACCGCCGCCGGAAAGCGCACATGTCGCACGCATTGCCCAGCCCTTAGCGCCGGTCGCTGCAGTGCCGGCAACCGGTTGAAGATCGCTGACCTTACGACAATCGAGGGCGCTGCGGCGAAACCAGGCGTCTTCCTGCGTGGCTCCGACGGGGAAGGTGACGCTTTGCTCACTCGCGCTCGCCGCTTCGAAGCGCGCGAGCATGTCTGCTTTTTCCTCCGCGCGGTCAAGCTGCCAGAACCCGAGCGCGATCATGGTTGCGACGGCAGCAATCACCAGAATGGTCGGAATGACGGGCAAGCGTGCGCTCATGGGCGCGGTATCTCGCGCCGTTCATAGGCGGCGTAGAGCAGCACTGTCTTGAACAGGCGCAGGGCAAAGATAACACCAATGATCGTCAGCGGAGCGAAGATCATCGCCTGCAACCATAATGGCGGCGCGAATGCCTTGTCGAAGCCAAGCGCGACGAACATGAGGAGAATGGCTACAAGCGCCGTCACCAACCCGATGAGCCGGCCTCCGCGCTCTAGGCTCGCCAGGTCCTCCCCGCAGGCGCTGCATTCGAGCGCCACGCGCGCGGGCGCCTCGAACAGGGTCCGCGCGCCGCAGCGAGGGCACGAACCGAACAGGGCAGCTCGCACGATTGCAGGCTGCCCTTTCGTTCGCTTAGGGCTTTCGCCCCGCGCCATCAATGGACAGGCGCGCCCCAGCCACCCCAGATATAGATTGCGATGAACAGGAACAGCCAGACGACGTCGACAAAATGCCAGTACCACGCCGCGGCTTCGAAGCCGAAATGCTGGCGCGGGGTGAAGTGGCCCAGATAGACGCGGTAGAGGCAGACAGCGAGGAAGATCGTCCCGACAAGCACGTGGAAGCCATGGAAACCGGTCGCCATGTAGAACGCGCTCGAATAGGTGTTTCCGCCAAAGCCGAAGGGCGCTGCAGTATATTCGTAAGCCTGGATGAAGCTGAAAAGCAGGCCGAGACCGACCGTAGCCCACAAGCCTTGTTTCAACCCTTGACGATCGCCGTGGATCAGCGCGTGATGCGCCCATGTCACCGTGGTGCCGGAACACAGCAGGATCAGCGTATTGAGGAGCGGGAGGCTGAAAGGATCGAGCACCTCCATGCCTTCAGGCACAAGCGCGGCGGCGGCAGCGGCGCCCTCTTGGCCAAACAGGGTCGTCGTCGCATCAGTCGATGCGTCGTAAACCAGCGGCGCCGGGAACAGCGCGAAGTCGAAGAAGCTCCAGAACCACCCGACGAAGAACATGACTTCCGACGCGATAAACAGGATCATACCGTAGCGCATATGCAGCTGGACGACCGGCGTGTGATCACCATTCTGCGCTTCGACAACGATGTTCTTGAACCACATGAAGAAGGTCGCGATGAGCCCGGCGAGCCCGGCCCACATGACGAAGCCTGCAGCCTCGCCGAACAGATCGGGATTGAGCCACAGGATCATCCCGGTCGTAAAGGCGAGGGCCGAAAACGAGCCGATGAAGGGCCAGGGATCGGGATCGAGAATGTGATAGTCGTGGTTTACGTTACCGGCCATCGTGATGCGTCCTGTGGGTGTCGTGCCTGGGCTATTGCGAACGGTCGAGAGCGCTCGATACGGGCTCTTTCGCGCGGTGGAAAGTGTAGCTTAGCGTAATCTGTTCGATGTCGCCGATGATCTCATCGTCAAGGATTGCCGGATCAACGTAATATAGCACGGGCATATTGACCTGCTGCCCGGGCTGAAGTGTCTGCTGCGTAAAGCAGAAGCACTGGATCTTGTGAAAATAACGCCCCGCCTGCGATGGCTCGACATTGAAGGTCGCGGTCCCGGTTATGGGCTCGGCCCCTTCGTTGCGCGCGATGTAAGTCGCAAGATCGCGCTGGCCGATGCGTACGATGTCAGTCGATTGTGCGGGCGTGAAGGCCCACGGGACGTCCTTCGCGGTCGAAGCGTCGAACCGGATCGACATGGTCGCATCGATCCCACTGGCCGAGGCGCGCGCGGCGTCGCTCTCGCTTGCCACCTGCGTCGTGCCGCCAAAGCCCGTCACCCGGCAGAACAGATCGTAAAGCGGTACTGCGGCGTAGCCGAGGCCTAGCATCGCCGCTGCGCCCAGAAGCGCAATCAGCGCGACGCGCGCATTCTTCCGGTTCGTCGCGGTATCGATGGCGGCGATATCAGCCATCATCCGTCTCCGATCCGCACGATCGTGATCGCATAGAACAGGACGACGAAGAACAAGAGCACGCCGCCGAGCACCAGGTTACGGCTTTTCTGGCGACGCTTGAACTCGGTTTCCTCCTCAGGCGTCATGCGAACAGGCCCGGTCCGATGACACCGTTCGCGGCCAGCACCCGGTCGGCGACCAGCGCGGCAAACAGGACGAAGAGGTAGTAGATGCTGAACTTGAAAAGCCGCTTTTCCTCGATCATCAGGTCGCTTTGCGAACGTTTGCGCGTACCCACAGGCATCGCAAGTACGAGGAACAGCGCTGAGAGCGCGGCGGCTACGCTACCATAGACCCAGCTCGTGCCGCCGATGAACCATGGTGCAAGCGCAACAGGAGCAAGCGCGATCGTATAGCCAAGGATCTGGCGCCTGGTCGCCCGTTCACCAGCGACAACCGGCAGCATCGGAATCCCGACCTTGGCGTAATCGGACTTCATGAACAGCGCGAGCGCCCAGAAATGCGGCGGGGTCCACATGAAGATGATCGCGAATAGCAAAAGCGGCATGGCGGTGATCTCGCCCGTGACGGCGACCCAGCCGATCAGCGGGGGAAACGCGCCCGAGCCGCCGCCGATGACGATGTTTTGAGGTGTGCGCGGCTTGAGCCACATCGTGTAGATCACAGCGTAATAGACGATCGCGACAAGCAGCAGGGCCGCGGCAAGCCAGCCAATTGCAACGCCCATCACGAAGACGGAAACGGCGGAGAGGAAAATGCCGAAATCGCGGGCATCCTCACGACGCATCCGGCCAGTCGGGATCGGGCGGTTCGCGGTCCGCTTCATCCCAGCATCGAGGTCCGCTTCCCACCAGTGGTTGAGAGCAGCCGATCCGCCCGCACCCATCGCGATCGCGAGGATGGCAGTGAAGCCGAGCACCGGGTGAATGCCTCCGGGCGCAGCAACAAGCCCGCAGACCGCCGTGAAAATGACGAGCGTCATGACGCGCGGCTTCGTCAAAGTGAAGAAGTCGCGCCAATCGGCAGGCAGGCTCTGGTTCGATGCGAGCGTGGTCATGTTTGTCATAGGCCTCGAAGGGGCGCACCTAGCGGCGCGCCCCCTATATCCCTTCGATCCTTCGGTCTTGGCGCAGGCGCGGCACCGCGACCCGTTTTCGCTGGTTCAGGCGGGTGCCTGCTGCGCGTCCACCGGACGATGATCGTGGTAATCGTGGTGGTCCTCGATCACCGGCAAAGTTTCGAACTGGTGGAATGGCGGCGGGCTCGGCAGCGTCCATTCGAGCGTCGTCGCGCCTTCACCCCACGGATTCGCCCCGGCTTTCTTCCCAGCGGTGAAGGCATAGGCGATGTTGATGAACCAGGGCACCAACGAAGCGGCCGTGATGTAATAGCCAATCGTGCTGATCTCGTGCCAGAAGGTAAAGGCTTCCGCATAATCGGGATAGCGCCGGGGCATGCCCTGCATTCCGAGGAAATGCTGCGGGAAGAAGATCACGTTCACGCCCACGAAGAACACCCAGAAGTGGATGTGGCTGAGCACCTCGGAGTGCATCTTGCCGCTCATTTTCGGGAACCAATAATAGAACCCGGCGAACATCGCGAAGACGGCGCCCATCGAGAGCACGTAGTGAAAGTGAGCGACGACGTAATAGGTGTCATGCAAGTTGTCGTCGATCCCGCCATTGGCAAGCACGACACCCGTCACCCCGCCTACGGTAAACAGGAAGATGAAACCCAGCGCCCACACCATGGGTGAGCGAAACTCCAAGCTTCCGCCCCACATCGTCGCGATCCAGCTGAAGATCTTGACGCCCGTGGGCACCGCGATGACCATCGTTGCGGCGGTGAAGTACATCTTCGTATTCACGTCGAGACCGACCGTATACATGTGGTGTGCCCAAACGATGAAGCCAACGACGCCGATCGCGACCATGGCATAGGCCATGCCAAGATAGCCGAACACCGGCTTACGAGAGAAGGTCGCGACAATCTGCGAGATCATGCCGAAGCCGGGCAGGATCATGATGTAGACCTCAGGGTGGCCGAAGAACCAGAACAGATGCTGATACAGGACCGGATCGCCGCCACCGGCGGGATCAAAGAAGGTCGTGCCGAAATTGCGATCGGTCAGCAGCATGGTGATCGCAGCGGCAAGAACCGGCAGCGCGAGCAGCAGCAGGAACGCGGTGACCAGGATCGACCATACGAATAGCGGCATCTTGTGCAGCGTCATGCCCGGTGCGCGCATGTTGAAGATCGTGGTGATGAAATTGGTCGCGCCGAGGATCGAACCTGCGCCCGACAGATGCAGCGCGAAGATCGCGAAATCAACCGCGGGCCCAGGCGAACCGGTTGTCGAAAGCGGCGCGTAGACCGTCCAGCCAACGCCCGCGCCGGGGCCGGAGCCGCCGGGGACGAAGAGCGAGAACAGCAGCGAACAAAAGCCTGCGACCGTCAGCCAGAACGACACATTGTTCATGCGCGGAAAGGCCATGTCAGGCGCACCGATCATGATCGGCACGAACCAGTTGCCAAAACCCCCGATCATCGCGGGCATCACCATGAAGAACACCATGATCAGGCCGTGCGCAGTGATAAACACGTTCCACATGTGGAGCGCGGTGTTGATGTCGTTCTCCCCGCCCATGAACTGCGCCCACCATTGCAGATACTGGATCCCCGGCTCGGCAAGCTCCACCCGCATGATTCCAGAGATCGCGCCGCCGATCAGACCCGCGAAGATCGCGAAGATCAGATAAAGCGTGCCAATATCCTTGTGATTGGTGGACATGAACCAGCGCGCGAAGAAACCCGGCTTGTGATCGGCGCCATGATGACCATCACCGCCGCCTGTCGTCACACGGCCGCCGGTCGCGGTGCCCGAGCCGGAAGGGGGTGCCTGAAAATTGTCAGCGGTAGTTGCCATGAGCTTGGATCTCTTCGCTTGGTATCGTTCGGGTGTATTGGCTTCAGTTACGCAGCGTCAGGGCGCCGGGATGTCCGCATCGACGTCACCTTCATCAACAACGGGCGCGCCCGCTTCCTGATTGATCGGCAGCGTATCTTCGGGATCCGGTTCACCGGGTATTGTACCGCCCTGCGCACGGACCCAGCTTTCAAACTGCTCCATCGGCAGCGCTTCGACCACGATCGGCATATAAGCGTGCTTCGATCCGCACAGCTCCGAACACTGGCCGTAATACACGCCCGGTTCCTCGATCGTAAGGATCCGTTCGTTGAGGCGACCGGGGACAGCGTCCTGCTTGAACCACAGGCTTGGCACCGCGAACGAATGTATCACGTCCGCGCCGGTGGTCTGTAGCCGGAGCGGCACGCCCGCGGGAACCACCATCCGGTTGTCCACCTCGAGATTGCCCGGGCCATCCCAGCTTTCAGACCCCACCGCGCGCGCGCCAGTCAGTCTCGGACCGCCCGGCTTGTTCAGCATGGCGGACACAAGCTCGATATCGTGATCGGGATATTCGTATCCCCAGTACCACTGATATCCGACAGCCTTCACCGTGATCGCATCGGCTGGCGGCGTCTCGTATTGCCGCGCAAGCAGCGTAATTGAAGGCACGGCAATGACGACAAGGATGATCACCGGCACGATCGTCCACACGACCTCGACCAGCGTGTTATGCGTCGTGCGCGAAGGAACCGGGCTTGACCGCCGATTGTAGCGGATGACAACGTAGACCAGCAGGCCGAGCACAAGCAGGCTGATGGCTGTGATGACCGGCAACAATATCACGTCGTGCATCCACAAGGCGTAATCGCCGTCCTTGGAATACTGATCCTGAAAGGTCATGGACTTCCAGATTGCATCGGGATCGTCTCCGCGCGGATCGATCGGCATGCCCTTGCCCTTGGTCGGCGCCATCGGGGTGTAGGCCTCTGCACCGGGATCGGTCATATCGACGACCGCATTGCTCGCTCCGGGATCGATCGGGTCGATCGGCCCTTCCTGTTCGATGATCGGTGCATCCTGAGCGGCCACCATCTGCGGGGCCGCAAGCGCGAGCACGGCTGCGAAGAGCGCGATGACAATCATCTGAAAACGAGCGAGAGCCTGACGCATAAGCACGGTGCGATTATCCAAATTGTTATCCCAACCCGATCGCGACCCTTCCGTGACAACCTGGCCACCTGCGCTCACCGGTACAACACTGGCAATCCACCAGAGTTACGCGCCATCTAGCCATGCTTGCCGCTGGCCTCAAGCGCTTCTAGGGAGAAATTTATGCAAGCCTCCATGAGACCGGCGCAAGGCGCGCCGGATGCGCCGGATGAATAGCGCACCGATTCCTCGCACCCACGATGATACGTTGCGCGAATTTCGCGAGAGCGGCGCGCTGCTCGAAGGGCATTTCAAACTGTCCTCCGGGCGTCACAGCGCTCATTACCTTCAGTGTGCGCGGGTGCTGATGAACCCGGCCCGCGCCTATCGCATCGCGCAAGGCGTGGTGGCGGGCATTCCACAAGACTTGCGCGAACGGATCGATGTGGTCGTCTCGCCGGCAATGGGTGGAGTCATCATCGGTCACGAAGTCGCCCGCGTGCTCGGGACGGATGCGATGTTCCTCGAACGGCCCGAAGGGATCTTTCACCTGCGCCGGGGCTTCGCGCTCGATCGGGGCGCACGGGTGCTGATGGTCGAGGACGTGGTTACGACCGGCCTTTCCAGCCGCGAGGCAATTGCGGCGACGGCTCGCGAAGGCGGCGAAGTCATCGCTGAATGCGCGATCATCGATCGTTCCGCCGGACGCGTCGATCTTGGCGTACCCTTCTACCCGCTGACCGCCTTCGATTTCCCGACTTATGCACCTGAGAACATCCCGCCGGACCTCGCCGCCGTAGCTGTGACCAAACCGGGGAGCCGCGCCTGAATGACCATGCCCTTGCGCCTTGGCGTCAACATCGATCACGTCGCGACCATTCGCAATGCACGAGGCGGCGACCATCCCGACCCCGTGCGCGCGGCCGAGATCGTCGCGCAGGTCGGCGGCGATGGGATCACAGCGCATCTGCGCGAAGATCGCCGCCATATCCGCGACGAGGACCTGAAACGCATCCAGGCCGCGACCGACCTTCCCCTGAACCTGGAAATGGCGGCGACCGAGGAGATGCTCGCCATTGCCCTTGCGCATCGTCCCCATGCCGCCTGCATCGTCCCGGAAAAGCGGGAGGAGCGCACCACCGAAGGTGGACTGGACGCGGCAGGCCAGCACAATACGCTGGTCCCGATCGTCGATCGCCTGAGCGAGGCGGGCATTCGCGTCTCGCTCTTCATCGAAGCGGACGAACGCCAGCTCGACGCGGCGATCCGCCTGGGCGCGCCCGTAGTCGAATTTCATACAGGTGAGTATGCTCATGCGACGCTCGATGGCGATAGCGAAAAGGTCGCACGCGAACTGAAGCGAGTGGCGGACTTGGCCGCGCTTGCCGCGAAGAATGGGATCGAGCCGCATGCTGGCCACGGCCTCACCTTCGAAAACGTTCAGCCGATTGCCGCCATTCCCCAACTCGCCGAGCTCAATATTGGGCACTACCTCATCGGCGAAGCGGTGTTCACCGGGCTTGAAAGCGCAATCGGGCGGATGCGCGAGCTGATGGACGCGGCGCGTTGAGCGATGATCGGGCGTGACTAAGGGCGATCTTCCCGAGCTTTCCGCCCCGCAGAAGGCGTGGGCGTTCGCTGCATCGTCCATGTTTCTGGCGGCTATCGGCTTTCTCGGCTTCGCGCTGTCGAACGGCGTGCTCGTCCCCTTCGCCATCGGCTGGGTGGCGTTGCAGATCTTCGGTTATGCCGGTGCGCTCAAATTCGCGAATGGCGACTTCGCGCACCCGTTGTTCAAATCGCAGGTGATGCTGCAGGTGCTTGCACTTGCCCTCCTTGTCCTCGCAATCAGCCGAGCCCTGCGATGATAATCGGGTTTGGCTCCGACCTGTGCAATATCGAACGAATTGCAAACTCGCTCGAGCGGTTTGGCGAGCGGTTCGAAACCCGCGTTTTCACGGAAACCGAACGGGCCAAGGCGCGGCGCCGCCCCTTCACGATGGCGGGAACTTACGCGAAGCGCTTTGCTGCGAAAGAAGCGTTCAGCAAGGCGGTGGGCACCGGATTCAGGCGCGGGGTCTTCATGAGAGACATCGGCGTCGTCAACGCCGCCAGCGGCGCTCCAACGCTCGCACTCACGGGCGGGGCGGCAAAGCGGCTTGAAGAAATTGCGCCGCCGGGCCATGTGACGCATATTCATCTGACCCTAACCGACGACCATCCATGGGCGCAGGCGCTCGTCATCATCGAAGCGCTGCCCGCCTGAGCCTTGACCTGCAATGTGGTCGACAATCGTCCTCGATGCGCGAAGAAGTGAACCGCAAGAAAATGACCGACGCCCGCTCCAACACCCTTCGCTCTGGCGGTTCAAAGACCGTGGCAATTGCCGATGGCGACACGCTTGCAGCCGACAATGTCGGCGGTGTGGATGAGACGGAGCGTGTCGATTGGATCGCGGAACTGCGCGGGCTTGCTATCATGCTGCTGGCAGTGCTCGCCTTTCACAGCTTCATCGCGAAGAACTTCTACATTCCTTCGACATCGATGTATCCGACACTGCATGTCGGGGATCGATTGGTCGTTAGCAAGTTTCCATATGGCTGGTCCTGGGCCTCGGTCTCCTTTCACCTGCTGCCGCGCGGCGATTGGCGGATCCTGCCCGACATGCCCGAATATGGCGATATCGTGATACCGGTGCACCCAACGCGCAATGAGGATTACATCAAGCGCGTCATTGCCCTCCCCGGCGATACGATCGCGTTGGAAAACGGCCGCATCATCCTGAACGGGGCTCCGATCAAGCGTGAAGTTGTGCCGCCGGTGCGCATCCCGTTCGAACCATCGCTCATGTGTGAAAACGGGCCATGCCTGCGCGCTTTCGATGCCTACCGGGTTCGCGACGCCAGCGGGGAGCAATATTTCGAGCCGCCGACTTTCCGCGAGACGCTGCCCAATGGTGCGACCTACCTTGTCATCGACCATGAGGATCAGAGCCAGTTCGCCAGCGGGCTAAACGATCTTGACAATTATTCCGAATATACCGTTCCCGAAGGCCATGTCTTCGTCATGGGCGATAACCGCGACGAAAGTGCCGACAGTCGCGCCCTTGCCGAAGCGCGCGGACTGGGCGGCGGCATTCCGCTGGAGAATATCGGCGGGCGCGCGGAGTTCATTACCTTCAGTCTTGACGGCTCGGCCAGCTGGAACCCGCTCACCTGGTGGTCGGCACTGCGGGGCGAGCGTGCCTGGGACAGCCTTCGCCCCGAAATGATGTCGCCCCCGCCCCAGCGCTACGAAGAAACCGAATAGCAGGCTCCCGCAAGGCCGCTTGGACCCGCGCTGGATGGCGAAGAAATTCCTCTATTTCGTGGCGATCTGCATCGTCGTGTTTCTGGTCGGCCGGATTGGCTATGAGCTGTTTCAGGACGAGCTGACCGAGATTGCGCTGGTTCCTTCGGCCGAGTTCACGCCGACCGAGCCGATGGAAGCCAACGCCTATCAGGACCCCGACCTGTGGTATTCGCGTCCCGGTATCGGAGTGAACGACCCGGCGCGCAATGTTGATCTCGAAGGGGAAATCCCTGACGCTGCTGGTGACGTTCCGGCGTTCGCGGTCTTTTTTATTCACCCCACCAGCTATCTCAGCCGCGACAATTGGAATGCGCCGATCCGCGACGAAGAAGCCGAGCGTATCGCGCGCATTTATATCAGCGGAATGGCGAGCCCCTTCGACGCCGCCAGCGAAATCTGGGCACCACGCTATCGCCAGGCGACCATGGGTGCCTTCCTGACCGACGCAGCCGAGGCCGAGCAGGCGATCGACGCCGCCTATTCCGATGTGCGTGAGGCGTATCGCTACTTCCTGGAATCGGTCGGTGCAGACACTCCGGTTGTCCTGGCTGGCCACAGTCAGGGCTCGCTTCACCTGCTACGCTTGCTGCGTGAGGAAGTGGCCGGCTCGGCTGTGGCGGATCGGCTGGTGGCCGCTTATGTCATTGGCTGGCCGATATCCGTCGAGCGCGATCTGCCAGCGCTGGGCCTGCCCGCTTGCGCGACCCCGGATCAGACCGGCTGCATCCTGTCCTGGTCAAGCTTCGCCGAACCCGCCGACCCCGACCGGCTGTTGGAGACCTACTCGAAATCCATGGGTTTTGACGGGCTGCCGCGCGGTGATAGCGTAATCTTGTGCACGAACCCGCTAACTGGCAACTTCGGCGGTGAAGCTGATGCCGATGCCAATCTTGGCACGCTCGTACCCGATGAAAGCATGTCGAACGGGGAGCTTGTGCCAAACGCCGTGCCGGCCCGCTGTGACGAACGTGGGCTGCTGCTGATCGGAGACCCGCCCGAACTGGGCCCTTACGTGCTGCCCGGCAACAATTACCACGTCTACGACATTCCGCTGTTCTGGGCCAACACGAAGGCAGATGTCGCACGCCGGGCCCTGGCACTGGAACGCGGGGCAACGCCGCAGCCGAAATCGGAGATCGACACGATGCGCGAAGGCGCGGAGAACTGATTACCGAGCGCGCACCCGACTTTGCCGATGCGCTGCCCGATGGCGGTGTTCTGCTTGGCCTTGACCTTGGCACCAAGACCATCGGCACCGCCTTTTGCGACGCAGGCTGGCGCTTCGCCACCAATGGCAAGACCCTGCCGCGCGGGAAGTGGGGGCGCGACCGGGAGGCGCTGTCGGCGTTGATCGCCCAGCGCCACGTCAAAGGCATCGTGCTTGGCCTGCCGCGCAACATGAACGCAAGCGAAGGACCGCGCACGCAAGCCTCGCGCGCCTTTGCTCGCAATATCGCGGAAGCCTTCACACTGCCGGTATTGCTGTGGGACGAGCGCTGGTCCACACTCAGTGCCGAGGCTGCGATGATCGGGCAGGACGTCAGCCGCTCCAGACGCGCCGCTGCGATCGACAGTCATGCGGCGGCAATCATCCTGCAAGGCGCGATCGACCGCTTGGCGGGCGGCGTAATCTAGCTTTCGACAAGAGGCTTGCCATAGATCGCGGCCCGTCCCAAACGGCGCGCCATGGCCGACGCCGCGCAACCCTTCGATGCCGCCAAGGCGAGCGCATTCTTTTCGAAGGCGGGCCATGCCGGTTGGCTGGGTCTGACCTACAGTGATCACGGTTCGGACTGGGTCGAGCTCGAACTGCCATGGCGCGAAGACCTGCTGGGCGAGGAGGATCGCCTAGTCCTTGCCTCCGGCCCGATCATCAGTCTGATGGACATGGCGAGCGGCATGGCGATCTGGCAAACCGTGCAGAGCTTTACACCGATTGCGACGCTTGACCTGCGGGTCGACTATCAGCGCCCTGCACGCGAGCGCAGCGCGGTCTGGGGCCGCGTGCAATGCTATCGCACGACCCGTTCCGCTGCCTTCGTCCGCGGGATCGCACATGACGGGGATCGCGAGGATCCGGTTGCGCATGTCGCGGGTGTCTTCATGACCATTGCGCGCGATCCGCGCTCGGACAAGGACGCGGCCGATGAATGAGCGCCTGCCCGCCTACGCCCGTTCGCTCGGCATCCGCCAGCATGGCGAAGAAAGCGGCGTTCCGATCCTGACGGTGGACTTTGCTCGCAACGTAGAGGGGCGCCCGGGCACCTTCCACGGCGGCGCGACGGCCGGCTTGCTCGAAAATGCAGGCTATGCTGCGCTACGCATGAGGCTGGCTGCGGAAGGGCGCGATCCTAGGCTCAAGCCGATCAACATCACCGTCCAGTACCTTGCGGCGGGTAGAGCGAAGCCAACTTTCGCGCTTGCGCGGATCACCCGGCTCGGCAGGCGCAACGCCAACGTCGCCGTCGAAGCGTGGCAGGACGAGCGCGACCGGCCGATCGCAACGGCGGTGATGAACATCCTGATGGCGTGATGATACCCTAACGCTGCTCGCGCTCGATTTCGGTTTCGATCCGCTCGCGCTCCGCCTCGATCCGTTCGCGTAGGCGCTCCGCCGCTTCGTCGCGCTGGCGAGTGCGACGCTCTATCTCTTCCTCAAGCCCTTCGACCCGCACGCCCTCACGGTCGATCCGGACGCCAATAGGCGCATCGTCCGACAAGATGTCGATCCCGTTGGGCCCGATCCGCACCCGTGCGCCCTCGCCCTGATAGATCATTTCCTCGCCTTCCTCGATATCGAGCGGCTGAACCGGTCCTTCGGGATCGGGCGCAGTGCTCGGTCGCGCTTCCGGTAGCGAGAGCGCGCCGCGCATGAAATCCTTCCAGATCCGCGCCGGACTGCCGCCGCCCGTCACCGCACCCATGGGGGAATTGTCATCATTTCCGATCCATACGCCGACCACCAGATCGCCCGCATAGCCCACGAACAGCGCGTCGCGATTGTCCTGGGTCGTGCCGGTCTTCCCGTAATTTGCAATCGGTAGAGCTGCTGCTGAGCCGGTGCCCTGGTTAAGCACGGCTCGCAGCATCTGTTCGATATGCGCATGCGTACGCGGTGAAAATCGTTCACGCCGATCGCGCAGCCAGTCAAGCCAGCCTGCTTCTTCACGGTCGAAGGCGCGCGGCGTGACCGGGAAGCGGTTGGCGGCGACCCCGGCATAGGCGGCCGTGAGTTCAAGCAGCGTCATGGTGGAGGTACCCAGCGCCAAACTCGGATCGCCCTCGACCATCGGGCTCTCGATTCCCAGACCGCGCGCCATGCGGATCACCTGATCGCTGCCGACCTCGTTTTGCAGGCGAACGGCCGCGACATTGCTCGATCGGGCAAAGGCCTCTTCCAGGCTTAATGTCTCGGAGTAATTCTCGCTCGCGTTTTTCGGACGATAGCTGCCGTTCGTGATCGCGGTGTTTTCGATCCGGTCGTCGGGGGCCCAGCCTGCTTCCAGCGCCGCAAGATAGACGAACAGCTTGAAGGTCGATCCCGGCTGCCGCTTCGCCTGTGTTGCCCGGTTGAAGGGCGATGCGGCGTAGTCCTTGCCCCCCACCATCGCGACAACTTCGCCCGTGGGCCGCATGGCCACCAGCGCCACTTGAGCACCACCGAGCTGCGCACGGCTTGTCACCCGGCTCGCCAGCGCCTGCAAGCGTGCATCGAGCGTGGTGGTAAGCACTTGGCGGGCATAGCCGGGTTCCAGTCCATCGCGCGCAATCGGAAGCGCCCAGTCGGCGAAATAGGTGCCTGTGGGAAGGTCGTCGCGTCGCCTCACATCGAGGCGCGGTGCGGGCATCTGCGCCGCTTGCGCAGGAGTCAGATATCCCGCATCCACCATCGCGCCGATCACCTGGTCCATACGTGTTTTCGCCCGGTCATAATGCTTGGTCGGTGCATAGCGCGACGGGGCCTGCAACAGCCCTGCGAGCATGGCTGCCTGTTGCGGCAGAAGGTTTTCGGGTTGGCGGTAGAAATAGTGCAGACTGGCCGCACGCAGTCCGTACTGGTTATCGCCAAAATAAGCGTTGGAGAGGTAGCGCTCCAGGATCTCGTCCTTGGTCAGCCAACCTTCGAGCCACAGCGCGATCAGCGCCTCGCGTGCCTTGCGGCTGAGGCTCTGTTCTGGTGTGAGGAAGGTGAATTTCGCAAGTTGCTGCGTGATGGTGCTGCCGCCACCGCGCCCGGTCCATGCCGCACGCGCGATGCCGCGCGGATCAATGCCCCAGTGCGAATAAAAGCGCCGGTCCTCGATCGCGAGGAACGCCTGCACGACATGAGGCGGCAGATCGGCGACTGCGACCGGCGTCTCGACCATCGCTCCGCGCCGTGCGATCGGCGTGCCGTCGCTCGCCAGCAGCGTGATCTGGGGCGGCGCGATGGGTTCCAGGCTTTTGGAGAGCGGAGCGGTAATCGCAAGCCAAGCAGACAACACGATGACGAGCGCCAGGACCCCGGCAAAGATCCGCACCGCCCACCAGCGCTTGCGCCGTGTGCGCCAATAGGCCGGGCGCCAGAATGGCAGCCGCCGGCGCTCCTCGCGCTCGATCGACTCGTCGAGCTCGGCAAGCTGCGCATCCCAGGTGTCGTAATCAGGATCGACCGGCTGTTGCGTTTCGTAGAGCGGAAAGAAGCCCGAACCTGCTCCAGCCGGTGCTCCATCGTCCCTTCGCTGCTTGCGGAATCGCTTGAACATCGCCTCGCTGTGTTAACAACATAAAACACTTGGGGGCAAGCTTCGACTCAGATCGCGTGCATAAAGCATTCGCAAGAGCGGGCAGTGATGGGGCGCGGTCGTATGATCATACCGCGCCCCGTCAACTTTCGCGACTATCTCCAGAAGGAGAACACCCGATCGCGAAGTCGCTGGATCATCGCTTCACCGCGAATGTCGCGTGCGGCGGAGCTGTTGCTGACGAACACGGTCTGATTGCCAGAGCTCGAAGCCCGCACCGTCTCATTCCCGGCCGTTGCTGTTCCAAATGCCTGACCATTGCCGGTCGTCTGGACAAGGACGGACACGGAATTCTTGCCTCCGTTCGACGAGGACGACGACGATACAAAAGAAGAGCTGTCGGCCAGCGCCGGGGTTGCCAGCGCCAGAAGCGCTGTCACGAATATTGGTTTTCCTAGATTTTTCATAGGATGTCTCCAATTTGAGCACGCAGCCAAATCCGCGTGCTGCAAGGAGTTTGATATGTCACCTGCAAGACAAGGAGGTTTCAACTGAAACCGACGGGCGCAGGTCAGCACCGCATGATCCCGTTTAGTATGCCGGAATGGAAAACCCGGCTTGCCGTAACGTCAAATCATCCGCCCCGGACGAGTTAGCGCGCATTTCAAGCGGTCGACGGCACTGCGCTTTCAGGCAATTCCTCGTCGAACACGCGCTGGTAATATTCGCTCACCAGCGTGCGTTCCGCCTCGTCGCATTTGTTGAGGAAGGACAGGCGGAAGGCGAAGCCGACCGAGTTGAAGATGCCCGTATTCTGCGCCCAGGTGATGACGGTGCGCGGGCTCATCACGGTCGAGATGTCGCCGTTCATGAAGCCCTGCCGGGTCAGCTCGGCAACCTTCACCATGTCGGCGAGCAGCTTGTCATCGCTCTCGGGCGTTTTGGACTTCACGATCTGCTGCTCGATGTCCGCTGGCAGGTAGTTGAGCGCGGTCACAATATTCCAGCGGTCCATCTGCGCCTGGTTGATCGCCTGCGTGCCGTGGTAAAGCCCGCTCGTATCGCCAAGGCCCACCGTGTTGGTGGTCGCGAACAGGCGAAACCACGGATTGGGCGTAATCACGCGGTTCTGGTCGAGCAGCGTCAGGCGACCGTCAAATTCCAGCACGCGCTGTATGACGAACATGACGTCCGGCCGACCCGCATCGTATTCGTCGAAGGTCAGCGCGACCGGATGCTGGAGCGCGAAGGGCAAAATGCCTTCCTTGAACTCGGTAACCTGCAAGCCGTCCTTCAGCACGATCGCATCACGCCCGACGAGGTCGATCCGGCTGATATGTGCATCGAGATTGACGCGGATGCTCGGCCAGCCAAGCCGCGCGGCGACCTGTTCGATATGCGTCGATTTACCGGTGCCGTGATAACCCTGGATCATGACGCGGCGATTATGCGCAAAACCGGCTAGGATCGCCAGCGTGGTGTCCGGATCGAAGACGTAGCTGTCGTCGCGTTCGGGCACGTGTTCGTCATTGGCGCTGAAGGCCGGGACCTGCCAATCGACATCGATGCCGAACGTGTCACGCACGTCGATCTTGGTATCGGGCTCGGCAGGCATGGCACTTTCGCCGGTGAATTTTTCAGGAGATTGGGAGTTCATTGCGCCTGCGGCGTTAATGACCTCGCGCCGCGCCTGCAAGCGCCACGTCCGATTTGCGTTGTTCGGCCCTGGCGCGCATCTTTGCAAGCTGCGTGCGCGTAGCCATATCTGAACGCACCATCATGGCCGATCCCCTCGAACTTATCCGCGGCAAACTCGTCGAACAGGTGCGCGGCGTCTTCAACGACAGCGCTGGCGGGCAAAAGCCCGTACCACCCTCCGACGATGCACTGTTCGCACGCGACACTCCAATCCGGATGGTCCATGCCGATATCGTGGGCATGATGACCGGGGGTATTCGCGGGCTGTTGCTCCAGATGTTGCACCCGCATGCGCTTCAGGGCGTGCTCGACCATTCGAACTTTCGCGCCGATATGCATGGACGCCTGCGCCGCACCGCCCGGTTCATCGCGGTAACTACTTTCGGCCACCGTGACGAGGCGATGAAGGCTATTGAACGGGTAAACCGCATTCATGCGCATGTCGGCGGGACACTGCCTGATGGCACGCCTTATCAGGCGACCAATCCGCGCACCCTCGCCTGGGTCCACGTGGTCGAAGCGCAAAGCTTCCTCATGGGCTACCTGCGCCACGTACGGCCCGATATGCCGGGGCACGAGCAGGATGAATATTACCGTCAGTTCGCCATCATCGCCCGCGCGCTCGGCGCCGATCCGGTGCCGGAGAACCGGTTGGAGACCGAGCGGATTTTTCGCGAGCTGCGCGCTGATCTGCACGCCTCACCCGAAGCGCGCGAGGTCGCGCGTTACGTCCTTAACCAGCGTCCCCAGGGCACGCCGCCGGCGCTTCAGGCGATGATCGGTGCGGAAGCGGTCGCGATGGTGCCCGACTGGGCGCGCGCCATGCTGCGGCTGCAGCGCCCCGTCCTCACCGCCTTGCCTGCCCGCGCGGCAACCTGGGGGATGGGCCGGACGCTGCGCTGGGCATTTCGCCAGAACTGACCTGACTTCGCAATATTATGCGAGTACAGGTGCGCCCCTGGCATATGACGGCGAGGAGTGCGGCTGCATGACATTCATCGACGGGTTCGTGATCGCGGTACCCACGGCCAATCGCGAACAATATTTGCGGCATTGTGAACATGCCAATGGTTGGTTTCTCGAACAGGGAGCGCTGCGGGTGGTAGAAAGCTGGGGCGAGGACGTGCCCAGCGGCGACGTTACCGATTTTCGCCGCGCCGTCGCCGCCGACGATGAGGAGACGGTGTGCATGGGCTGGATCGAGTGGCCAGACCGCTCAACCCGTGATGCGGCCATGGCGCTGATGCAGGACGGACCACCAGACGAGCGCTTCGATCCGGAGAAGAACCCCATGCCCTTCGACGGCAAACGCATGATCTTCGGCGGGTTTGCGGCAATCTATGACAAGTCTGGCAGTGCGGTTTCCTAGCTTATAGCGGCACTTTCACGAAGCACCTGATACGCGTTCACGACCTTGGCCAACCGCGATTCATAGCGCCGGTCGCCGCCGTTGCGATCGGGGTGGTAGCGTCTCACGAGCTCGGAATACCGGCGGCGCAGGCGGCGGCGATCGGTGTCGGAGCCAAGCCCCAGCGTCTCCAGCGCTTCGGCCTCGTCCTTGCTGAACTTCCCGCTCATCGCCATTTTCGCAGCGCGCCCGGCCTGGCTTCGAATGCCGCCAGCGCGCGCCGAAATCGCATCGAGCGGATCATCAAAATCGGACCATCGCGGCAGCCCGTCAACTGCGGCGCGGGGCGAGAATGTGGGACTTTCGGTCCGCCATCCGGCTGCCGGAGCCTGTGCAGCGAGAATTTCCTCCGCACTCATACCGTCGAACCAGTCATACCCGGCGTTGAATTCGCGCACGTGGTCAAGGCAGAACCAGCGCCATTCGCCCGGCCCGTCGAACCCGCTGGGACGGTAGCCCGGCGCGCGAAATTCGCCGCTATTCGAGCAAGCCGGCCAATCGCATCGGCGATCGGCCGTCTCGTGTCGTCCGTGGAAGCGGGTTTGAGCCATCGGACTTGAGAATGGCGTCCCAAACGCCCAATTCCAAGCATCAAGAACATGCAAAAAAGGAAACAAACCCGATGGCCGATACGATCTCCGAGGAAATGCAGACACGCCTGTCCGAAGCGTTTGCGCCCAGCCGGCTCGAAATCGTCAACGATAGCGCAAAGCATCACGGTCACGCTGGCGACGATGGTTCGGGCGAATCGCACTTTACAATCCATATCGAGGCGGCGGCCTTCGCCGACATGAACCGGCTCGCACGTCAACGAGCCGTGATTGCGGCGCTGGGCGACATCGTGGGCGAGCGCGTTCATGCGGTCGCGATCAAGGCTGACGTTCCTGAAGATGCGAAGTAACGCCCCTATCAGGCCCGCCACCCAGATCATCACGCGTTGCATTTGGCCCCGCCTCGCCGGTGAACGGGATCGACAGCCGTGGACGCTCGCACCTGCTCGTCGCCACTCCCCCGAGCCCACGGACGTTGCGAGAAAGCGCATCCCCTTGCCAGATCGATCCAAGATCGTCAGCTATCCCTGACCGCTCACGGGGAGGCAAGGGATGGAATATTCGGGCAGGGTCGCATGGATCACGGGCGCATCGTCGGGGATCGGCGCTGCGCTGGCGCGCGATCTGGCCGGTCGCGGGGCGCATCTCATTCTTTCGGGTCGCGATGAAGAACGCTTGGCCGCGGTCGCCAGGGATTGCGGGAAGACATTGACCCTTGCCTTCGACATGCGCGACGAGGCTGCTCTGGCCGATGCGACCAAGCGCGCAATCGATTGGAAAGGCGGCGTCGACCTCGCCCTCGCCAATGCCGGTGTCTCGCAACGCAGCCGCGCGCTCCGGACCGATTTCCAAGTCTATCGCGACATCATTGAAATCGATCTTACCGCCCCGATCGCCTTCAGCCAGGGATTGATCGGTCCTATGGTGGAGCGCGCCAGTAAGGGACATAGCGGCGCGCTGATCTTCATCTCCTCGATCGCGGGCAAGGTCGGCATCCCCATGCGCACTGCCTACAGCGCGGCGAAATTCGGGCTTGCGGGCTATGGCGATGCGCTGCGGGCGGAGCTTTCACAGACCGGCGTCGGCGTTCATATGGTTTATCCCGGATCAGTCGCGACCGATGTCGCGCGCAACGCGCTGAATGCCGTGGGACAAGCGCGCGGGCGTTCGGACAAGGTGATCGACGAAGGCATTCCGGCCGATGAGGCCGCGGCACGAATGCTCGATGCGATCGCGGCGGGCTCGCGCGAAATAATTATCGCGCGCGGCGGCGAGCTGGCTCTTGGCGAAGCGCGCCGGACACCCGAGGCGCTGTTCGATCAAATGGCGGACACGGTAGCCAAAGGCTACATGGACCGGATGGAAGAGGACGAGTGAACGGCATGGGACAGACGCGCGTCGAACTGGCGAACGGCATACATCTTGATTGTGTCGACGAAGGACCGACCGATGCGCCAGCGCTTATCTTTCTTCACGGGTTTCCCGAAAGCCACCGCACATGGCGTCATCAAATCGCGCATTTCAAGGACCGCTATCGTTGCATCGCGCCTGACCAGCGCGGCTATCGCAATTCATCGAAGCCGCAGGAAGTCGAAGCCTACACGCCAGACAAGCTGATCGGCGACATCTTCCTGCTTGCCGATGCCTTGAACGTCGCGACGTTCACCATTGTAGGTCACGATTGGGGCGGCGCGCTTGCCTGGGGCGTGGCGCTTGGCGGCCAGCACATGCGGGTGGAGCGCGCGGTGATCGCCAACGCCCCCCACCCGGCAATCTTCCAGCGCTTGCTCTACACCAATCGCCAGCAACGTAAGGCGAGCCAGTATATCCGCGGCTTCCGCGATCCCGCCAACGATGTGCTGGTGAAGGAGCACGGGCTTACCGGTCTGCTCCTCAAGGAGGTTAAGTGGGACCGACCCGGCGCGATGGAGGCCGAAGAACGCGAGGCACTGCTCCGCGACTGGCAGAACCGCGACGCTGCATTCGGCATGCTCAATTACTACCGGGCGAGCCCGATTGACGTCCCCGATATGGACGCACCTTTCAAAGTGCCCGAAGACTGGTCGCCGCCCGAGCTTCCCAAGCTGACCATCCCGACGCTGGTCATCTGGGCGTTAGACGATCTCGCACTGCCGCCGGAGAACCTCGAGGGGCTCGAGGCGATTGTCGACCCGCTCACCGTCCACCGCGTTCCCGAATGCGGCCATTTCGTGCCGTGGGAGGCGCCGAACGAAGTCAATGCGGCGATGGACCGGTTCCTGCAAACCTGAGTATTCCGGCATGGTCCGCGCGAACGACGAAGGAGAGGCCGGCACGAGCACGATGGCGCGCTACTGGACCACAAAGCCTCGTTCGCTCGGCGTGAAGACTGGCGCACCAGAGCCGAGCGGAGAAACTAGCCACCAGACCAGTCGATCCACGCACCATGTGGATGGGCGATTGCGAGGCGCTGTATCTCGTCGCCGCCAGGCCAATAGCGAACCGTAAGTTCATGGCGATGCGTGTCGCGGTTCGCCTCCAGCTGGACCCATGCGAGCGGAGCCTCGATGGTCGCCGCCGCACCTGCCTGCTCGATCGCCTGCGTGATCGCGTCTTTTTCCGCCGCGCCGAGATACTGCCACACGACCGAATGCATCATTACGCGCGTGACGCCTGATTGCGGGTTTTCGCCAAGCACACGCGCAACAAAGGCTTCGCCTTTTTCGTGCGCGATGTCGGGCGGCATTTCATCCGCCGCGGCAATGGCAGCATCGAGCCGGGCGAAACGTTCGGTGAACTCGGGCCAGATATAGGCGCGCAGGCGCAAGGCTTGCGTCGGATCGGTCAGATCGACCGGTGCAATATCGCAGCCTCGCGCCGCGACAATGTCGATCTCGGCGCGAGGTGGCGGCGCCCCGCGCCACTCAGGTGCAAGCTGCATCTGGGCGACCTGGGGTCCCACGATCGTGCCTCCAAGGTCGTAACGATAGCGCCGCATCATCAGGTTGATCCCGGCGCTCGAACCGATTTCGTTGAGCGCGAAGCGCGGCGGACAGCCGTGATCCGCCAGCCACAGCAACGCCGCCGCATAGTTGCTCGAACGCCCCGCCTCGTTTGTCTGCGGCGGGCCGTCGAGCCATGGCAGCAGCACTGCCTCGTTCCGCTCGATCACCGTGGCGAGCACCGCCGCGATGTCCGACACGCGCTGGCCGGCATAGATCGCCGCGAGCTGCTCTGTCTCACCGGCCAGATGCAGAGCATGCAGACCGCCCGCCAGACGCAAAGGCAGCGCATCGGCAAGCGGAGGACCGGCCCATCGCCGCACCCGCTCCATGACCACACCACCGCGCGACCCCTCGAGAAGAGCGCGCAGCCCTTCGCAAACGCTCGCCGTTATCGACGCGCCATTATCGCGGCAATAGGCCACCTGGTTTTCAAACGCCCGCGCCACTGCGGCGCACCCCGTCGCCAGCGGGTCGATCACTTTGTATTCGGCTTTGTCGAGAGCCATGCCGCATTGCCTTTTTTCCACCAGCGCCTAAGTCGCAGGCCACAATGATACCCCAAGAGCTTACCTTCGCCGTGCCCAAGGGACGCATCCTCGACGAGGCCTTGCCAGTCATGGCGCGCAGCGGGGTGGTGCCCGAGGCGGCGTTTCACGACAAGGCCAATCGCAGCCTCGCCTTTGCGTGCGAGCGGGCCGACCTGCGCCTCATCCGGGTGCGCGCCTTCGATGTGGCAACCTTTGTGGCGCATGGCGCGGCACAGGTCGGCATCGTGGGGTCCGACGTGGTCGAGGAGTTCGACTACAGCGACCTTTATGCGCCTGTTGATCTCGATATCGGGCACTGCCGCCTGTCGGTTGCGCGAATGGCCGGCGATGGCGAGGAAACCGCGGGGGTTAGCCATCTGCGGGTCGCGACAAAATACCCCAGCCTCACGCGCCGCCATTTCGAAGCGCGCGGCGTGCAGGCCGAATGTGTGAAGCTGAACGGCGCGATGGAGCTTGCACCCTCTCTTGGCCTGGCGCGCCAGATTGTCGATCTGGTGTCCACGGGGCGCACGTTGAAGCAGAACGGCCTGGTCGAGACCGATCGCATTCTCGATGTCAGCGCCCGCCTCATCGTCAATCGCGCCGCATACAAGACCGATCCGCGCATCGCCAAGCTGGTCGCCGTATTCCGCGAAGATGCGGCAGCGCGTCAGGATGCCGGGCGAGAGGCCGCCTGACCATGCAGAAACTCAGTATCAGCGAGCCGGATTTCGAAAAACGCTTTGCCCGGATCGTAGCCGCACGCCGTGAGACCGACAGTGATGTCGCCGCGCAGGTGCGGGATATCCTGCGCGATGTTAAGGCCAATGGCGACAAGGCGCTGGTCAATTACACGCAGCGTTTCGATGGCTATCCGCTCAGCGACGATGCCGACTGGTCGGTCACGCGGGAGCGCTGCGCAGAGGCTTACGAAGGGCTCGCTCCTGACCTTCGCGCTGCACTCGATCTGGCAGCGGCGCGCATCCGCTCCTACCATGAAGCGCAATTGCCTGAGGACCGCGACTACACCGATGCAATCGGTGCGCGCCTTGGTGCGCGGTGGAGCCCTGTTGATGCCGCCGGTCTTTACGTTCCCGGCGGGCGCGCGGCCTATCCTTCCTCGCTCCTCATGAATGCAATCCCGGCCAAGGTCGCAGGCGTCGAGCGCATTGCCGTCGTCACGCCGACCCCGCGCGGTAAGTCGAACCCGCTGGTGCTGGCCGCCGCCCACGTCGCCGGGATTGACGAAATGTGGCGGGTTGGCGGGGCGCAGGCCGTAGCCGCCCTCGCCTATGGCACCGATCTCATCCGCCCGGTTGATGTCATTACCGGCCCCGGCAACGCCTATGTCGCCGAAGCGAAGCGGCAGCTATTCGGCGTAGTCGGGATCGACATGGTCGCTGGTCCGAGCGAGATCCTGGTGGTGGCCGACGGGAAGAATGATCCCGACTGGATAGCCGCTGACCTTCTGAGCCAGGCGGAACACGATCCGCTCGCCCAGTCGATCCTCATCACCGACGATGAAGGGTTCGCGCGCATGGTCGAAGATTCGATCGACCTGTTGCTGGTCGAGCTTGCGACAGGCAAGACCGCGAAATCGAGCTGGGAAGAATACGGGTTGATCATTCTCGTCGAGGACATAGCGACCCAGGCCCCGGCCCTTATCAATCGGCTTGCCCCCGAACATTGCGAACTTGCGATCGACAGACCCCAGACACTGATGGACCAGATCAGCCATGCCGGGAGCGTGTTCCTCGGCCGAATGACGCCGGAAGCGGTCGGCGATTACGTCGCAGGACCCAACCACGTCCTGCCTACCGGACGCCGTGCGCGGTTTTCCAGCGGGCTGTCGGTACTTGATTTCATGAAGCGCACGAGCTTCATCGAACTGGGCGAAGAGGCACTCAGGACAATCGGACCGGCGGCCGCCGCACTCGCTCATGCTGAAGGGTTGCCCGCACACGCCAAATCAGTCGAGTTGCGGTTGAAATGAGCGCTGCGACGACCCGCTCCACCGCTCGCAGCGCGGCGCGGCTTGCGGCCGTGCAAGCGCTTTACCAGTTGCAGATGGAAAAACCCGCGCTTCCCAGGTTGCTCGATGAATTTCACCAGCATCGTTTAGGCCGCGAAGTGGACGATGCGGACCATGATGATGCCGTCTTTGCCGATGCCGACGTAGGTTTCTTTGACGATTTAGTGCGCGGTGTCGATGCGCGCCGCGAGGAAATCGATGCGCTGCTCGTCGCCCGGCTGGCACAGGGCTGGACGCTGGCGCGGCTAGACAAGACGATGCTCCAGATCCTGCGCGCAGGCACCTACGAACTGCTAGCCCGCGCTGACGTGCCGCTTGCAAGTGTCGTCAACGAATATGTCGACGTCGCCAAGGCTTTCTTCGACGATCGCGAGGCGAAATTCGTAAACGGCATCCTCGATGCGGTCGCCAAGGACGTGCGACGCTGAGGGGCGCTGAGAGAACGGAGGCCTGGGCGACGCGATGACCGAGACGGAATTTCTCGCTGCCTTGCGCTCGCTGCCACTTCATCCCGGCGCGCGCGGTCTGAACGACGATTGCGCGCTGATCGAGATCGGCGGCGAGATCCTGATATTCAACCACGACCTGATGGCCGAAGGCGTGCATTTTCGTCCCGAAGCCGATCTTGCCGATGTTGCCTGGAAGCTGGTCGCGCTCAATCTTTCCGACCTTGCGGCCAAGGGCGCAGAACCGGTGGGTGTTTTGCTCGGCCATGCGCTGGGGGGCAACGATCTGCGGTTCGTCGAGGGGTTACGCGAAGTCCTGCACGCTTACGACGTCAAGCTGATGGGCGGCGATACCGTTGCCGGAACGGGGGCCAGCACCTATTCGATGACGGCGATCGGTCGCGCCACCTGTCGTCCCGTTCCCTCGCGCATGGGTGCCAAGCCGGGAGACGCTGTGTTCGTCACCGGAACAATCGGATGCGCCCTGGCCGGGTTCGAGGGCGATGCCGAGCATCTTGAAGCCTTCAATCGCCCCCGACCACGGCTCGCCGAGGGTGAGGCGCTGGCCCCGCATGTGAGCGCGATGATGGACGTATCGGACGGCCTGTTGCTCGATGCCTGGCGGCTTGCCAGAGCGAGCGGGGTCAGCTTTGTCATCGAAAGCGCTGCGGTTCCGGTCGCCGATGAAAGCCGTCGGCACGATGCGCTGCGCTGGGGCGATGATTACGAACTGCTCTTCACATGGCCCAGCGGTACGCTGGCTCCGCCGACCCCGGCCACGCGCATCGGCCATGTCGTACGGCGCGGGTTTACACCGCTGATCCTCGATGGCGATCGCATTCCGAGCGAAGAGGGGCTTGGCTACCACCACGGTTGAGATTGGCGCACTCCCCGTCAAACTGTACCCGCAACCTGTGCCAGACGTCCGATCCTTCCTGCGAAACTGGTGAAAGACCGGCGCAAAGACGCGCTTTGCTGCTTGCCACGCCCGGGCGAGCACGTATGGTCTGTGGTCTTGCGTGATCCGTAATGGCGGGCGCGCGCCCATCCACGAAAGTTGAGGGGATTATCCGTGGATCTCATCTATATTTCGATCGGCCTTGGCCTGCTTGCCATCATCTACGGCATCGTGACGAGCCGCCAGGTGCTTGGCGCTGATGCAGGCAATGCCAAGATGCAGGAAATCGCCGGCGCCATTCAGGAAGGCGCTAATGCCTATCTCAATCGGCAATACACCACGATCGCCATTGTCGGAGTAGTTGTCGCGTTCATTGTCGGCATTGCGCTGGGCACGATCCCGGCAATCGGCTTCGTCATCGGCGCGGTGCTTTCCGGGGTGGCCGGTTATATCGGCATGAACATCTCGGTGCGCGCAAATGTCCGCACCGCGCAAGCTGCGAGCAAGGGCCTTCAGCAAGGCCTCACCCTTGCCTTTCGCGCCGGTGCAATCACAGGGATGCTGGTCGCGGGTCTTGCGTTGTTGGCGATCGCGGTGTTCTTCGTCGTCCTGATCGGCCCGATGGACCTCGCGCCCAACAGCCGCGAAGTGATCGACGGGCTTGTCGGCCTCGCCTTCGGAGCCTCGCTCATCTCGATCTTTGCACGCCTTGGCGGGGGCATCTTCACCAAGGCCGCCGATGTCGGCGCGGACCTTGTGGGCAAGGTCGAAGCCGGCATTCCCGAGGACGATCCGCGCAACCCTGCCGTGATCGCGGACAATGTCGGCGATAATGTTGGCGATTGCGCCGGGATGGCCGCCGATCTGTTCGAGACCTACGTCGTTACCGTCGGCGCGACCATGGTGCTGACCGCGCTTTTGCTCACGCAGCTTGGCGATCTGCTGTTGCCACTGATGGCGCTGCCCCTGCTGATCGGGGGTGCGTGCATCGTCACCTCTATCATCGGCACCTATTTCGTGCGGCTTGGAGGTGGCACGAACGTGATGGGAGCGATGTACAAGGGCTTCCTCGTCACCGCCATCCTCGCCGTTCCGCTGATCTGGTTCGCGATCGACTTGGCCATCGGGATCGACACGCTCATCGGCGCCAATGTGACCGGGCTTGATCCCGGCGCGCCGCTGGCCGAGGAAGGTACGTCTTCGCAGGTCACCCCATTTACCGGATGGGATCTGTTCTTCTGCTCGATCATCGGGCTTGTCCTGACCGGGATCATCATCTGGATTACCGAATATTACACCGGGACCAATTTCCGCCCCGTCCGCTCCATCGCCAAAGCGTCGGAGACAGGTCACGGCACCAATGTGATCCAGGGGCTTGCGATCAGTCTGGAATCGACTGCATTGCCCACGCTTGCGATCATCGCTGCGATCATCGGTGCCTACCAGCTCGCAGGCCTCATCGGTCTGGCCTATGGCGCAACCGCGATGCTGGCGCTGGCGGGCATGGTCGTAGCGCTCGATGCCTATGGTCCGGTGACCGACAATGCCGGCGGCATCGCCGAGATGGCGGGGCTGGATGACAGTGTGCGGGAGAAGACCGACCTGCTCGATGCGGTCGGCAACACGACCAAGGCGGTGACGAAGGGCTATGCGATCGGGTCCGCCGGTCTTGCCGCTCTGGTGCTGTTCGCCGCCTACACGGCCGACCTCAACGTCTATGCCGATCGGCTTGGCCTTGCAGTGGTCGATGGGCGTGCCGATGTCGATTTCAGCCTCGAAAACCCTTACGTCATCGTCGGGCTGCTGCTTGGTGCGCTGCTGCCCTATCTGTTTGGCGCGATGGGCATGACCGCGGTGGGCCGCGCGGCCGGGGACGTGGTGAAAGACGTACGCGAGCAGTTTCGCGAGAAGCCCGGCATCATGGATTACTCGCAAAAGCCGGACTATGCGCGCACCGTTGACCTTGTCACAAAGGCGGCAATCAAGGAAATGATCGTTCCCTCTCTGCTGCCTGTGCTGGCGCCGATCGTGGTGTTCTTCGCCATCTCATGGATCGCGGGCACACCCGCAGGCTTTGCGGCGTTGGGTGCACTGCTGCTGGGCGTGATCGTCAGCGGACTTTTCGTCGCGCTCTCGATGACCGCCGGTGGCGGCGCGTGGGACAATGCGAAGAAGTACATCGAAGACGGCAACCATGGCGGCAAGGGTTCCGAAGCCCACAAGGCCGCGGTTACCGGCGACACCGTTGGCGATCCATACAAGGACACTGCCGGCCCGGCCGTGAACCCGATGATCAAGATTACCAACATCGTGGCGCTGTTGCTGCTGGCCGCGCTTTCGCACGCGGCAGGCTGACGTTCGCGTCTCACACCGTGCGAATGCCACGATAACCCGGTGCGGAGCGCTTTCTGCCAAGGTCTTCACTTGCAGTTGAAAGCCAGATCGGCATTATCGAGCGAAGCGGCACGTTATCGCACGACAAGGGAGATTCGCGCGGGGGTGCGCATTCTTCCTCAAGCGCGGCGATGATCGGAGGCCTTCAAACCGCGGTGCAAAACAGGGATCTGACAAGTTAATCATGACACTGAAAAACGTCGTACGTGAAGGCACAAGCGCGCTCGCGTTTGGTATCTCAACCCTTGGAGCGGCGGGCCTGACCACCGGCTCTGCTCTTGCCCAGCAGGCGCAGCCAGCGCCGCAGGTTCCGGAAACGCAGACCGCCCGCATTCCTGTAAGCGAGTTCGTCAAGGCCCCCAATATGGAGCGGGTGCTCATCTCGCCCGATGGGTCCAAATTGGCGTACATGGCTGGCAGGGATGGGCAGCGGGTGCTGGTCGTCCTTGATCTGGAGACGATGACGGAACGGCCAATCCTTGCCGCAACCGAGGCGCGCGAAGCTGGGGATCGCACTGCAACGACCTATCGCTGGATCGGCAATGACCACGTTGTGGCCACCGTTATCAGCCGCGAAGATCTGGGTTCTGGCCTTGCCGATTTCCGGCGACTGGTCGCTTTCGATGTCGAAACAGGCGAATCCATCCCCCAGGCGTGGCGCGATGCGGGCGGAGATGCAGGCGTTATCCTGCATATCGATCACGCCGAGGGCACTTATCTACTTCAACGCGATAGCATCGCCAACAGCACCGAGCGCTGGGGCTTTCCCGAAGTCGTCAAGGTCTCAGTCGCAGATGGTCGCTTCAAGATGGTACAGCGCACCAACCGGGTCGTGCGCGGCTGGGCGGCCGACAGCAAGGGGGATGTGCGAGCGGGCTTTGCCAATGATGGCGAAAGCGGAAAATTCCGCATGCTTTATAAAGCGGAAGGCGATCGCAATCACAAGACGGTCTATAATGAGGCCGACGAGACCTTCACCGAACGCCTGCCCGTGCCGCGGATGTTCATTCCGGGTAGTGATCTGGTCTACACGATCTCGAACCACGAGGGCGTCGACAAGATTTATAAGATGAATATGGCGACGATGGAAATCGTCGATACAGTATTCGAGACCGATGGTTTCGATGTGCAGGGCCTCGTTACCAGTGACGATGATACTCAGGTGCTCGGCTACGCTACGTTCGACGGCACGCTGCGCACGGTATACACCGATCCGGACCTTGCGATGGTTCAGCAACTTACCGAAGAATTGTTCGGCAAGGACGAAGCGCGGATCGTCGATTACACCAGTGATTTGTCCAAGGTTGTCATCTACGGCGGAGGGGTCCGCCGCGCGGCCGGCTATTACTTGTTCGATACCCGCAGTGGTGACATGCGGCTGCTCAACTGGGATCGCAGCGAGCTTGCCGATGCACCACGCAACCCGGTTAGCGCCGAATGGTACGAAGCAAGCGATGGTACTAGGATTCAGGCCATCGTCACCTACCCCCGTCACCGCATGGGTCGCAAGAACCTGCCCGTGGTCGTCATGCCCCACGGGGGGCCGTTCGGAATCTATTCCGCCACAAACCAGGCCGAGCCGTGGGCGCAGCCTCTCGCCGAGCAGGGCTATGTCGTCATTCAGCCCAACTATCGTGGCTCCGGCGGATATGGGAAAGAATTCGTCGAGGTGGGCCGCGAACCGGGCGGTTATGGCAAGCGGATGCAGGATGATCTCAACGACGCTCTCACCTATTTTGGAGCGAAGGGCACAATCGATCCGGACCGCGCCTGCATAATGGGCTGGTCATACGGCGGATACGCCGCTGCCCGCGGGGCGCAGCGCGATCCGGAGATATGGGACTGCGCGATTGCCGGTGCCGGCGTTTACGACATGCCGTTGATGAACAAATGGGACGCGGACAATCTCGGGCGTTTCAACAGTGGGTTTCAGGCCACCTCGGAAGACCCGGAAGGTATTTCGCCTGCGCTCAACACGGATGGCGAATGGGCACCGCTGCTGATCGTTGCAGCGAAGCGCGATGCGCGCATCCCGATGGAACAGGCGGAAACGCTCGTCTCCAACCTTGAAAAATCGGGCAAAGTCGAAGGGCGAGACTTCAAATATATCGTGCAAAAGCAAGGCACGCATAATCTGCCTTATGATGACGTGCACATCGAGTGGATCGAAGAAGCCTATGCCTGGCTGCAGAAATACAACCCGGCTTACGTGGAAAGCGATGCCGACAGCCCGCCTCCCCTGCTGAGCTTCAAGTAAGGCAAGCGGGGACAAATACGGCCGACGAGGGGAAGAAGCGCAAACTGTGTGTTGCGCGCTCGCAACCTCTTGTCCTTGCGCTAAAGCCTCTCGCGGATCAGCCGGAAAGCCAACCGTTGACGCGAAGTTCGCAGTGCTCCTAACGCACGGGTCAATGGATCACGAACCGACACCCGAAGAGCTCGTCGCAGGTCTTGTGCGCCTGTTGACAGTGGAAAAGCGTGCGGCGGATATCTATGCAGGCTCCCCGCAGGATGGAGGAATTGGCCGGGTGTTCGGGGGGCAGGTCCTGGCGCAGGCGCTACAGGCGGCACAGGCCTCGATCCCCAAGCCCAAGACCGCGCATTCGCTCCATGCCTATTTCCTGCGCGGCGGACGCGAAGGTGCCGATATCGAATACCGCATCGAACGTGATTTCGACGGGCGCAGCTTCGCCAATCGCCGGGTGGTCGCTAGCCAGGAAGACGAGCACGGTGCGAGCGTGCCGATCCTCAACCTTACTGCCAGCTTCCAGACGCCGGAGACCGGGCTCGAGCATGTGGACGCGCCGATGCCCGATATCGCCGCACCGGATGAGTTGCGTCCCGATCGGGAGGTGCGCCGCGAACTCGCCGATATGCTGGGCGAGGAACTCAGCGAGGCGCAACTCGCCTTGATGCTGCGCCCGCGCCCGATCGAGATGCGCACCGTGGACCGCTTGCACTGGATGGGCAGCGACCCCAAGCCGCCGCGCGCTCACACGTGGTTTCGCACCATTGCGCCTTTGCCGGACGATCCTGCGTTGCACCGCGCTGTCATCACCTATGCGAGCGATTATACGCTGCTAGGCACCAGCGCCCTTCCCCATGGGCTAAGCTGGATGCGTGGCGAACTCGTTGGCGCCAGCCTCGATCATGCGATCTGGTTCCACTCGCGCAAGGACGAGTATCCGCGCGCGGACGAATGGCTGCTCTACGCCACCGACGCGCCGTGGTCGGGCGCCGGGCGGGGCTTCAATCGCGGGCGCATTTTCGACGCTGCCGGTCGACTGGTCGCCAGCGTCGCCCAGGAAGGCATGATGCGAAGGCGCCGGGAGAAAAGCTGAACGTGTTCCCGCGCCCGCTTCAATGCGCAAGCAGGATTGGCAATTGCGGCTCGGTCAGACTACGCCGCGTGACCCCGCCAAGCAGCATCTCTGCCAGCCGTGAATGGCCATAGGCGCCCATCACCATCATCGAGCAGCCCCGCATCTGCGCGGCCGAAAAGAGCGTGTCGGCAATCTTCGCTTCGCCGCGCGGCATTTCGATAATCTCGCTTTTCACTTCGTGCCTCGCCAGATAGGCCGCCGCTTCGTTCGCGGACACCTGTGTGCGCTCCTTTCCGTCCTCCTCCGCAACGCTTACAAGTTTGGTTTCGCGGGCAATCTTCAGCAGCGGCAACGCAGCCTTTAAAGCCGCGCAAGCCTCGCTTGATCCGTTCCACGCGACAAGCACCGGTGCGCCAGTATCGAACCGCTCGAAATCGCCCGGCACTACCAGCACAGGAGCCGACGCCTTGAGCGCGAGATGACCGGCCATCGCCGAGGGCCCGCGAGATGTGTGAGCGCCGACATCATGCGGACCGATCACGACCAGGTCCTGAAGCGCCGATTGTTCGAGCAGGCGATGCTCCGCCATGCCGGGGAGATAGCGCCACTCCCACGAAACGTCTTCGTTTGCGAGATCGGCTTCCATCCGCTCGCGCAGCTTTTCTGCCGCCTCGCGAATGCGCGGCATAGCAGCAGCCATCGCGGATCCGTAGAAATCGCCTGGAGCGAAAACTTCGTAGCTCACCGCCTGAAGGCAGGTTATGTGCCCATCGGCTGCCCGCGCAATGTCGAGCGCGGCTTGCATTCGAGCCTCCATGCAGGCGTCGTCGTCGATGTGAAGCAGAATGGATTTCATCGCGGCTCTCCGATAGTGTTCGGACAGATCCTACCACGATCTCGCGACATTCGCTTTGATATGGATCAAAAACAGAGCCAAGCGGCAGCTCAGCCGAAGGACCGGTTGATGGATGCAATCGCCTTGGTCAGACCACCTGCATTGCGCCAAGTATAACGTTTTGAAGGCCGGCTATGCTGAGTGTTTTGAAGGCCGGCTATGCTGAGTGAAAGAGAAGGTGTTTCGCGCGGCGATTGTGCTTCTTCCATGCACCATCAGCTGTTGGCTCAGGCCAGTGCCGCCGTGTTGGTCTTCGCTCCAGACGACAACGCCCCGCTCCACATCCTTCCGGAGGCGGAACGGGGCGCAACTGCCATGAGGCAACAAGGATGTCAGCGGCATGCAAGACCGGTCGTGACTAACGTGGAACGGCAAACCAATTACCGGGCCGGTCGCAGCCGGAGAGCAACCGCGGATCAGATCATGAGGGGTAAGCCCAAGTTTCCCCGCGCTCGAGATTATCGCTTGCGAACTTGAAGTTCAGCTTGGTGTCCGTCACTTCATCGAGATATTCGGGGCGCTTGTTCTGATGATCGAGGTAGTAGGCATGCTCCCAGACATCGATCGTGAGTAGCGGATTGATGCCGTCCTTGTCGGCCAGCGTGTCACCATCATGCGTTTCCTCGATGGTAAGCTTGCCGCCCTTTTCTGCCAACCAGACCCAGCCGCTGGCGAAGTGACCTGCACCGCGCTCTTTCAGCTTTTCCTTCAGCCCTTCCATCGAGCCAAAAGCCTCGTCGATCATGGCTGCAAGCTTGTCCGAGGGCGTGGTTTCCTTCGGGGCCAGCGAATGCCAGTAGAAGGCGTGGTTCCAGCTTTGTGCGGCGTTGTTGAACAGCCCGTTATCGTTGCCACGCGCCGCCGCAACGACTTCGATCAGCGACTTGTCCGCATGCGCGGTCCCTTCAATCGCGTTGTTCGTCTTGTCGATATAGGCCTGATGGTGCTTGCCATAATGGTAGGCAATGGTTTCCGATGAAATTGCCGGGTCGAGAGCGTCGTCTGCATAAGGCAGATCGATGAGTTTGAAAGCCATTTGGTTTCCTTTTCGTGCGTGGATGGATCATATGGAGCAACGCATCGTTAGGGCAAAAGTTGCATGCGAAAAGTGCATCGCATGGCCCGCATCGGACACGCTGGTTTGCGTGTCTGTGCCTCATGCACCGGCGTGGTAGAAATCGAAGACTGTCTGGGCGACGCTATCGCTGATACCGGGCGCGCGCTTCAAGTCATCTAGCGCGGCAGCGCGCACCTTGCTCGCGGTCCCGAAATGCAGAAGTAGCGCTCGCTTTCGCGCTGGGCCAACGCCGGGAATCTCATCGAGCGGACTGGCCGTGATCGCCTTGGAGCGCTTGGCCCGGTGCGCGCCGATGGCAAAGCGATGAACCTCGTCGCGCAGCCGCTGGGCGTGAAAAAGCACCGGCGAATTGGTTGGCAACGTCTTCTGGCGACCGTCGGGAAAGTGGAACACTTCGCGCCCCTCGCGTCCGTGATGCGGCCCCTTGGCGATACCGATGACAGGAATGTCGTCGGCAATCCCGTATTCCTCCAGCACGGACATGACGCTGGAAAGTTGACCCTTTCCGCCGTCAATCAGGACAAGGTCGGGGAGGATCGCTTCATGCCCTGACTTAGACGGGGAACCGGTTTCTTCTGCAAGCTCGGTTTGCGCGTTCTGCGCAAAGGCGCGAAACCGCCGACGCATGACTTCACGCATCATGGCGAAGTCATCGTTCGTCTGCGCGGTCTTGATATTGAACTTGCGGTATTGAGACTTGTCGAAACCCTCAGGGCTGGCGACCACCATCGCGCCAACCGCTTTGGCACCCTGAATGTGGCTGTTGTCGTAGATTTCGATACGCTCGGGCGGTTCGTCGAGCTCGAGAAATTCTGCCAACTCGCGGTTGGTGCGCGCCTTGGTTCCTGTTTCCGCCAACCGTCGGTCGAGCGCTTCCACCGCATTGCGGCTTGCCTGCGACAGCAGCTTGAGGCGGTCACCGCGCTGGGGGATGCTGACGGTAACCTTGCGTCCCGCAAGTTCGCCCAGCGCCATCTCCATCAACTCACGCTCGGGCAAATTGCGATCAACCAGGATAGTGGGCGGCGGCGGCACTTCCTCGTAGAATTGCAGCATGACATCGGCGAGTACCTGATCCTCATCCACATCCTTGGTGTGGCTGGGAAAGAAGGCGCGGTGCCCCCAATTCTGCCCGCCGCGCACGAAGAAGGCCTGAACCCCGATCTGCCCACCCTTCGCCGCGAGCGCAAATACGTCGGCATCGCCAAGCCCGCTCGCATTGATTGCCTGGCTGCCCTGAATGAAGGTCGCCGCACGCAGCCGGTCGCGCAGGATCGCTGCGGTTTCGAAATCGAGTTCAGCGGCCGCCTTGGCCATCTGCCTTTCAAGGTCGGCCTGCACCTGACCCGATTTGCCCGCGAGGAAGTCCTTCGCCTGGTGTACCAGCGCGTCGTACCCATCCTCGTCGATGCGCCCGACACACGGGGCCGAGCAACGCTTGATCTGGTAGAGCAGGCAAGGCCGGTCGCGATTGTTGAAGAAGCTATCGGTGCAGCTCCTCAGCAAGAACAGCTTTTGCAGTGCGTTAAGCGTCGTGTTGACGCTCCCGGCGCTGGCGAACGGTCCGTAGTAATCGCCCTTCGCCCGGCGCGCGCCGCGATGTTTGTGGATGCGCGGAAATGCGTGATCGGCGCGCAGCAGGATGAAGGGGAAGCTCTTGTCGTCGCGCAATAACACATTGAATGGCGGGCGGAAGCGCTTGATCAGTTGCGCTTCGAGCAGCAGCGCTTCGGCTTCGGAATTGGTGGTGATGATCTCCATGCCGCGGCACTGGCTGACCATTCGCTGAAGTCGGCTCGAAAGGCCGCTGATCTGAGTGTAATTCGCAACCCGCGCCTTGAGGCTGCGCGCCTTGCCGACATAGAGCACGTCGCCCTTTGCGTCCGTCATCCGATACACGCCGGGCACCGGGCGCAGCGTCTGCACGACCGTGCGGATCGCGGCGATACCGGCTTCGAGATCGGGCTGGGCACGCGCAATGGTCGAGGCCGCGCGTTCTTCAAGAAAACGCTCGGCCCCGCGCGGATCGTGGGGACTGCCGGCCTTGGTTCGGGACATGGCTTTCAGATAGGGATGCAGCGCAGCGCTTGGCAATGCTCGACCGCCTGCCTTATCAATGCGCGCCATGGAACGATATGATGCGATCATCCTTGGCGCCGGGGCTGCAGGCCTGATGTGCGCCGCGCGGGCGGGCCAGAACGGAATGAAGGTCGCGGTGTTGGAGCGTGCTGCCAAGCCAGGCAGGAAGATCCTGATTTCCGGCGGCGGGCGCTGCAACTTCACCAATCTTGGCGCAGGTCCCGCGAACTTCCTGTCGAACAACCCGCATTTCGCCAAGTCCGCCCTGGCGCGCTACACCCCGGCCGATTTCATCGCGCTGGTCGAGAAGCACGGCATCGCTTGGCACGAAAAGACGCTTGGCCAATTGTTCTGCGACGGCTCGGCAAAGCAGATCGTGCAGATGCTGCTCGATGAATGTCCTGAGGATCGCGTGGACGTAATCTGCGAGGCCAATGTCACCGCTGTCGCAAAGGACGCCGAGATGTTCGCAGTCGCTGCATCGGACCGGGTTTTTGCCGCCCCGGCGCTGGTGATCGCGACTGGGGGCCCTTCGATCCCGAAGATGGGCGCGACCGGGTTCGCGTACGATCTTGCACGGCAATTCGGCCTCAAGGTGGTCGAGCCACGCCCCGCCCTGGTCCCCTTCACGCTTGGCGGCGAGGATGTCCTGTTTCGCGAACTATCCGGCGTTTCCGCGCTGGTGCGCACGCGGGTCGGCGGGACCGCGTTCGAAGAG
>JAZBPE010000251.1:0-2965 GCA_036353345.1 Erythrobacter sp. | reverse complement strand
TCAGCTGTAACATTGCTGACCGGCTCATCCGCTTCGGCGTCAACCGGTTCGACCTCTTCGGCACCGGCGAAACGCATGATCGAAGGCACCCAGGCCTGCGCCCGTTCCTTGATATGTTCCTCGCCGATGAAGTTGCCCGAGAAGATGCGTTCGGCAGCGCTTGCCAATTCGGACTTCTTGGAGGCGGCATAGCGACTGACCAGTTCGGGACCGCCGGCGGCATCGAGCGCTTCAAGCGTGCGGGCCTTGGCCACACGATCGAAGTAATTCGTCGCCGTGGGACGCCACCAATGCGCGGTCTCGATTTCGAGAAGTGAGCCGAGCGCCTCGTGCAGCGGCACCGAGCGTTCGCCTTCGCAGGCGAGACTGGCGACAAGCGTGCGCGAGACGACATGACCAAGCCAAGCCGAGCGCGCCTCGTCGGAGAGCGCCCGGAACCTCGCAAACCGTTCGACGTCGGTCTCGCCGACACGCCAGCTTTCATCGAGCGACCCGGCGAACTCGGCAAGGGCAGCACTTGCCGGTGCGTCCTTGGCTTCGAACCCGGTGACGGGGCCGGACGCGACAGAGCCGACCAGCGTCGATGCCTTCTTGGCCCGCCAGTCATGTCCATCAGCATCAGCGAGCGTGAAGACCATGAAGTCGAGCGCCAGTGCCGGATCGTTGGCGAGATGGATCGCCAAGATGTCGCGGCGCTGCATTGCAAGCTCGTCGAGCAGGCGCTGTGAGAGCGCGCTCCCCTTGGGCTTCGCCGTTCCACCTTCCTCGATGGCCTCGACCACACCTTCGTCAGCGATGACTTCGGTCTCGGTATAGAACTGCGGGACCAGTGTCGGTTCGCCATTGCGCGAGAGGACGAGGAAAGCACCAGCCTCGGATTTTAGTTCGTCGGCAAGCACAGGGGGACGATCATTGAGCGCGCGCATGGCCCGGTCGACAACGACGAGTTCCTGCTCGGCTTTGGCGATCTCCTCCTCGTCGCTGTCCTCGTCTTCGAGCACGGCAGCGACGCGGTCGTAGTCGGCCTCGAGCTCGCCGAGCTCCTGCGCTTCCTGCTCGGTCATCGGCGCAGGCTCGCAGGGCAAGCGACCGAGACCTTCTACAAGGTCATGGCTGACATAGGTGCCAAGGGTCGGGCGCACCCAGGCAAGGCCATATTCGAGTGCGGTCTTTTGTGCCGCCTCTTCCATGGCCTTGTGCGCGAGGTCTTCGAGCAGCGCGACATCGATCCAGCTTTCGCTGGCATCATCGTCGAACAGTTCGCGCTCGATCCGGCCGCCTGCGGCGAGGTAGGCATCGCGTCCGACGAGCACGGCACGCGGATCGGAACCGCGCACCGTGGCATCAAGCACCATGCGGCGGATGGTGTCAGGGGTGACCTGGTACCAGGCGTCCTGCAGCTCGGCATAAACATGCGCCTGGCGCTCGATGTCGGAGATCGCGCCGTAGGCCTTGGCCATGTCGAGCGTGATCGTACCCTCAGCGAGTGCTTCGAAGACGCAGGGTGCCAGACTTGCCAAACGCAGGCGCCCTTCGACGAAACGGACGGTGAGGCCGAAGCGGCGCGCCACGTCTTCGGTGGTAGCGCCCGCCTCGATGATCGCCGCGAAGGCCTGCGCCTCGTCGGCGGGGTTCATCGCGAGACGCTGGAAGTTCTCGGCAAGGCTGGCCTCACGCACTTCGCTTTCCTCGCCTTCGATGACGAGGCAGGTGACCTCGTGGTTGTCGGGCAAGGTGCCATCTTCGGCCAGCGCCTGCAGCGCGGCGAGACGGCGACCACCGGCCTCGACCTCGAATTTGCCGCGCTTTCCTTTGCGCACGACGAGGTTCTGCAGCAGGCCGCGCGCAGCAATGTCTGCCCGCAGCTGGAGGTCGGCCAGCACGTCGCTCGATTTGCGAACGTTGCGCGGGCTCGGAACAAGCTTCTTCAAGGGGATCGACTGGATCATGGGTGTTCTCCTGATGGAATGAAGGCGCAGGTGAGGATCACGAGGCCCACAAGCCCAAAGGGCTCCCTCCACTCTCATCCTGAGATTGGGGTCTGCCCGAGGGATCAGGCGGCAAGCGCGGGGAGGACCGACGAGGCTCTCGACACCGGGACGAACAGGCGCGTGCGGTAGCGGATGATCTCGGTGAAGCAGCCTTTGCCCTTGTACCAGTCGAGCCGATCGGGCGAGAACCCGGTCAGTTCAAGCCGCTGTTCGCCGCCGACCAGCGAGCGCTTCACAGTGAGGGCATCGTGGCTGGCGAGGCCCAGCGGTTTGCCGCTGGCGAGGACGAGGTCGCCGATCTGCGCAGGCGCCGGACCGGTAAGTCCGGAGAGGCCAAAGGTCTCAGCGATCGCAGCGAGATCGATATCGAGCACTTCGCGGCCGATGATCGATTGACCATCTTCGGCAACGAGCCGGGTGACCCGAACATGATCGCCGGGCAGGCGCTTCCAGACCGGTAGCAGCAGCCCGGTGGCAAGATGGACGCGCTCGGTCACCGGTGAAGCGGCAGCCTCCTCTTCCTCGGCCCGCCAAACGCTGGTGAACGCAGTGACGCCAATATCTTCCCAGTGGCTCTCAGCGAGTGCGTCAAGCGTCCAGTTCGCGGACTTGAGCGGTCGCAGAAGGCGCCGACGTTCGATCACGGCCCCGTCGTCAGCGATGAGGCGACGGGCTGGAACCGACAGTGCGACCTTGCCCGAGCGCGCATTACGCATCGGTATCGCGTGCGGGCTGCCAATCTCGTGCATCCGCACCAGGCGCTGCAATCGTAGCGGCCGAAGGTGCCTTGTTACTTCGAGCGAGACGAGACGGGTCTCGGCTCCGGTTACGGGATCGGTTCGCAGGAGTTCATCGGCAAGAACCGTGAACTGATCGACCTTTACGGTTTCCAGTCCCTGGTCGAGCGTTCCAGCCTCGCGCGCGGCTTCAATCCGCGCTTCGACGAGGCCGAGATATTCATCGAATATGGCGTT
>JAZBPE010000250.1:0-8800 GCA_036353345.1 Erythrobacter sp. | reverse complement strand
CCGAAGCTCGCGGCCCCCTCCAGCAGGATGCGCACAGCCTGCATCGCAGCGAAGCTTCCGGTCCACCCTGCCATCGCGCCCAGGATGCCATCTTCGGCGCAGGTGTCGCAATCTTGCGCATCGAACGCATCGCCGACGAAACAGCGGTAGCATGGCTGATCAGGCAGGTGGCCTGCGAACGCTCCGACCTGTCCCTGAAAGCGCCCGACCGCGGCGGAGAGAAGGGGGATGCGCGCAGCCACACTGGCGTCGGAAACGGCCAGCCGGGTTGCGAAATTGTCCGTTCCGTCGAGTATCAGATTAGCACCTTCGATCAGTTCTGGTGCATTGTCGACATTGATCCGCTGATCACTCAGGGCAACATCGATCGAATCATCGAAATTCGCCAGCCAGCGCCGCGCGCTCGTCGCTTTGCCGTGGCCGACATCGCGTGTGGCGAAGAGCGTCTGGCGCTGGAGATTGGAGGCTTCGACCCTGTCATCGTCGATCAGGGTAAAGCGCCCGATCCCTGCGCCTGCGCAATACTGCAGCGCAGGCGAGCCAATACCGCCGAGCCCGACTATCACGACATGCGCGTTTGTCAGCGCTACCTGTCCCGCCCCGCCGATCTCGGGCAGCACAATATGGCGCTGAAACCGGTCGATCCGGTCCGGGGCAAGCGGTGTGGAAAGGTGCATGACAACCTGTTGGCACCCTGAGGGCTAACTGTCGATATGAGCCCTTTGCCCGGTCCCGCGCGCCTTAGCTCTCGAGCTGGCGCAGGAGGCTCCTCACATCGCCATCCATATCGGCATCGCGCTGGCGCAAATCCTCGATCAGGCGCACTGCGTGGATCACCGTGGAATGGTCACGACCGCCGAACTTGCGCCCGATTTCGGGATAGCTGCGCGGGGTCAGCACCTTGGAGAGATACATCGCCACCTGCCGAGGCCGGACCACCGCACGCGCGCGGCGCTTGGACGACATCTCGGAGCGGTCGATCCGGTAGAACTGACAGACCGTGCGCTGGATCTCATCGATCGTGATGCGGCGGCGATTGGCTGAAAGGATGTCGGTAAGTTGTTCTTCGGCCAGTTGCAGCGACACTTCCTGGCTGGTGAGCTGGGCATAGGCGATGAGCTTGTTGAGCCCGCCTACCAGCTCGCGAACATTGCGCGTAATCGTGCGCGCGAGAAAATCGATCACGTCGCCCGGAACGCGCAAGGGGGCGAACCGCGATAGCTTGGAAACCAGGATCGAGCGGCGCAGCTCGATATCGGCGGGCTGGATATCGGCGACCAGACCCATCGACAGGCGGCTAAGCAGCCGCGGCTCCACCCCGTCGAGCGCCTGTGGCGCGCGGTCTGCGGCAAAGACCAGCCGCTTGCCTTCGGCTAGCAGCGCATCAATCGTGTAAAGGAGTTCTTCCTGCGCGGATGCCTTGCCGATGATGAACTGAATATCGTCCACAAGCAGCAGATCGAAACTGCGCAGCCGCGCCTTGAATTCGATGGTCTGCTGCGATTTCAGCGCCTGCACGAACTCGACCATGAAACGTTCGGCCGAGCAATAGAAGATGCGCGCTCGCGGGTGGGTCTGGAGGTATGAATGCCCGATCGCGTGGAGAAGGTGCGTCTTGCCCTGTCCGGTCGCGCCCTTGAGGTAGAGCGGCGAGAATTGGGGCTGCTCGCTCGCAGCCATGCGCTGAGCGGCGTTGCAGGCAAGCACGTTGGCCTCGCCCGTCACAAAGGCGGCGAAGGTCAGCTGCGGATCGAGGCCCACCGAACTGGTGAAGCCCGCATCGCCGATCGTCCCTGCGGCAACCGCAATGACACTCACGCCGTCATTGGCCGGACGGCGGCTATCGTCCATCCGCAATCCGGGCAGCTGGCGGCGGCCGGGATGGACCTGAATGTTGATCTGGCGCACTTCGCTGCGCGCGATCTTCCAGGCGAGCTGCAGGCGATCATGGAACCGGTCCTTGACCCAGTTGGCGGAGAATTCCGTGGGCAGGAACAAATCGAGCGTTCCGGTATCGGGCTGGATTGATCCGACCTGGATCGGCTTGATCCACTGGTTATGAAGCTGGTGCCCGAGATCCTTGCGCAGCCCCGTGCTGATATCCGCCCAATCGGCCGCCAGGTTTACCGCGTCTGCATCTTCCATCAGATCATCGTCCGCCCGCGTCCGCTTCCCGGTCTGTTCCGCTTTGTGTACCATCGTTTCCCCACTACTTCCTCATCTCCGGAAACGTGAACGTCCCGGAATGCAGACTTGTTTTCTTTCCGACAGACACGACTTTCCCCGACCCGAAAAGCGCGCGGCTTTCCCTGGGTGCCTTCTATCGATCTCGCTCTGTAGACCCGGGCTGTGCCGCTCCCGAGTGGAGGTCGAATAAAGGCGGATCGTGCACGGAGTGCAAGCCGCTTTGTGCAATAAATTCGAAATATATCGGTTGACTCACTGGCACCCCGCAGGCGTGCGTATAAGGTTCTGAATTTGCGAATTTAACGCGTTTTCAAATGCGCGAATCGCAGGGTTTCCTGAGGTTTACACAGGTCCCGTCGCCACGCGATCGCCACAAACGAAAAGGGCCGTGCCAATCAGGCACGACCCTTGTCATACGAAACCTGTGATGGGGTTGAGGGGGAAGCCGCGAAGGCCCCTCAAACGACTCGCTTCAGAGCGCGGCGACGCGTTTTGACAGGCGCGACATTTTGCGCGCGACCGTGTTCTTGTGCATCACCCCGCGCGAGACGCCGCGAGCGAGTTCGGGCCGTGCGTCCTTGAGCGCTGCGGCGGCCGCATCCTTGTCACCCGATTCGATTGCGCTCTCAACCCGCTTCACATAGCTGCGAATGCGGCTGAGCCTTGCGCCGTTGATTTCGGCACGGGTGTCGTTGCGGCGGATGCGCTTACGCGCTTGTGGCGAATTGGCCATGATCTCTCGTCGGTCTCACATCAGGGGGCGGTACGCCTTTTCATGGGCCGCCCGGGGTCAATTTCAATTGTACGAAGACGGCGCTCTACCGCCGGAAAGCGGCGCAATTAGGCGCAAGAGGGCAAAAGGTCAAGAAAAGCCTTGCCTCGCGAGCGTGGTCGGGCCTCCGGGCGAGCCTATCGCTGGCACGCCGGACAATACCACGTGCTGCGCCCGCCCTGGGCAATGCGGCGGACATGTCCGCCATCGTCGCGGCGGCATGATGCGCCGGTGCGGCCATAGACATCGAAGGACGAGGCGAAATAGCCCAGTTGCCCATCGGGCGCGGCATAATCGCGCAAAGTTGATCCGCCGTCGCGGATCGAGGCTTCGAGGACGTCGCGGATCGCCGGCACCAGCCGCGCCAACTGCGGTTTGGTGACCTTTGCGCCAGCCTTCTTCGGGTGAATGCGCGCGCGCCACAGAGCCTCGCACACATAGATATTGCCGAGGCCGGCGACGATCCGCTGGTCGAGCAGGCACAGCTTGATCGCCTGAGCCCTGCCCATGAGCGCGGCTTTCAGATACTCAGGCGTCAGTTCAGGGCCGAGCGGTTCGGGCCCAAGACTGGCGAATTGCGGCCAGTCGTTCAGCCTGGCACTCGCAACCAGATCGACCGAACCGAACCGGCGCGGATCGTGGAGCGCAAAGCGATGGTCTGCGGTTTCGAGCACGAGATGATCGTGAGGGATGAGCGCGTCCGGATCGATCCGCCAGCGCCCGCTCATGCCCAGATGAAAGATCATCGTCGCGCGCCGGTCGAGATGGATGAGCCCGTATTTCGCCCGGCGTTCAAGCCCGGTGATCCGGGCGCCGGTGGCGACCTGCACCAGATCCTGCGGGAAAGGACGACGCAGGTCGGGCCGGTTCAGCACCAGCCGGGTAATCCGTGCCCCTTCGAGGAAACGCGCCAAGCCGCGCACGGTGGTTTCGACTTCGGGAAGTTCGGGCATTTCTGTCTGGTTCGCTATCGCTTGGTCGCTCGGCGCAGGCGAGCGCGGGCCCGCCGAAACATTCGCTCCCCTAACACCCTTTGCGCAGGCTACAATTGCCTCTAGGGCGCGTGCATGAGCGAGATTTCAGACGACACGGTGTCCTTCGGTTACGAACGCGTCTCGCCGCAGGAGAAAACGAGCCGCGTGGGTGCGGTCTTCTCCAGCGTCGCGCAGCGCTACGATATGATGAATGATGCCATGTCCGGCGGGATGCATAGATTGTGGAAGGATCGCTTCGTCAAGCGGGTGAAACCGCAGGAGGGCGAGCAGATCCTCGATATGGCCGGCGGCACGGGAGATATCGCGTTTCGCATGGTGGAGCGCGGGGCGGATATCACCGTCGCAGACATCAATCAGGAAATGCTCGATGTCGGGGCCGAACGAGCGGTGGAGCGAGGCCCGCGCGAAGGCGAAGGTTCGCTCGTCTTCACCCGTCAGAACGCGGAGGAGGTCAGCTTTGCCAGCGGCACCTTCGATGCCTACACGATCGTTTTTGGGATCCGCAACGTGACGTTCAAGGACAAGGCGCTGGCCGAAGCCTACCGGGTCCTGCGGCCGGGCGGGCGCTTCTTCTGCATGGAGTTCTCGACCACGCAATGGTCCGGCTTCAAGCAGATTTACGACGCCTATTCCGAGCAAATCCTGCCGCGCATGGGGCAGGCGATTGCGGGCGATGCCGATTCGTACCGCTATCTGGTCGAATCGATCCGCGAATTTCCTTCGATGGCCGAGTTCGAGGCGATGATCTGCGCAGCGGGTTTCGTGAATACGCGCGTCGAACCGATCCTTGGCGGCGCAGTGGCGATCCATTCGGGTTGGAAGGTGTGAGGACGCGCAGTCGGGAACCAAGGCGGCGCCTGCGCGCATTGACGGCATGACCGCTCCCGTAACGCACCTCGCTCGCCTGGCGCGGTGGGGAATAATTCTCGCACGCCGACGCGCATTGGTCGGGATCGAGGAGGATCCCAACGCGCCGCCCCAACTCAAACGTCTCGCGCGGCTTGCGCGGCTCGTCACCTTGACCAGCAAGAAAGGCGCGCGCGATTATGCCGGTGCCTTTCGCGCGATCGGCCCGGCAGCGATCAAGCTTGGCCAGTCGCTCGCGACCCGTCCCGATCTGGTGGGCGAGGAGGCGGCGCACAATCTTCTCGCGCTTCAGGACAATCTGCCGCCGGTCTCGTTCGACAAGATCAGGGCAGCGATCGAGGCGAGCTTCGAGCGGCCGCTTGATACCATGTTCAGCGAGGTCGATCCCGAACCGGTGGGCGCGGCCTCCATCGCGCAGGTCCACAAGGCCTGCACCACGGACGGGCGCGAGGTTGCGATCAAGGTGCTGCGCCCCGGCATTCGCGAGAAATTCGCGCGCGATATCCAGACCTATGAATGGGCCGCAGCGCATGTCGAGGCGATGGGGGGCGAAGCCTCGCGCCTGCGCCCGCGCCTCACCATCGCCAACTTCAAGCGCTGGACGCAGAGCGAGCTCGACCTGAGACGCGAAGCGGCATCGGCGAGCGAGCTGGCGGAGGACATGGCCGGAATCGACGGATATCGCATCCCGGCGATCGACTGGGACCGGACCAATGGCCGGGTGCTTACGATCGAGTGGATCGACGGTGTCAAGATCGCCAATCGTGACGCTTTGATCGCGCGCGGCCATGATCTTGAGCGGCTGGCGGAAAAGCTGGTCATCTCCTTCCTGACGCAGGCGATCAGCGCTGGGTTCTTCCACGCTGACATGCATCAGGGCAATCTGTTCGTGGAGGATGACGGAACGATCGTCGCTATCGATTTCGGGATCATGGGCCGGATCGACCGGCGCGCGCGGCAGTGGCTGGCAGAAATTCTCTATGGCCTGACGACAGGCAATTATCAGCGCGTCGCGGAGATCCATTTCGAGGCGAAATACGTGCCGAGCTACCATTCGGTCGGCGAATTCGCGACCGCCTTGCGCGCCGTGGGCGAGCCGATGCGCGGGAAGCCGGTAAAGGACTTGTCGGTCGGACAGATGCTCGATGGCCTGTTCGCTATCACCCGTGATTTCGACATGCAGACCCAGCCGCATCTGCTGCTTTTGCAAAAGACGATGGTGATGGTCGAAGGGATCGCCACGCAGCTCAATCCCGAAATCAACATGTGGGACACCGCCGCGCCTTATGTGCGCAGCTGGATCCGCGACGAACTCGGCCCCGAAGCCGCGCTTGCCGACCGGCTGAAGCAGGATGCCGAGACGCTGCTGCGCCTGCCCGGCCTCATCCGGCGGCTCGAAGAGAAGTTTCCGCCCAAAGGCGGCGCGCCGGAATCTGCGCCACTTCCCGAGATACCGCTTCTTACCGAACGCGCACGGCGTGGCCGGCAGGGCTTGCTTGGCTATCTGGTCGCAGGTTTGCTTGGAGCCGGGGTGTTCTGGGCAGTCAGCGCGGCAAGCTGGCTGGGTTAGGCGCTGACGAATTGTTAACCACAACGGCCGCATCGCTTGGCGCGGCTGCGCTGCCTCGCTAGGGGTGAGGATGCGCCATATTGGCACAGGAGCGATACGAATAATGAGCGGCGGCTGCGGGCGGGGTGAAATCCGATGCAAGAGCAAGCGCGGATGAGCGCTGGTTCACCTCGCATCCTGCTGGTGATCGGCGGAGGCATTGCGGCTTACAAGGCGTGCGAACTCGTGCGCCTGATCCGCAAGGGCTCAAGGGGCGTGCAGGGTGAAGTGACCTGCGTCGTCACCAAGGGCGGTCAGCAATTCGTCACCCCCATGTCGCTCGCCGCGCTGAGCGAGAACCAAGTCTATACCAGCCTGTTCGATCTCAAGGACGAGGTCGAGATGGGCCATATCGAGCTCTCGCGCGAGGCGGACCTTGTGGTCGTATGCCCCGCTACCGCGGATCTGATGGCGAAGATGGCGGCAGGGATCGCCGATGATCTCGCGACCACGCTGATCCTTGCGACCGACAAGCCGGTCATGGCCGTGCCCGCGATGAACGTGAAAATGTGGGAGCATGAGACGACGCAGCGCAATGTTGCCGCGCTCAAGGCAGCAGGCGTCAGCGTCATCCATCCCGACGAAGGCGCGATGGCGTGCGGCGAGTTTGGTTATGGTCGCTTGCCCGAACCCCAGGCGATCTGGCGGGAAATCGCGCGGCATTTCGATATCGAGGTCGAAGACGAAGCACCCGCGCTCGCAGCCGCTGCGGCCAACGATGCGCAACCCGATATCGATGAGGATGCGCTGGACGGCGGCGGGCTCGACGAGCTTGGGTTCGATGACGAGGATGAAGCGGACGGCAACGACGATGCGGGTTCTCGGCTTGGTGGCCTGCTATCGAAGATCATCCCGCGCTCGACCGTCAAACGCAGTGCCGCGGAGATCGAAGCGGAATACGACGCTCTCGGGCTCGAACCACCGGGCGATGCCGACGAAGTTGATGGAGCGGATGCCGGCGCGGACGGTGGCGCGGATGGTGGCGCCGATGGTAGCGTCGACGAAGCCGGGGGCGGCGAGGAATTCGAGTTCAAGCCCGAATTCTCGGGGCCTCTCCTTGCCAGGAAGGGCGCTGCCAATGCCGCCCCGCCAAGCGATCCCGATGCGATCAACCATGAGGTCGATAATCGCAAAGCCGCACCTGAGAAGATTGAGGATCCGCAAGGCGAACCAGCTCAGAACGATGAAGCGGAGCAGCCAAGGCGCAGAGCCGCCGCCAAGCGTGCCGACGCGCCCGCAGTGGCCGCGATCGAGGCAGATGAAGCCGATGTCACGCAAGGCGTGAATTATGGCGATCTTGAAGACCTTCCCTCGCTCGAAGGACGCCATGTGCTGGTCACCGCGGGCCCAACGTGGGAATCGATCGATCCGGTCCGCTACATTGCCAATCGCTCCAGCGGAAAGCAGGGGTTCGCCATCGCCGCCGCCGCCGCCGCAATGGGCGCGCAGGTGACGCTGATCGCGGGACCGGTCGCGCTCAGGACCCCGCCGGGCTGCAAGCGGATCGACGTCGAAAGCGCGCAGGAAATGGCGACCGCGGTCAAGCGGGGCTTGCCCGCCGATGTCGCGATCATGGTTGCCGCTGTTGCCGATTTCCGCCCGAAGGAATATCGCGACGAAAAGATCAAGAAACGCGGCTCGGCTCCGCCCGCGCTGATGTTGACCGAAAACCCCGACATTCTCACCAACATTGCAGCGGGCAAGGACCGCCCGCAGCTTGTCGTCGGCTTTGCCGCTGAAACAGAAAACATCATCGAGAACGCGAAGTCGAAGCGCAAGCGCAAGGCGGCCGACTGGATCGTCGCCAACGATGTCTCCGGCGATGTGATGGGCGGCGATAACAACCTCGTTCACATCGTCCGCGCCGACGGGGTCGAGAGCCTTGATGAAATGCCCAAGTCTGCGGTGGCTCTGGCGCTGATCGAGCGAGTGGCCGCCGTGTTGGAGGCGAAGGCAGCCAGATGATGCGCGCCTATGGTGAAGAAGGCGCTCCGACCGCGGCTGCCGTGCCGATCGCGGTCAAGCGGTTGGCGAATGGCGCAGGGTTGCCGCTACCGGCCTACGCCAGCACAGGCGCGGCCGGGATGGACGTGGCAAGCGCACAGGACCTGACACTGAAACCGGGCGCGCGTGCCGCCATCGCCACCGGCTTCGCCTTCGCGATCCCGCGTGGATATGAAGTGCAGGTTCGCCCGCGCTCTGGCCTTGCACTGAAGCACGGGATCACGGTGGCGAACGCTCCCGGCACGATCGACAGCGATTATCGCGGCGAGGTGAAGGTGTTGCTTGTCAATCTGGGCGATGCCGAGTTCATAGTCGCGCGGGGCGACAGGGTGGCGCAGCTGGTCCTCGCGCCCGTGACGCGCGCTG
>JAZBPE010000249.1:0-16481 GCA_036353345.1 Erythrobacter sp. | reverse complement strand
TGCGCAAGGCAACCGCGATGACGATGGCAGCCAGCACCAGCCGCAGGACCTCCGGCCGCGCCTTCATCGCGATCTGCGTCCCGAATTGGGCACCCATGACCGAACCTAGAAGGAGCAAGCCTGCCAGCACGATATCCACCGCCTTGGTGGTCAGCGCATGGGTCATGGTGGTCACCATCGTCACGAACAGGATTTGGAACAGCGAGGTGCCGACAACCACATTCCCGCTCATACCCAGGATGTAAAGCATGGCGGGCACGAGGATGAAGCCGCCGCCCACACCCATCAGCATGGTGAGGATTCCTACCAGCATGCCGAGAATGAGCGGTGCGAGCGGCGAGATGTACAGTCCTGAGCGATAGAAGCGCGTGCGGAACGGCAGACCGGCGACGAGCGGGTGATGGCGGCGTTTGCGCGGGCGCTGATCGCCGGCATTCTCGTTGGGAAACAGCGCATCGAGCGCCTCGCGCATCATTAGCGAGCCGATCGTGCCCAGGAGCACGACGTAAAGGATGTTGATCACGACATCGATCTGTCCCGCCGACTGAAGCAGCCGGAAGAGCCCTGCGCCAACCAGCGCGCCCACGATCCCGCCTGCGACCATGATCAGCCCCATGCGATAGTCGACACCCTTGCGGCGCGAATGGGCGAACACGCCCGAAACGCTCGCGCCGGTCACCTGCGTCGCGGCCGATGCAGCAGCAACGGTAGGCGGGATGCCGTAAAAGATGAGGAGCGGCGTCGTCAGAAACCCCCCACCCACGCCGAACAGACCGGACAGAATGCCCGTCAACCCGCCCAGCGCCACAAGCACGAGCCCGTTGACCGAGAGATTCGCAATGGGCAGATAGACGTCCATAGGCGCGCGGTTACATGAGCCGCACGCACCTTGAAAGGCGCTTGAATACAGGCGCTGATCGCCCGCCATGCAAAAACCCGTGCGGGTACTTGAAGCCTAGAAGCGGGTCGATATCGTAGCTGCGACCCCAGAGCCCGGAGCCGCGTCGCCCGCAACCCGCTCGCGATAATCGAGTGACAGGCGTGCCGGAACATCGGCCAGGCTGAGATCCAGCCGTACGGTTGGACCGACATCGAGACGGCTAGCGTCGCGCTGTGCTCCGCCCCAAGCGCCCGCCCCCACGCTCAACTTCGAGGCGCGGCCGTCATTCGCGCCGAGGCGCAGCACCGGATGTGCGGCGACCGCCTGCCCATCGACGAACGCGGTGCGCGCTTGGCCGCCGACATATCCTGCTGCGCCATAGACTTCGAGCATCGCTCCTGCGACAAGCGGCAACGGAGCGATCTCGGTGACGGCGTAGCCCGCAGGCCGGATATCGGTGCCAAGCGGGTCATCGACTGCGCGGACCTCGCCGGTGAGACGCACCGGGAGCGATGCGAGCGGGCGAGCGGACAAGCCGAGGGCCACTTCGCTCTCGCCCTGGTCCACGAGCGCACGGTAAACCCTCAGGAATGCCTGTGGATCACGTGCCGATCGGGGTGCAAAGCGGTAGTTGAGGCGCGCCCCGGCCTGACTTGCGCCATAGATTGGCAGGCGTCCCTGCGCCCCTGGCAGCACTCCCGAACCCTCGCGATAGAATGCCCATGCGTCGAGCGACCAGCGATCGGCTCTGGCGTCCGCCATCGCTGGAACAAGCGGGCTGGCAAGAGGCGGCTGAAGCGTCGGCGAGCCAACGCGGCGCCCGGCATTTACGCCTTGAGGCATATCGTACGAACCCCCACCGGCTCGCGACGATGCGCGACGTTGCCCTCGCGCGGGACCGGCGGCGGGCTGCGCCCCGAACTGGCCGGGACGGTACTGAGATGGCATCGGGCGCGCGGGCATTGGCTGGTTGAAAAGGGGCTGGGGAAGCGTGGGCTGGGCGAGCAGGGGCTGCATGAAGAGGCCGCGCGCCGGGTCGCCAAACGCGATTTCTCGCGGCACCGCTTCTGTAAGCGTCAGGCGGAACGAGGCATCAGATCCGGCCTTCGAGATGGGACTATTCTTGGCATAGACCGGCAGTTGGCCCTCCAGCATCGGCGGAAGGGGGTTTTCCCACACCGCCGCGCGCGCGCCGATCCAACCAACTAGGATCAGAGCGAGCAGAGCCAGCGGCGCTCCGCGAGCGGTGCGTGGCTGCGAGCGCGCCGTATTCATGAGTGCAACGCCGGTCGAAGCGTGTTCGTGCGCACCGGTGGAACGGGATCGAACCTGGCAGGATGCGAAACATGGACCGTCTTGTCCCACTGCACCGGCCCGCCGGTGAGGGTGCGCATGTATGCCCGCACCGCCCGCCACCCCGACATGATCGCGATAATGTTGGTCATCGGTATCCGCAACACCGCAAAGCCCGCTTCGGCCAGTCCGTAAACCCGGGCGGTAAAGGAAAAGCGAAGCGCCGCGCGCCAAGCAAAAAAGGCAAGGTTCGTCCACAGAAGCGCCTCAACCAAGGGCGAAAGCGGGACGTAGGCCTGCGCACCCAGCGTAATCGCGAGGCCGATCGCGGCCGTCAGCGCGAGCAGGATGTAACCCAGACACAAGACCATAGCGCTAAGAGGACCGCGACGATCACGAGCGCGCATCCAGCGCTCGATCAAACCGCCAGTCCAGCCTGTGCGATCCCAACCCTGCAGCGCAATTCCATGTACCCAGCGGGTCTTCTGGCGAACGATCGCGCCAAGCTCGGAAGGGAAGTAGGCCCTCGTCGCAACCATTGCCCCATCGTCGCCGCGCACGCGCAGGAACCGGCAGACCCCTCCATCTTCCGCAATCGCAAGCCCAAGTTCGTAATCCTCGGTCAGCGATTGCGGCTCGAAGGGCTTCATGTCCAACCGGCGGCGACACAGGCGATGAAGCGCGGCTCGGCTGATCGCGCAGCCCACCCCTGCAGCAGGCAATCCGGCACCAAGGGCATCGCGCACCACCATCCCCTTGCCATGCGCTTCAGCAAATTCTTCGCAATAATGACTGCCAAGCCAGCTGCGCGCGGTCTGCGGGATCGGCTCGACCGGGAGTTGAGCGAAATCGACGCCGCGCGCGATCGCTTCGCTCAAGACAGCGAGTGCGGCGGGATCGACCATATCTTCAGCATCGTGAAAGACGCAGCCCGCATAGCGTTGGCCTGCTCGTCGTTCATCGTCGCGCATAGCCTCGTAGATACGGTTGAGGCAGTCCGCCTTGGTGGTCGGACCGTCGCAGTCATGAATGACGAGACGCACCCGCGCATCCCATGAAGCGCCGCGCATTGCCGCCTCCAAAGTTGCGGGATCGTTCCGGTAGACACCGACATAGACCGTAAGTCCGGCCTGCGACCATGCGCGCAGCATGTGCGCCACGGTATTGCCAATCACGCCCGCTTCATGCCATGCCGGAATCAGGACTGCGATCGGAGCGGCGAGCGGCCTTTGCGCGTATTCTCCACGCACGATACGCGCCACGTTCGCCCGCCCGGTGACCTTCAGCCACAGCCAAACGCAATCAACACCGAAATCGTCGAGCGCACCAACAAGAAAGAATATACCCGCAAAAAGCAGCAGTTCGTGCTGCAAGATGGCAAGCAATTGCCATGCATTCCAATCTAGCACTTCGAGACGACCCTCATCCCTGTTTTTCGTTGCATAACGCTCGTCTCTAGACCTTGCAACATCATTAAATTTAACAAAAAAGCGCGCGCAATATGACCGAAACCATGTCGTCACCCCCCGGCCGTCTGCGTCGTATCTTCGCGCCGGTGCAATCGTTGTTTGTCAGCGATGCATCAGCGGGGATTTTGCTGATACTGGTCGCGGCCGCGGCGATGCTGGCCGCCAATTCTCCATTCTCCGGTGAATATCGTGACCTTTTTTACGGCGAACTCCCATTCACTCCGATACCCAAGCTTTACGATCTGCATCTGTGGATCAATGACGGGTTGATGGCGATTTTCTTCTTCGTGGTCGGGCTCGAAGTAAAGCGCGAGCTGATTAATGGCAGCCTTTCGGACCCGGCGGCACGGCGCCTTCCGATGGTTGCGGCGATTGCCGGAATGGGAGTGCCCGCCATCGTGTTCGTGACAGTCTCGGGCGGAGGCGATCTGACACGGGGCTGGGCGATCCCTGCCGCCACGGATATCGCCTTCGCGATGGGCGTCTTGGGCCTTCTGGGCAACCGCGTCCCAGCATCCTTGCGTCTGTTCCTGCTGACCGTCGCGATTGTCGATGATATCGGCGCGGTCCTGGTGATTGCGGTGTTCTACACACCTACGATCAAGTTGACCTGGCTACTCGCTTCGGCGCTGGTCCTCGCCGGGATGATCGGCCTCAACCGGCTGCGTGTCGGGATGCTATGGCCCTATCTGCTGATGGCGCTGGTACTTTGGTATTGCGTGCTCAATACCGGGGTTCATGCAACGATTGCAGGCGTCCTCGCTGCGCTTACCATCCCGCTGCAGCGGCCCGACGGCAATTCGATGCTGGAGCGGCTCGAACACGGTCTTGCACCATGGAGCGCCTATCTCGTCGTCCCGGTCTTCGGGTTCGCGAATGCCGGCGTGTCGTTGGCCGGAATGGGCGCCGATGCGCTGATTGCCCCGCTCCCGATTGCTGTCGCTGCAGGACTCGTCATAGGCAAGCAACTCGGTATCTTCACTATCGTTTTCGTCGCGGACAAGACCGGGTTCGCACCGCGCCCGGTAAATGCAAGCTGGCCGGAGATCTGGGGGATCTCGATACTGTGCGGCATTGGCTTCACCATGAGTCTGTTCATCGGGGGGCTGGCTTTCCCGGACCAGCCGCTATTCGTTGAAGAAGCGAAAATCGGCATTCTGACCGGCTCGGGCATATCGGCAATCCTCGGCTTTATCGTCCTGCGCCTCACCACGACGCATACGGCTGAGGAGTGCGACGATCAGGGCCAGCAGCCGAGCCGCGTGACATAAGCCAGTACGTGGGGCGCGATTACCAGCTGCCAGTGTTTTCCATGCTAGCCCAGGGTTCCCGGGGTTCGAGCCGACCATCCTGAAGCAGTTCGACCGATACGCCGTCAGGCGTCTTGACGAAGGCCATGTACCCATCGCGCGGCGGGCGGTGGATCGTATGACCCGCTTTGGCCAGCTTGTCGCAGGTCGCATATATGTCTGCGACGCGATAGGCGAGATGACCGAAATTGCGTCCCCCCTCGTATTGTTCGGGCGCGCTCCCGTCTTCGGGCGGCCAGTTGTGCGTAAGCTCGACCTCGGCCAGACCCTCCTGCCCCGGCGCGGCAAGGAAAATGAGAGTGAACCGCCCGGCCTCGACGTCGAAGCGTCGCACTTCCTCAAGTCCGATGAGCCTGAAGAAGTCGATCGTTGCCTGCGGATCGGTAACGCGCAGCATGATGTGAAGAAATGTTGTCATGACGTGCTGAACTAACCGCTGACCGGCGCTGCGCCCACCCTTGTTGCTCGAAAAATGCACAACCAGCTTCTTGGGGGGTAGCGGCGGGGGGCAAAACGAAGCGGCCGGAAATTAAGGATCCCGGGCTAAATTCAATAAGCGCGCTGGCTACGTCACGCTTGGTTCAGCCGCCGGCGCGCTCTATAACGCCTCCCCTTGAATTTCCGTAGCCCAAAGGACAACTCGAACTTCGTGCTCAACTCCCTTCGTAACATGTTCTCGACCAAGGAGCCGGTCGCGCTGCCTGCAGTTGCCGCCGCCGTGCCGCCGGGCACGCGCTATTACGTCATCGGCGATATTCATGGCCGCCTCGACCTCTACCGCGCGCTGATCGAAGCGATCGAGAACGACGATGCCAGCGCACCAGCCGCACAATCGCATGTCGTCCTGCTGGGCGACCTCGTCGATCGGGGGCCGGACAGCGCAGGAGTGATCGACTGGACCAGGGCCTGGCAGGCCGAACGATCGGTGCGCGTGCTGGCAGGCAACCACGAAGAAATGTTTCTCCATTCCTTCGAAAAGCCCGAAGCCTTGCGCCATTTCCTCAAGCATGGCGGGCGCGAGACCGTGCTGAGCTACGGGATGGATCGCAAGGCCTTCCTCACCGCTACTCTGGAGGAATTGTTCGAAGCCCTGCCCCGGATCGTTCCGATCGAGGACCGCGAATATCTCGCCTCCTTCGAGGAATATATCGTCGCGGGGGATTACCTCTTCGTTCATGCCGGGATCGATCCCGAACGTCCGCTGGAAGAACAAAAGCGCAGCGATATGCTGTGGATCCGCGATCGGTTTTTGAATTGGGAGGAGCCGCTCGACAAGGTCGTGGTGCACGGCCATACCATATATGACGACGTCGCCGATTGCGGGAACCGGATCGGCATAGACACTGGCGCTTTTCGCTCAGGTGTGCTTACGGCGCTGGTGCTCGAAGGCGCTCGACGTCGTACGATCCAGGCGGTGGCCCGGGACGATGGCACGATCCGTATCGAGACTGCCTGATCGGTTGAGGATCAGGGGTGAGAGCATTTCCGCGTGCGGTGCGGCCCCCGGGCGCGCCGTCTAGCGACACCATGGGGGGCTAACGAGCCGTGAAAATTGCGATGGTGGGATCGGGCTATGTCGGCCTTGTCTCGGGCGCGTGCTTTGCCGATTTCGGCCACGACGTTGTGTGTATCGACAAGGACCAGGGCAAGATCGACCGGCTGCACGATGGTGTGATGCCGATCTATGAGCCGGGTCTCGATACGCTGGTGTCGAGCAATGTGTCAGCCGGGCGCCTGTCCTTTACCACAAGGCTCGGCGAAGGGATCGCGGACGCTGACGCGATCTTCATCGCCGTGGGCACACCCGGTCGCCGCGGCGATGGCCACGCCGACCTCACCTTCGTTCACGAAGTCGCGCGCGAAGTGGGCGACAACCTGACCGGCGAAGCGGTCGTGGTCACCAAGTCGACCGTGCCCGTTGGCACCGGTGACGAAGTCGAACGGATCATCAGCGATACCGGCACGTCGCACCGCTTTGCCGTCGTCTCCAATCCCGAATTCCTGCGCGAAGGTGCAGCGATTGCCGACTTCAAGCGGCCCGATCGGATCGTGATCGGGGCGGAGGACGATTTCGGGCGCGCGGTGATGCGCGAGGTCTACCGCCCGCTCTTCCTCAACGAATCGCCGATCCTGTTCACCTCGCGCCGGACCAGCGAGCTGATCAAGTATGCAGCCAATGCCTTCCTTGCGACCAAGATAACCTTCATCAACGAGATGGCGGATCTGTGCGAGAAGGTTGGTGCCAACGTGCAGGACGTCGCGCGCGGGATCGGTATGGACAATCGCATCGGCTCCAAGTTCCTGCATGCCGGGCCGGGCTATGGCGGATCGTGCTTTCCCAAGGATACGCTTGCGCTGCTGAAGACTGCGGAGGATTATGACAGTCCGACCCGCATCATCGAAGCGGTCGTGAAGGTGAACGAATCCCGCAAGCGTGCGATGGGTCGCAAGGTGGTCGAGGCGCTGGGCGGGCCGGAAGTCGCGCGCGGCAAGAAGGCGGCGCTGCTCGGGCTTACGTTCAAGCCCAACACTGACGACATGCGCGACAGCCCGGCGATCGCAATTGCGCAAACGCTCAGCGATGCAGGGGTCGAGGTTGCTGCCTATGATCCTGAGGGTATGGAGCTTGCAAAGCCGCTAATGCCCGAAGTGATGATGTGCTCCGATCCGTATGCCGCAATCCAAGGCGCCGACGTGGTAGCCATCGTGACGGAGTGGGACGCGTTTCGCGCGCTTGATTTCGCGCGGGTAAAGTCGTTGGTCAGGGAACCGGCGCTGGTTGACCTGCGCAACATCTACAGTCCCGAGGACGTGCGTGCTGCCGGTTTTTCCTATGTGAGCGTCGGGCGCAGCTAGATGCCGATCCAGTGGCGGCGGTTATCCGGTTTGGCGAGCGCGGACAAACAGCTCGCCGCAACGAAAATCCCGGCGCCGATGGTGGCGGCGGCAACCAGCATTTCGGCCTCGCCACCGCGTGAATAAATGCCGAACAGCGCCCAGATAAAGGCGAGCGCATACCAGGGATTGCCGCGCGAACGGTAGCTCGCAAGCCCCGCGATGATACCGCCCACCGCAATCATTCCCGCCGCGATCTCAGGCTGCGAGAAGCCGCCTTCGGCTACGCCGTGATACACCAGAGTGGCGGAAATATTCACAATGCTCGCCGCCGTCAGCCAAGCGGCAAGCGCGCTCAGAGGCAGTGCGGCAATCCAGCGCTCGCCCGCGCTGAGCGTTGCTGCTTTCGATAAGGCACGAAAACATATGAGCAGTCCGACAAGCGAGGTCAGAATGATGAGCGCCGATACGAAGGTAAGCGCGGCAAACTGCGTGTAGATTGCCCACACCCCTTGTGCCGCAAGCGCAATGGCGGCGGGCCATGCAATACGATCGAGCAGCGCGCTTCGACGCTGTCCGGGCATCGCCTGCCAGACCGCGAAGGCTGCCGATCCGAGGAAGAGCGGCCCCCAGATCGCGAATGTCCAGCCAATCGGCGTTATCAGCGTTCGTACCGCGTCGGAGCGTTCCCCGATCGGCTCCCCGAACCCCAGTTGCGGGAGAAAAGTCGCGCCGATCTGAAGCACGACCGCGAGAACAATGGCGACGCGCTGAGTGAACGGGCGCTCACGGTGGGCAGGACCTCTCATGAACGCTGAACGATATCGCACGCGTGCGGTTCCGGGTTGAGGGTACCGAGCCAGAGGCGCGATCGCTTGTGCGCCGCCCTAGCTTGAGCAAGAGATTGCCACGGCCTGCCTGATTGCCAAGTTGGCCCGCTGTCCATTTTTCCCATTGCCCTAACAGGCTGGCACTGCTGGCCGTCTGTGTGCCTGACGGACCCTACGCCTTCCCTGTGCCCGAGCACGCCGATGCAGGTGTGCAAAAAGCGGCGCCGGATCGCGGCGAGCAGAGGACTGGTGAAACCGGGTGAGACCTCTGGTCGTTCGTGCGGGCTTCATCCCTTGCCCGCTCGGATTGATGTTTCCTATCGGTGGCATGCAAGCGATGCGTTGCAGCGAAAACACCTGCCCAATCAGGATCACGGCGATGGCTCCCAAACGCCGCGCGGTCTCCCTTCGACGACCATGGCGAGGCATGCAGCGTTTTTCCTCTATATGCCCACGAGGAGGTCGATATCATCGCGCATGGATGGGGTGCCTGCCCGAGCAGTTTGGGCGATATTTAAATGGGGCTGGTCTGCCATGGGGGCTCAGGAGCGAGCCGAGCTTCAATGTCGGCACGCCGGCGACGCAGACGGCGTGAACCGCGCTCAAGGAGCGGAGCGGTAGCGCAACGACACCCGGCTCGAATAGCGGGACGGTAGCGCTCGGCAAGATACATCGGGGGGCGTCATAAGCCGGGTTCTGTCTCCGCACGCGGTATCTTGACCGGATCGCTCCAGCCCGGACCGGCCGCGCGGTGGCAGCCATTCATCTGCGCCGCCTGTTGCCAGACGGCTCCAGCAGCCAACCCGGGTCTCTCGGCGCGAAACACGCCTGCCGCCGCATCCGAAGATCGAGCGGCGCGAGACCCCTATTTGGCCTTGCTCCGGGCGGGGTTTGCCATGCGGGCGCTGTTACCAACGCCCCGGTGCGCTCTTGCCGCACCCTTTCACCCTTGCCTGTGCGAACACCATGCGGTGCGCGCCATCGGCGGTTTGCTCTCTGTGGCACTTTCCCTCACCTACGGACGCGAAGTCCGAGGCGGGCGGGCGTTACCCGCCGCCCTCGTTTCGTGGAGCCCGGACTTTCCTCGCGACCCTTGCGGACCACGCGGCTGCCTCGGCCCCCCGATGCGCCTGCTGCTTTATACAGATGCACACCGTAAGGGAAGCTTGACGGCCCCTGCCCTCGATTGCCGCCTGCGCCCCCGCTCCCGCTCGGCTCCGGACTCGTCCGATCAGCGTGTCCGGCCCTGATCGCGTTCGAGCAACAGGTGCCACAGGATCGCGCCCAGTTGCGCGTCGGGCTTGCCAGCGACCTTTTCGGGACGCCAGCGCCGCTCGAACGCCTCGATGGCTTTGCGCCCTTCCGTGATATCGTAGCCGTAGCGTTCGAGACCAAGAATAAACGCACCGTCATTGGGGAACGGATTGCCTTTCTCGAACTGCGTCGGGCGCGGCAGGCACAGACCATACTGTGCAAGGCGATCCCAGGGAAACAGTTCGCCTGGATCGGTTTTGCGCAAAGGCGCGACGTCCGAATGGCCGACCACGTTTGCGCGCGGAATATCATGGTCCTTGACGATCCGCGCTAGCAGAGGGACCAGCTTTTCGAATTGCGCTTCGGAAAATTCGCGATAGCCGCCCGCATGGCCGGGATGGTCAAGCTCGATTCCGATACTGGCCGAGTTCACGTCCTTCTCGCCGCGCCAGAAGGACACACCGGCATGCCAGGCGCGATCCTGTTCAGCGACCAGCTGCGTTACTACGCCGCCTTCGCCGATCAGGTAGTGCGCAGAAACTCCGCTCTCGGGGTTGGTCAGTTTGCCAAGCGCCTGCTCGACCGGCTGCATCTCGGTGTAATGCAGCACAACCATGGTGATCGGTTTCTTGCGCTCGTCGAAATTTGGCGAACGCACGACCGCGTCAACCAGCTCACCAATACGAAAGTCTTCGTAAGGACGGCTCATCCGATCATGCCTTCCGGCTCCGGAATGATCGCGCCAAGGACCAGCGCGTCATCGGTCAGCTTGTATTGCAGGCCGCCGCCAAGTTCTTCTGCGAGCAGGGCGACCATGTGAGCAGCGGCGGTGCGGCTGGTGATCTGGTGGGCTCCGAGTTCCCCCTGGAGCGCGCTGCCGATTGTCTTGTCAAAGGCCAGCCGCTCGGCGCTTGCGCGCGCCACGATCTCGACGTGGTTGCCACCAAAATCGCTAGGGCGCTTTTCCGCCCCGATATCGAGCGTGCCGCCGCGCACCAGTGCATCGAGCGCGATTTGCGAGAGGTTGAGCAGCACCTTGACCGCGGGCTTGGGCAAACTCGCTTCCGCGACAGCCCAATTGAGCTCGACTCCCTTGGCATCCCCCGCGAGCGCGGCGATCACTTCCTTCGCCTCATCGACTGGCACGATGTCGCCAAAACCACCTGCTGCACCAAAGGCAAGCCGGAAGAACTTGAGCTTGTCGGTGCTCTTTTTGGCGCTTTGTTCAAGCAGGTCGATGCAACTGGCGCGCATTTCCGGGTCGTCCTCGTCGGCAAGCAGTTCAAGGCCATTGGAAAGCGCCCCTACGGGAGAGAGGAGGTCGTGGCACAGGCGGGAGCACAGAAGCGCGGCAAGATCGGTCTGGGATGTCATTCAGTCTGGTCCGGGGAATTGAATCAATGTGCTTTGATGCGATCGGCGTCCTAGGCGCAATCGCTCAGCTTCGCCAGCGGTGCATCACCTGCATGTCGCACGGCACGCACACAGTAGCGAAGGGAGGCTTTCCCTCGTCACACGGCCCGATAGGGGACAAGACGAAATCCCCCCGGTTCGTCGCGCCAAAAGGCGATATGATGCGCGCTCGCTATGGCCCAGAGCATCCCGTCTCCTGCCGAAAGTTCCTGATCCGTCACAGATGGCTGCGCTTGGCCTGACGGGTGCGAATGAAAATAGCCTGTGATCGGAGGCCCGCCTTCACGCGCGGCCCGGTGCGCTGCAATCAGCGCTTGCGGATCGATCTCGAAGCGCGCGTGCGGCTCGGGATGGACATTGGCGGCTTGGCGCAACGTTTCGATATGGGTCCGAGACCCGAACAGAATACCGCAAGCCTCAAGCGGAAACGCCTCCTGCGCAGCAACGCGCATGGCGGCAAGTGCTGTGCGGGCAACCGTAGTGCGAACTTCGACCATACGAAGATCATAGTTCGAAACGCGAGGTTTCGACAGGCGGTGATCGTACGTTTAGAAGAGCGCCGATGGAGCATCGCACCCTTAACGGCACCCTGCCCGCTGCCGCGCGGCTGGACCGCGCCCTGGCCGAAGCGACCGAGCTTTCGCGCGCGCGAATTCAGGCTTTGATCGCTCAGGAACAGGTGATGGTGGGCGGAGCCAAGGCACTTGCGCCGTCCCAAAAGGTCGCGTCCGGCACCGCCTTTACCATCACTCTCCCGTCAGCCGTCTCACCTCAAGCGCAGCCTCAGGACATACCCCTCACCATTATATACGAAGACGTGCATCTTGTCGTGGTGGACAAGCCTGCGGGCCTCGTCGTCCATCCCGCAGCCGGCAATCCCGACGGAACGCTTGTCAATGCGCTGCTGCACCATTGCGCAACCACAGGTGGGGGACAACTCTCCGGAATTGGCGGTGTCGCGCGTCCGGGCATCGTCCACCGGATCGACAAGGACACCTCCGGGCTGATTGTCGCAGCGAAGTCCGATGCGGCCCATGAGGGCCTTGCACGCCAGTTCGCCGCACACAGCGTTCATCGGCGTTATCTGGCGGTTTGTGCAGGCCATCCCGCCCCCGCGCAAGGCACCATCGATGCGCGGATGGGCCGCTCGGACCGCAATCGAAAGAAAATGGCTGTGCTGGCCAAGGATTCCTCACGCGGCAAACATGCCGTTACGCATTACGAGGTCAAACAACGCTTGGCGCACAGTGCGCTCATCGAATGTCGGCTGGAAACCGGGCGGACGCATCAGGTGCGCGTTCACTGCGCATCAATCGGTCATCCGTTATTAGGGGATCCGTTATACGGAAGTAGTCCCAAAATGGTAAAGCCGCTGCTGGGGCAACTGGACTTTTCGCGCCAAGCGTTGCATGCAGCGCAGCTAGGCTTCGATCATCCGGTTACCGGCGAAAATCTGATGTTTCGCGCCGAACTACCCAAAGATATGGCGGAACTGATCGACCAACTAGCCCGTTTGGATCGATAAGCGTTGCAGCCAAATAGGCGCACCCAACGTATATAAGACAGACCCGAGAAAATGTAACCCTGTGGCCGAAATGGCCGGATGCCCATCAGGGGTCCGACATGAAAGGTCGACGCTAGAAAGGTTAGGACGAAAGTGGCCAAATCCAAATCATCATCGGTCCCCGCACTCAGCGGCGAACAGAGCCTCAACCGCTACCTGTCGGAGATCAAGAAATATCCCGTGCTTACCGCCGAGCAGGAATACATGCTGGCCAAGCGCTACGAGGAACACGAAGACCCCGAAGCGGCTGCGCAGCTTGTGTCGAGCCACCTGCGGCTCGTCGCCAAGATCGCGATGGGCTATCGCGGCTATGGCCTGCCGGTTTCCGACCTCATTTCGGAAGGCAATGTGGGCTTGATGCAAGGCGTCAAGAAGTTCGAGCCGGAGCGCGGGTTCCGTCTCGCCACCTATGCGATGTGGTGGATCAAGGCTTCGATCCAGGAATATATCCTGCGTTCGTGGAGCCTCGTGAAAATGGGCACCACGGCAGCACAGAAAAAGCTGTTCTTCAATCTTCGCCGGATGAAGAAGCAGCTCGAGGCTTACGAGGACACCGATCTCTCGCCCGAGGATGTGAACAAAATCGCAACCGATCTTGGCGTTCCCGAACAGGAAGTCGTCAACATGAACCGGCGAATGATGATGGGCGGCGACGGTTCGCTCAACACGCCGATGCGCAATGGCGAAGAGGGTTCGGGCGAATGGCAGGACTGGTTGACCGATGACAGCCCGCTGCAGGACGAAACGGTAGCCGATGCGGAAGAGGCGCAGGTGCGACACGAAATGCTGGGGGAAGCGATGCAGTCGCTGAATGCGCGTGAGCAGCACATCCTGACCGAACGCCGCCTGACCGAAAAGCCGCAGACGCTCGAAGAACTGAGCCAGGTTTACGACGTGTCGCGCGAACGCATTCGCCAGATCGAAGTGCGCGCATTCGAGAAGCTGCAGAAAGCCATGCAGCGCATAGCAGGGGACCGCTTGCTTCCCGGCATGGCGTAACCCCTACCGAAGGTCAGTATCACCAAGACCCTCTCCGGAAGCGATCCGGGGAGGGTTTTCTTTTGCCCAACGACACTGCCCCGCCTAACCAAAAGCCATGCTTCGCTTCTTTGCCCGCATTCTCGCACAGATCGTCCTGTGGTTCATCGGATTGAGCCTTTTCGCGGTCATCGCGTTCAGTTTCCTGCCTCCGCCCGTTACGGCGACCATGCTGATGGACGAGAATGGCTTTACCAAGGATTGGGAGCCGCTCTCCGACATCGATCCCAACCTCGTCGCCGCAATGATCGCGGCAGAAGATGCCAAGTTCTGCGAGCATTCGGGCTTCGATACCGAGGCGATCGAGAAGGCCCTGGAGGAGCGAAGGCAAGGGGGGCGGAAGCGCGGGGCCTCGACAATCAGCCAGCAGACCGCAAAGAACGTGTTCCTGTGGCAGGGAGGCGGCTGGTTTCGAAAAGGGCTGGAGGCGTGGTTCACCTTCTGGATCGAGAATATCTGGGGCAAGCGCCGCATCATGGAGGTCTATCTCAACGTCGCAGAGACCGGCATCGGAACTTACGGCGCTGAAGCCGGGGCTCAGCGCTATTTCGGGCATAGCGCGGCGCGCCTTTCTCCCGATGAAGCGAGCCGTATGGCGGTGGCCCTGCCCGATCCCAAGTCGCGCGATGTCAAGACACCACGCGGCTGGCTTGCGCGGCACGGCAATACGATTGAGGCGCGGCTCGGTCACGTTCGTGCCGAGCGGCTCGATGGCTGCATTTATGAATGAGCCCATCCATGCGGCTGTCGCTAGCGGTCGACGCGCCATTGACGAAGGCGTCAACGCTCGGCAATTGACACGCCGGAAAGGGGCTAATCCTTGCTCGACCGTTTTCCCGACCAACACCGATGGCGCAACCCACGATGGCCAGCACCGCTGAGATTCGTGCGCTGATGGCGGCCGACGGCGATGACTCAGCGGCACTGGCGCGTGAGCGGCTGCGCGCCGCCATGGTGCGGCTCGCCGACGGGGATCGCGCCGCGCTCGAGGAAATTTACACCGCCACCCGGGTGAAGCTCTACGGAATTTGCTTTCGTATATTGGGCGACCGGAAGGAGGCGGAAGACGCTTTGCAGGACGTATATGTAAATCTGTGGCAGCGCGCCGACCGCTACGATCCGGAACGGGCGAGCCCCATTTCCTGGCTGGCGACCTTCGCGCGCAATCGCGCGATCGATCGGCTGCGCGTGGGCAAGGTGCGCGGCGGCGCCGTTGCGGTGGAGGAGGCTGCACCGCTTCCCGATACCATGCCGCTCGCCGATGCCTTGCTGGTCGATGCCGAGCGCGATGCGCAGATCTACAAATGCCTCGAAACACTCGATGAAAATACCCGGTCGCACATCCGCAGCGCCTTTTTCGATGGGTACACCTATGCCCAGCTTGCCGAGCGCGCCGATGTCCCGCTGGGGACCATGAAGAGCTGGATTCGCCGTGGACTGATGAAGCTGCGCGTCTGTCTGGAAGCGAGCGAACGGTCATGAGTGCGGGCACAGACGAATTCGACGAAGCACAGCGCGACGTGCCCTTGATCGCCGCTGAACATGCGCTCGGGCTGCTCGAGGGCGAAGAGCTTATGGAAGCGCGCGGCGCGCTTGCAACCGATCCCCGGTTCGCCTGGCGCAGGACATGGTGGGACAATTGGTTCGCGCCGCTCACCGATCAAATGCCGGGCGCCGAACCGGACTCGGCGGTATGGCCAAGGATCGAACGTGAGATTGCGCAGCTCGGCGCAGCGCGCGCGGGGTCCGCCGATGCGCAGGTCGCGGTGCTCGATGCGAAGGTGCGGCAATGGAAATGGACCGCGGCGCTAACCTCAATAGCGGCAGCAGTGGCGTTTGCGCTGATCATCTTTGCGCCCATGCAAGACTCGCTGGACAGCGGCGAGACTTCGAAGGTGGCCGCAACCGCCGCCGAGCCGCTTGTTGCTTCGCTTCCGATACTCGATACGCCGCTGAGGCTTGGAGTGACCTATCTGCCGGAGCGTGAGGCAATGCTGGTCTCGGCCGCCGGGCTGGAAAGCGATGGGGTGCACGACCACGAATTGTGGTTGGTACCAGCCGATGGTGGCTTGCTCCGCTCGCTCGGCGTGGTGCAGCCCGGCACGGATCGCCGCTTGCCGCTCAACGACGAAATGATGACCGCCATGCGCAATGGCGCAAGTCTTGTGCTTACGCGCGAACCGATCGGAGGCAAGCCGGAAGGCGTCGATGCCGGACCGGTGGTTGCCGAAGGTACGTTCGCACCGGTCTGAACCTGGAACGGCTCATCGAGCGCCAGAGACACACCGTCGCGAATTGCGCAGGGAACCGCGCAAAACCTGCATCTCTATGTCAGCGCTGGGCGTAGCTTTCACGCAAGTTCGGGGGCGGCTTGCCGACACAGGAGAATGACTTTGACCGCACCGACCCAATCTTTCCGCAAGACCATTGCCCTCGCGCTCGCCGCGACTGGCGCGTTGGTCGTCAATACCCCGGCGCTTGCCGATCACCATGCCGATGCAAGCATGCATGCCGAGGCCAATCTTGTCGAAACCGCGATGGGCACTGGGATGCACGAAACGCTCGTTACAGCGGTCAAGGCTGCGGACCTCGTGG
>JAZBPE010000248.1:0-2729 GCA_036353345.1 Erythrobacter sp. | reverse complement strand
TAGATGCGGTCGATATGCTGCGCGCGCTTTTTCAGGGTGGAGTAGTCCTCGCTCTGCCAATCGGGTTGCAGCGCACCCATGAAGGCATTCCAGTGCTTGTCGTTGTAGATCAGCGCGGCGACATGACCATCTTTCGTGCGATAGGGCTTGCGGTTCCTCGATACGGCACGGTGATAATGCGCCGGGCCGATAGGAGGATCGAAAAGCATCCCACCGGCATGCTCCACCAGCATGAAGCTGCTCATCGCTTCGAACATGCCCACTTCCACTTCCTGCCCTTCACCGGTCCGGGAGCGGTGGAACAGCGCGGCCAGCGTGGCGTAGAGGGCATGGAGGCCAGCCACCTTGTCGGCCATGATGGTGGCGGCAAAGCCGGGCTCGCCGTTCATCAGGCCCTGCGTATGCGAAATGCCACATTCGGCCTGGATCGTATCGTCATAGGCAGGCTTGTCGCCGTCCGGTCCGCGCCGCGAATAGCCGTAGCAATTGGTGTAGACGATATCGGGCTTGATGGCCTTCACGGCGTCATAGTCGAAACCGAGTTTCGCAATGGCCTTCCCGCGCATCGAATGGATGAAGACGTCGGCCTCCGCAATCAGGGCGCGCAGAACCTCGCGATGTTCTTCGGAGCGAAGGTCCAGCTCCACGCTGCGTTTGCCGCGATTGATGTTGGTGAAGATGCCGCCCAGATCTTCGGACAAGCCCGCGTTGATATAGCGCGTGGCATCGCCGCCCGGCGATTCCACCTTGATCACGTCGGCCCCGAAATCCGCCATGATCTGTGTCGCGTAGGGGCCGAATATCATCGCGGTCAGATCGACGACGCGGACGCCCGCCAGCGGGCCGTGGGGCGCTTCGCTCTGGTAAGAAGTCTCCATAATGCGACCGGGCTAGATCATCGCACCGGCAAAGCCAATCGACGGCGACTTCGCCCCGCCGATATCGCTTCCTACCCCGATTGCCCTTGCCGGATGCTCGCCATAGTGCGGCCTCGTAGCGACACGGAAAAGGCGTGCGAGCATGGATATCGATCTGACCGACAACCAACTGGAAATTCGCGAAGCGGTGCTCAGGCATTGCTCGCAGTTTCCCGAAGACTATTGGCTGGAGCATGACGAAAGCGGTGAATTTCCCGCGGAATTCCATCGCTCCATGGCTAAGGCTGGCTGGCTGGGTATCGCCATGCCGGAAAGCGTCGGTGGGGCCGGGCTGGGGATAACCGAAGCCGCCATCATGGTTCAGGCCGTCTCCGAATCCGGCGGCGGCATGGCGGCCGCGTCCAGCATCCATGGTCCGGTATTCAGCCTCGAGCCGATTGCCCGGTTCGGCACCGAAGAACAGCAACAGCGCATGATCCCGCCGATCCTCTCGGGCGAGGAAAAGATGTGCTTCGGCGTGACGGAGCCGAATACCGGCCTCGATACGACGCGGCTGAAGACCCGCGCCGTACGCGAACAAGGCGGTTACCGCGTAAACGGCGAGAAGGTGTGGATCACCAATGCCCATGTGGCGGACAGAATCATGCTGCTCGCCCGTACCACCCCGCTGGAGGAGGTGACGAAGAAATCGCAGGGGCTTTCCCTGTTCTTCACCAAGCTCGACCGCGAGAAGATCGAGACGCGGCTGATCCCCAAGATGGGGCGCAAGGCGGTCGGCTCCAACACCGTGTTCATCAGTGATCTTTTCATTCCCGAAGAGGACCGGATCGGGGCGGAAGGCGATGGCTTCAAGATCATCCTGCAGGGGCTGAACCCGGAGCGCATCCTGTTGGGTGCCGAGGCCGTCGGCCTTGGACGTGCGGCTTTGGCCCGGGCAAGAACCTATGCGAAGGAGCGCGAGGTTTTCGGCCGCCCCATCGGCCAGAACCAGTCGATCCAGCACCCGCTCGCAAAAGCGTGGATGGAACTGGAAGCGGCAACGCTCATGCTCCACAAGGCGGCGGGCAAGTTCGACGCGGGAGAGGATTGCGGAGCATATGCCAATGCCGCCAAATACCTTGCAGCCGAAGCCGGCTTTCACGCTTGCGAAGCGGCCGTGATGACGCACGGCGGCATGGGCTATGCCAAGGAATACCATGTAGAGCGCTACATGCGCGAAGTGATGATCCCGCGGCTTGCTCCGGTCAGCCCGCAGATGATCCTGAACTACATTTCCGAACGCGTGCTGGACCTGCCCAAGTCATATTAGGCGAAGCCGGGGGCGGGGTAGGGGCTACAAGTCCAGCTCGTCGATGAGCTTGCCCGTCTCGAAATCCTCGTAGGCGGTGGTCGTGCGCAGGTGGGCCATCACGCTGACTTCCCATCCGTAATTGACGACGGGCGTCGTCAACCACCCGATTGACGTGCTCCCCTGAAATGTGACCGCTTTTTGGTAGAGTCTGACGCAAGGAGTCGGACGATATGAAGCGGAGCAGGTTCAACGAAGAGCAGATCATTGCGATCTTGAAGGAGCAGGAAGCTGGGATGTCGACGGCGGAGGTCTGCCGCCGTCACGGGATCAGCTCGGCGACGTTCTACAAGTGGAAGTCGAAGTTCGGCGGCCTGGATGTGTCTGAGGCCCGGCGGCTGCGATCGCTCGAGGAGGAGAACTCGCGGCTCAAGAAGCTGCTGGCCGAAGCGATGCTGGACAACGCGGTGTTGAAGGATCTGGCATCAAAAAAATGGTAACGCCCGGCGCTAAGCGGGAAGCCGTCGCCCATGCCCGAGAGCATCACGGGGTGAGCGAGCGTC
>JAZBPE010000247.1:0-2448 GCA_036353345.1 Erythrobacter sp. | reverse complement strand
TAGCGCGGCTGCCCCCGGAAGATCTTGTCGAACCGCCTGACCGACGGCGTCATGTAGTGCATGAGATAAGTGTGACCGCCGTCCGTGAAGGGAATCTTGCGGTTCACGTCCCAGTATCTGGCCATCTTGCTGAACAGATCGAATTTCCCGTCGATCAGCGCACGGGCGAAGAGATCGTGGCTCTTGCCGGCAACCGTGAAGCGCAGCGGCGCCCTGGCTGCAATGGCCTGTTCCAGCACGCGGGTGTTGCCCGTGTCATAGGCGTTGAGAAGTAATGCCGCATCGATTTTCACGCTCTCTCCCTTGCTCGAGAGAAGCGCAAATGCCGGGCTGTCCCGCTTGACCTGATGCTTGGTCAGCAGCGTGGGTGCGTCGAGCAGTCCCATTTCGATCGACCATTCGAGCAAATCGGGATCGCCTCGCACAAGCGAACCGCCCAGATCGGTCTTGCCGGACATGAAATACCTGTCTTTGGGATTGCCCGAACGGCGGTTGATGGTTCGCGTTTGAGCGCGCTTCTTGCCGAACCAGTCGGGATCGAGCGCTTCCAGTCTGCCGCGCATCTCGTGAAAGGCCCGCAACATGCGATAATTCGCATAATCGCGGATCGACACTCGCCCGCCATTCGTTGCGACGGTGCCGGCATACTCCGACAGTATTGCGTAGCGTCCCAGCAGGAGCATCAAGACATCATCGTTCACGCGGCTGTGCGCCAGGACATCGGCGGGGCGGAACCGGGCGGTCACCTCGGGGTCCTCGTAAAATGCGCGTGCGAGCGTAAAGGTCGGGCATTCGGGCTGACTGGCGAGAAACGAACGAAGCGCTGCCTTGTCTTTGCGAATCTCCTTCAGCGCCTTTTCTGAACGCTTTGTCATCGCCTTGGTCCGATCGCGACCGCGCTTGCCCTTGAGCGATCCCGTCACTTCCCGCCTGAATTCCCGCCCGTCGCAGCCTTGGATCACGATCTTGGCTGATCGTCCCTTGTGAAAGATATCAGCACTGGCCCGGGCGGTGGCGTAAGCGCGGAATGAGTCGCCATTGTCCATGACGGTGTTGAAACCGGCTTTGCCGAATTCTGCGAGAGCGCGATCCTTGAACCCGTCTTCCAAGGTAAGGAAGGGGTCGAAGCTGCTGGTGAGAAGCACGTCGTAGCGGGCGACTGGCTTTACGCTCTCATACTTGGCGAAGATACGGCTTGTCAGCGAGGCGGGCTGAGACGCAGGCGCCGCGGCGGCAGGCCGGGGACGAGCTGGCGCTGGCTGACCTTGTCGAGGAACCGATCGGGAGGACTTGGCGACACGAGGCGGCGGCAAGGGTTCGGCTTTCGCGCCATCGAAAATCAACCGGACCTCGAGCTCGAGATGATTCTGCTGGGGCAGGTTCATTTCGCGCCAGGCCGGAAGCATTTCGTAGGCGAAACTCTCGGCCACGGGCTCAAGTATGGGGTGCGAACATTCGGCAAACGGATAATCGGGGCCGAAACCAGTGGATTCGAGCGTCGTCAAATAGATCCTGCAAAGTCCGTCTTTCCCATCACGCACGGGTGGCGGCTTACGGACACCCAGCCCGCCGAGCGATACGCGGGGAAGTGTGTCAACCGGAACTGGTTCGCTGAACGACCACAGAAAGGAAATCCGCGAACCGTTTGGTGCGAGCTGCGATGCGCTTTCGCCGAAGCGAATTTCATCAACGGAATTCGAAACGGCTTTGATGGCCGTCGCAGACTGGCACGTGACCTTGGGCCGCCCGGCTGCCCGACCGTCTTCACCAACGACAATGCTTACGTTGCATTTGCCGGAAAGCGCATCGGCGCTGGAATAATCCGGGTTCCTAGGGTCTTGCCCGCCCTGACCGAGGGCAGGCAAGGCTGCTGCCGACGCCACGACCAGCACGGCACCGGCAAGCGCCGTCTTTCGAAAGCAAGCCATTGCTGATTTCATCGGCTCTTTCCCCCCTTCAGCAGACGATCCCATGGCGAAGTCGCATCGCTTGCCCTTCGGTGAATCTCCAAGAAATGCGCGCCAGATTCAACCTCTGGCCAGTTGCGCTTCCACCTGCCCCAGTCGTTCCTTGCCGAAGAACATCTCGGTGTCGCCGCCCTTTGGCCCCACAAACATGGTCGGGATGCCGAAGGCGCCGCGTTCGACCGCGCGATCCGTGTTGGCGGCAAGGCCCTGCTTGACCTCGTCGCTCTGCGCGCGCGCGAACAGGTCGCCCGCATCAAAGCCCGCCGCGCTCACCGCCGCGCCCAGCGCCTCCGGATCGGTCGGATCGACGCCTTGCTCCCAGATCGCGGGCAACAGCGCCTCGGCAAACTGCACCCCGCGCCCGTCCTGGTCGGCGGCGACCAGCATCCGCTGGAGCGTTATAGAATTGAACGGGAATTTCGGGTTCATCCGGAAACGTTCGATGAGGTCGTGCGCGGCGATGAAGCGCTGCATTTCCAGC
>JAZBPE010000023.1:0-31486 GCA_036353345.1 Erythrobacter sp. | reverse complement strand
TGCCCTGTGCAGACATGGTGCGCTGGATCAGCCAGACAGCCAGCATGCCGACTGCCAAACCGATAAAGGCCCCTGCGCCCGATACCTTTATCGCTTTCCAGAACGTTTCGGCAATGAATGGATCGCTGGCAAAGCCGGAGGCTGAAACCATCCAGCTCTGGCCGTCCATCGACACATTCATGTTGAGGTCCTTGCCAACAATCTGGCCGAGCAAGGCGATCAGGTTCGCTAGCATGCACTGCATCGCGACCTTGATCTCTTCGGGCATCAGCAGGAACTGCGGCGCGATGATCGCACCGGCCCCCGTTGCGCACAGAGACAGCGTGGAGAAGAAGCGCAGGCGTTGCTGCCATTGGGCCATGCGCACGCGCCACAGCGCGTGGGCGCGGGTGACAAAATCGACGCCGGTATTCATGGTTCGATCTCCAGGGCAAGCGAGCGCTGGCGCTCGAATGCGGCGCGCGCTTCGGCTGCGATTGTCTCGTCCGCTTTCTTCGTTCCCAGTGCGGCGTGGCGGGCATAAGCGTAGGCCGCACAGGCTGTGAACAGGGTCCGGTCGAGTACCCGTTCGGCCTCGGCCAGGCGCTCCGATATCGCCCCGATCTCGCGCGCCAGTTCGGCAAGATCGGTCTCCTTGTCGGTGCCGTGGAGCATGGCGAGAAAGCCTGCTTCCACGACCCGCGCCAGCATGGCGTAGTCGCTTAGACCACGCCGCCTGGCGAAGTCGGCCAGCACCCGGTATTGCGACGGGCTGAGGCGCACCGTCTGCGCCCGCGCGCTCATCGCTCCGCTCCGATAGAGATGCTATCCGCCATCGCGAAGAATGGCGGAATTGCGCGGCTCCGGGACCTGCTGCGCGGGCGAGATGCTATTCGCATCCCGTCAAACCCGCAGAAATCCTTGATGCACGCGTGCGTGGGGTGTGTATGGAAATTACGGGTCCGATACGCAGTATCGTGGCCCCTTCCTTCTCCAGTCTTTCTCCGGTCATTTGGCATGGGCGTCTTGCTCCATGCTTGCCGTAGGAGGCGTCGCAGACAGGATCAGATTGCGGGCGACATGGTCGTCGAAATAGCGTTCGCGGGACTGGCGCGAGGACAACCGGCGTTCCGCCATATCGGGGCGTGCGAACCAGCGAAGCAGGACCAGGTCGATGGCGGATCGTACCTCATCTGCGAGCAGGTTGGTCTCTTCCGGTGTGAGGTCCAGCCACCCGAATTCGGTGCGAAGCTGGCTGCCAAGCGGATACCCGGTGCCGTCCCGGCTCCTGTAGATCGGCCCCTCGACGGTGAGACTGCAATCATCGCCCTCGAACCGCTCGAAGACCGGGCGCTCGTACCAGAGCCAGGGCCGTAGTGTGTGGCGACGGGCGCGCCCATCGGCATTGTCTTCAATGAGCAGCTCGACGAGTTTAGCGGTGCACTCTTCTTCGTCGATGGGAGCGCGGGCGAGGATCCAGCCTTGCTTCAGCAGGGCCGTTTTGATCCGTGAACGGATGGGCATTTAGGAGTATCTTTCTGCGGGCCATTGCCCGCCTTGGCGGGGTCAATAGCGGCGCAGAGGGAGGGCTTCGATCCAGTCATCGATATCCGTAGACCGCCAGCGGATACGTCCGCCACCAATGTCTATCGGGTGAGGAAAGGCACCACGGCGGATGCGCCTCCAGATCGTGGTTCGGCTGCGAATGCCGGTGAGGCGCATGACCTCATGGCAGGTAAGTAGTTCGATATTCGGCATGACAGATTCCTTTGCTTCAAGGTTCTGTCACCGTTGCCGCTTGTCCCCTCGCGACGTTGGGTTGGTTCTCAAATTGCCGTTGCGGACCGTGCGATCAGATTTTCAACTCAGCGCCACCTTAGGCTTGGGTGACGCGGGACAAGCTATGCGAATCGCAAGGGTGTAGGAAAGAACAAAAAGAGACCAAACGCCGGTGCATGGGAGCGGTGGACGATTGTGGATCGCAATGGACGCTTTGGGACGAAAAGAATTTTTCCCGCCTGCCTGCACTCCGGGCAATGCAGTCCCAAAGGGCTGGTTCTGGTGCAATGGGAGACCTGCTTTGGAGCGTTTCGCAGATTGGAGCAATGCGACAAGCAAACCTAGCTTCGCTTTACACGTTGATGTAGAAATACAAAGAAAATCAAAAAATCTTTACACGTTTGGCAATCGTGATAAGCCATACCGCATATTCTTTGCATGAGAAAATCTGTGGCCCTCAAACCGACCTACGCCATTCCTGACCTGCCGCCCCCCGGCCTCATTGAAACGCCCAGCGTGCTGAGGGCACTTGCGCGCGCCATCGGTTCCTTGCTGAGCTCAAAGGTCGCGCTGCAACCATTCCCAATCAGGGCATTCTGATCGACACGCTTTCGCTCCAAGAAGCGAAGGCGAGTTCCGAAATTGAGAACATCGTCACGACGCAAGATGAGCTCTTCCAGCTTAATGCATTCCCCGAAAGTGCGGGATCACCTGCGGCGAAGGAAGTGGCCCGATATCGGGACGCGCTGCGGTACGGATATGACGAGCAACGGCGTCTCGACGGATTGCTCACAAACAACATGCTCATCGCCATGTTTCGCATTCTGAAAAAGACCGATGAAACCTTCCGCGAAACACCCGGCACCGCACTCAAGAACGAGGGAACGGGCGCGCTTGTCTACATTCCGCCACAGGACGCGAAGGAAGTTCGCGATGAAATGGGGGTGCTCGAAAAGTTCATCAACGAAGACAGTGATGTGGTCGATCTCGACCCTTTAACCCGGATGGCAATCATCCATCACCAGTTCGAAAGCATCCACCCTTTCCCAGACGGGAATGGGCGCATCGGGCGCATCATCAACGTTCTCTATCTCACACGCTGCGGGTTGCTCGATATCCCCATCCTCTACCTCAGCCGATACATCACCCAGAACAAGGGAGAGTACTATCGATTGCTCCAGGTCGTACGTGAAACCGGTGAATGGGAAGAGTGGCTTCTCTACATGCTCAAAGGCGTGGAGGAGACCGCCATTGAAACTCTACGGTTGGTCGAAGCGATCCGTGGTCTGATGGCCGAGACGAAGCATCGGATGCGGACCAAGCACTCAAAGATCTACTCACAGGACCTGCTCAACAATCTCTTCCGTCACCCGTACACACGCATCGAATTCGTCCAGGAGGAGATTGGGGTCTCTCGTCCGACAGCGACCAAATATCTTGATGAACTCGCCCAAAGCGGGATGCTGTTCAAGCACCGTGAAGGTCGCAACAATTACTACATCAATCAGCCGCTGGTTGCCCTGTTCGTGGATCGTGAACCGGAGGCAGGGTGAACAAATTGAAGATTATGGTTTTACCCCGCAATTTCGCGAATTCGGGAATTGCGGGATAAAGCGCTGCAATGCGTATCCCGCGAGGAGGCAAGCAAATGCCAATCCTCCCCCTGACTGCGGCGAGCACCTTTGTAGCAAAGTTGTCTGCTGCTTCACCTCGGCCGCGTGGACAAATTCACACCTGTGTTAGTGTCCGCTATCGGCAAGAAACCAGAATAGCCGGAATGTCCGATATTGGGGGTGGGAGCGGAAAGTCCGGTATCGCGCTTGCAACACCCAAAAGCAGACGGATTTTGCGTAGCTGCGCAATCGACGAATCTGTTCAGGACTATTCTGAAACGTCTTCGACAACCCGGCGAAGTGTATCAGCGCCCATTGCAGCATGGAGAGGGTTGTCCACAAGGCCTGTCAGCAGCAGGATCGTTCCAAAGTTCACGGCCCAAGCCCGCCCACGCGCAATCTCCGCCTCGTTGGCACCATAGGCTGTCAGCGCATCACGGCGTGCCTCTGCGTCTTCGAACAACGCCCAAATCCCCGCAAGGTCGGTCGCCACATCACCAGAAGTGATATCCCCCCAGTCAATAATCGCGCTGATCTTGCCGTTTTCGACTAGCACATTGCGCGCATGCAGGTCGCCGTGCAGCCAGCATGCCGTTTGAGAGACCGGAGCCTTAAGGCCGTCATGCCAAGCAATCTCGATTTCAGAGGCAAGGCCAGAATTGGAGGCCTTCAACTGTTCGATGCGCGCTCTTACGCCTTCTGCTCGATCCGCCAGCGGGCACCCACGAACCTCATTTGCCGGAGCATCGCTGGGCGCGAGCCGGTGCAACGCCCGAAGAAAATGCCCAAATACAAGCCCCTGATCAGAACGCGGGTACTCTTCATTTGCGGCACGCCCCGACAACCATGGCAAAACACTCCAATTCCACGGATAGGAATGATTTGGCAGGCCCACACGCACAGGTGACGGTATGGGGAGCGGCAAATTTGGTGCAAGTGACGGCAGCCATGCCTGCTCGTTAAGCAAAAGAGTCGCCGCTACCAAACGGCGAGGCAAGCGGACGGTATAGGTATCTCCAAGCCGAAACATGGCATTGTCCCAACCTGCGTCCAGAAGCTCTAGATGCAGTTCAGAAAGATCGGCGTGCTGTTCGCGCAAGAGTGCGCGTACAAGCTTCTCGTCAATCTCGACCTCAGCAGCAGGTGTGCCAGACATCAAATCGTCCTCGGATTACAATGGCCGCTTTTGGAGACCTGATGTCTCGCTGGCAATGTCCGAAATTGGGTCGTTTCCCGAATGTCTGCTTCAGTCCGCAATCTCGGCAAAGCCGACACCTGTGCGAGTTATCACACCGCCTAATGAAAAGCCGATTCGGACAAATCTGGGCAATTGTGAACCTGTTTGGACGCTCAAGCGCGCAAAACCTGCTGATTTTCTGGGGAAAAATCACGCTTTGCACTTACATTTCACTTACGGGCTCTTCCGGCGAAATTGTGCAGTGCATCAAATGGCGGAAAAGCTGGTGCACCCGACAGGATTCGAACCTGTGACCTCTGCCTTCGGAGGGCAGCGCTCTATCCAGCTGAGCTACGGGTGCTTTGTGCTGATACGCGCTTAGCAAGCGGTTGAAGTGTTCGCCAGTATCTTGTTCCTGCGGGCAAGACACAAGGCGTTCTTTTACGACTCGTAAAAGCTGTCAGCCTATCGCCATGTCCCATGTCATCGATGCCTCCTGCAGAACAGACCATGTTCAGCGTAGCCTCTTCCGGTTATCCGCAGCCTTCGCCGCCCTCGCCAGCCATGCTCGCGCATAAGTGGCGCGCTTTGGCTCCGGCTGGTACCGCACTGGCCGCGCACGCCGCGCTTGAAGCCGATCATGCTGTCTGGCCATGCGACTTTTCGCAGGCCAGCGATCATCAGCGCCAGCTGGTATGGCAGGGCCTTGACGATTGCGCGGCGATGATAACGGCGGGGCTGACGGCTCTCGACGCTCTTGTCGCGCGTGGAAGCGATCCCCGGGTGCCGGCGCTGACGCTGTGGGAAGAATTCCGCCGCGCTCACGGCGCGCTCCTCGGTACCGCTCAGCCAAGCGACTCGTTGATGGGCTAATCCGCACGAGCGCTTGACTGCGTTCAGCGTTTGTTCCAGCATTATGGGCATGGAACATGCTCTTGCATCAAAGGCTCCGTCTCCCGCCCCCGGTTCGTCCCCTGAATCCGATGCGCCGCTGCGTTCCGCTGATGTTGCGCGCGGCATCATGCGCCTGTTCGCGCGCAACAATATCTGGTGTCTAGCCGAAGTTCCGCTTGCCAATGGTCGGCGCGCAGATCTGATGGGAATCGATGACAGGGGCCGGGTCACTATCGTCGAGATCAAGGTCGCACGTGGTGACCTGCTCGGCGATGGTAAGTGGCCCGATTATCTCGCCTTTTGTGACCGCTTCTACTGGGGCGTCGATACCAGGCTCGACCGCGCCCCGCTGGAAGGAGCGGGGTTCTGTCCAGAGCGCTGCGGAATCATCGTCGCCGACGCCTATGACGCGGAGATCGTGCGCCCGGCCGCTCTTGAGCCACTCGCCGCGGGGCGACGCAAGGCTCTGGTCGAGCGGCTGGCCAGAATCGCGATGCGACGCCATACGCGCCTCATCGACGAAGCCTGCGCGCAGTTCGGCGGCGAACAATGAAGGATTGGTTTGAAAGGCCGCAAGAAAGTGGTGTCAAAAAGGGGCATCGAAAGAGCGACGCTGAAAGAGCGGGACCGGAAAACCGACCTTGAAGGACTTGCGTTTATCGCATTGGTGTAAGTGCATTTTCTCGCGCATAAACATTGCATCATGATCCCGTCCGACACACCGCTCTGGCTTGCTCTCGTGCTCATTGGCGCAATGATGACCTGTATGGTGGCGCTGCGCTATTTCCTTGCCAGCGGACTGTTCACCCTCGCGACCGTTCGCGCACGGCCGGGCCTTTATGCGGGCCTGGGGCCGCAAATGGTGCGCGAGATCCGCTGGTCGCTTCTTGCCGCGGCGATCTACGGAATACCGGCTGGCGCGACGTTCTATATGTGGCGCCATCATGGATGGACTCAGATTTACTGGGATATCTCGAAATATCCCGTTTGGTATCTGCCGCTCTCCGCCTTTCTCTATTTGGCAGCGCAGGATGCCTGGTTCTACTGGACCCACCGTGCGATGCATCACCGCCGGGTTTTCCCGGTCGCCCATGCCGTTCACCATGCAAGCAAGCGACCAACGGCATGGACGGCGATGAGCTTTCATCCGATCGAATCGCTTACCGGCGCAATCGTCGTGCCGGTGTTGGCGTTTTGCATACCGATCCATCTTTCCATGATCGGCGTGGTGCTGATGGTCGCGACAGTGCAAGGAGTGACGAACCATCTTGGCTGGGAAATCTATCCGCGCCGTCTCGTTCACTCGCGGTTGGGAAATTGGCTGATAACGGCGAGCCATCACGAGAAGCACCATGAGGATTATCGATGCAATTACGGGCTCTATTTCCGCTTTTGGGACCGGGTGTGCGGCACCGATCGCGGATTGTCGCGGCGGATAGAGCGGGAGCCGGGCGGCGAGCGGTCCAGTGCGTAAGCGCGCTTAAGCTGGCGTTGGGCGCGACATTCCTTGCCGTAGCCGGTCCCGCGGCGGCGGGCGAAGTCACCATCAAGGTCACCAATCTTCGTTCGAGCGAGGGCGTGGTGCGCGCCTGCATGACTCAGGTCGAGGCGATATTTCCCAAGTGTATCCGTGATCCCGGCTCGCACCGTACCGTAGTGCCGGCGGGCAAGAGTGTGACGATCCGGTTCAACAACGTGGAACCGGGCTCGTATGCCATCGCCCTGCTGCATGACGAGAACGAAAACGGCAAGGCCGACCGCGCGCTCGGAATGATGCCGAAGGAAGGCTATGGCTTCTCGCGCGACGCGAAGGTGAGCATGGGCCCGCCCGATTGGGACGATGCTGTCTTCCGCATTGCCGAATCAGATAAGGTCCTGTCGATTCGAATGCGCTACTTTCTCTGACCTGCCTGTGTCGGCCCAGTGACTGACAAGCGGCAGCGCTCATTCGCCTTACAAGCAACCGATTGATCGCCAAACCGAATCTCCAGAACCGCGTCCCACGTGCCTTTCGGCGGATCACGACCCTTAAGAGTATCTCAACCACGGGCCCCCACTACTTTTGGCGAAGGCTGAGCGACTGGCTCGTCTTTGCAAGAGGGTGATAGGACGCGATGGATACGCAACGGGGTTCATTCGATGGCGGCATGTCGGCCGAGAACATCGATGCTTACGATGGTGGCGAGGTTTCACACGAACTCGCGAGCGATCCTGCCAATGCCCCCGAAAGCGTGCGCGCGATCCCGGAAGACGAGATCGGTCACGATGAACGCCGCATGCAGGTGCGCGCGTACAATCATTGGGCAGGCCTGCTTCGTGATGCGACATTCCCCTCGATCGAGGATCTGGAGCCGGGCGAGCTTCCCGATTTCGACGGGCACAGCGTGCTCCTCGATTTCTCCGTCGGGATCGAGAACCCGGCAATTCAGTATATGGGCGACAACATCGCGCGTGAATGCAGCGTAGAGGCAGGGATTGATCGCCTGTCCGACGTGCCGCAAGGTTCGCTTCTGAGCCGCATCACCGATCACTACATGCAGATCCTCGCGCACGAGGCCCCAATCGGCTTCGAAGCGGAGTTCATGAACCAACGCGGCGCGACCCTGATGTATCGCGGTATTCTGCTACCCTTCTCGAGCGATGATGAGACGATTGACTTCATCTACGGCGTCATCAACTGGAAAGAGCTGGGCACGGCGGGTATCAGCGCAGACCAGCCTCGCAAGACCCAGCTGGCGCACGATGACGAGCCTGGGGCCGAGGCGCAGGTGCGTCCTGTCGGTCCAGTCGTTGACTGGGCGGATGGACCCCAGGGCGAAGAGGCAGCGCCGGTAACGATGGCAGCGCACGAGCAGGCACCCCCTGAAAAGACCGCGCCGGGGAGCGATGGGGAGCCCGAGAGCCGGCCGAACATCGAAGACAGGAAGCTGCGCGACGAGCGGGCTGCGAATTACGTTGCACAAAGGCTGCAGAACGTGATGAACAATGTCGCCTCCCTCGAAGCCAGGCGCGCCGCTTCCCCGCTGGGTAAAAACGGCACGCTCGAAACTGTCGACGCAGCCGGTTACGGCGCAAACGGCCCGGAACCGGACAGGGTCGAAATGTCCGGTCCTTCCGATGCGCAATCGCAGCGCGCCGCAGACCTCGGCCTGGATCCGCCGAATGAACTGGTACTCTCGATGGAGGATGCATGCGACGACGATAATGTGCCCGACGACGCGCCAGACGAGGATCCCTTCGGTCCGACGCACGAGGTCGAGGCCGATCGCGAGAACGAGGATGAAGGCGAGGGCGAGGACAACGAAGACGACGAGGGCGATTACAGCTTCGCCTCATTGACCGATCATGTCAGCACCACGAAGAAGCAGGCGCTCCCGCTTGTCAGCAACGCCGTTATGGACAGGCCCGTTATGGACAGGTCCCATATGGATAGGGCCGTCATCGACGATGCCCGATTCGACGATGCCCGATTCGACGATGGCTCATTCGACAGTGCCTCATTCGACGAGGCCGCGATCGCACACGAACCAGTTCATGATCATGCCGCGCAGATCGAGACGCTCGGCGGCCAGGACGATTGGTCCGCGTCCAACAATCCTCCCTCACCTGCCAACGATCCGGTCAGTGCCAGCCCGGCCGATCCGTCCCACGGGGCGGAAGGCAACGAAGATGAACGCCCCACGCACCCCTTCTCCGGCCTCGACGCCGACCCCGACCAGGACGACCCGGTCGAAGCACGCGATTACACCCGCGAACAGGCTCCGGACAATTCGGCAAATGAGCCCGAAGATGCAGAGCTGCGCCGCGCTTTGACCATCGCGCGTCGGCTCGCACGTTTCGCCCGTCGTTCCGACGACCGCCAGACCGGCGCGCTTTACGCAGCGCTAGAAGCAGCGCATGTCGTTGCGGGCAAGGCGGCACGTGCGCCCGAAGCTTTCAGTCGAATGGTCGATGAGGCGGACGGTCTGCCCGCTACCGGCGGCATCATGGCAACGATTGTGCGTCTCGCCTTCCCGCGCGATTGTGACCCGTTGCAACTTGCAGAATACGGTGCCGTCCTCTCCCATGCCGAGCGCGTGGGCATAGGCACGAACGAACTCGCCGGGTTCCTCAGTGTGACCGAGGGCGGAATCGATACGGTCGTGGCTGAGGAACGCCGCCTTCGCCGCGCCGATCGCGGGCAGCCGATCGAGGATGATGGCGAAGTGCGCGCCAAGCTCGCGCGCCAGCTGCGCGAACTCGAAACGCTGATGATGGACGATCTCGATCCCGATGGCCCGGAATTTTCACTGATGCTGGTGCGCCGCGATGCGGCAGGCCGCGCGGCTCCGATCGGCGAGATTACCGATGACGTCGCGCTGGTCGAGCTGGCCGGGCGGCGCCTCGTTCGCTGAGCCGCCCTGCCGCCACGACATCAGCGGCCCTGTTAAAACGCAGCGACCCCCTTGGCGAGGTGCGCGGGCATGGGTAGGCGATGCCGACCATGCTTCGCCGTTTCTTTTCCCGCTCGGCCCCGGTCAGGGTGGAGCCGTTCTTCGGCTTTCGCAACGCAACGACCCTCTACCTGACGACGCGGGCGATCCGCGCGCCTGAGCCCGTGTTCGAGCGGCGCAATTTCGTCGCCGATTTTGCGACCATGGCGGGCCAGTATTTCAGCCGCGAGGTTGCGGGCCTCCCGGTCGAGCTAGAATATGAGTGCGCCGACGGGACAAGCGTGAGCAAGACGCTGACTACCGGCCCGGAAGGGTTCGCCCGGTTCGAGCTCGACATTACGCCGGCATGTGATCAGCCGCCACGCACCCGCTGGGAACGAGCGACGATCCGCTGGAGCGCGAGCGAGCATCCAGGCGAAAGCGGAGAGGTCTCCGCCTACATCCTGACACCCGGCACGCAAACGCTCACCGGCGTCATCTCGGATATTGACGACACGATCCTAGAAACCGGTATCACCGGCGATATCCGCGCGATCCTGCGCAACTGGAAGCGGGTGATGGCGCAGATGCCAAGCCAGCGCATGATCGTCCCGGGCGCTTCGGACTTCTATGCTGCGATCGGTGGTCGGCCCGAAACACCGCACGAAGCCAAGCCCAACCTGGATGAGCTGGTGCCGCGTGCGCGGGTGCGGCCGGTCTTCTATGTCAGTTCAAGCCCGTGGAACCTGTTCAGCTACCTCGTCACCTTCAAGCGTCAGCGCGGCCTGCCGCTCGGCCCGGTGATGCTGCGCGACTGGGGCTTCAACCGCAAGACGCTGGGCAAGGAGGGGCACGGGTCGCACAAGCGCACCGCCATCCTCGAAATCCTCGCAGCCTTCCCGCATCTGCGCTTCGCCCTTATCGGTGACGATTCGCAAAAGGACCTTGTCGCTTTCGGAAAGATTGCCGCCGAACAACCCGATCGTATCGCAGCGATCTTCATCCGCTCGATCTCCGAAGAACCTCTCAGTGCCGAGCAGGTCGCGGCAAAACAAGCGATCGGCGACGCCGGCGTCCCGTTCTGGACGGGTAGCAATTACGCACAAGCGCATGATTTCCTTGCCGAAGCGGGGCTCGATTTTGAAGGCGGAGTCGAACGGCTGGTCGAGACCGCGAGCGAGGGCAAGGCAGTTTCCCGGCTCGGGGTAGGGGTCGGCAATGCGGGCCGAGGCGGGGCCAGGGCGGCATGATCGCGAGACGCACAGCGCTATGGGCGGGAGGGGGTCTGGTTGCGGGTCTTGCGCTTGGCGCGGGCGCGCTCAAATGGGCGGTCGGCCGGAACGGACCAGCCGTGCTCAACACGCTGGACCGGATTGCGGGCGGCGCGGGCAAGGCGCAGGTCGCGGTACGCGCTGCGACCGGCGATCACCCGGCGCAAAAGCTGATCGTCTGGACTCTGCGGTCCGGGCAAGGCGCAGAACCGCGCCCGGTCATGCTCTTCGTCCATGGAGGAAGCTGGAAGAGGGGCGATCCGGACGATTACGAGTTCGTCGCCCGGGCCTTCGTCGAGAAAGGCTTCGTGGTGGTGCTTGCAGGCTACCGGCTCGGGCCGGACGGTGTTTTCCCGGCAATGGTGGAAGATACCGCGAGCGCCGTCGCCTGGACCTGCGAAAATATCGCGCGCCATGGCGGTGACCCTGCCCGACTGACACTCGCGGGCCACTCTGCCGGAGCCTACAATGTGGTGATGACAGCGCTCGAGCCACGCTGGCTGGGCGCGCATCAGCTGGACTCGCGCATCATCGCGAATGTCGTGGGATTGAGTGGCCCCTACGATTTCCTGCCGCTCGACAGCGAATCGACCCGTGCCGCATTTGGCCATTTCGAGCCGCCGGAACTCACCCAGCCCATCACTCATGTCCGCGCTGATGCGCCGCCGATATTGCTTGTTCACGGGCAGCAGGACACACTTGTCAAACCCCGCAATACTTGCAGTCTGCACGCGGCACTGGAGGGTGCCGGCGGCCAATCGCAGATACGCCTATATCCCGATATGGAGCACCGCGACCCGCTGATCGCGCTCGCTGCGCCGTGGCGATTGCGCCGCGACATTGTTGGTTTCATTGCGGATTTCGCCCGAAACGCCGGTCACGCGGTCGCATCTGTCACCTGAGCCTGGCGGGTTTCATTTCCCGTTCAGGCCGAGACGCGCTAGGGCTTCTGACTGAAGGCCCATGCGCACCATTCGCTCCCTCCTTGCCTATATCATGGCGCTCATTGCCAGCTGCGTTCTGGCGATCCAGCCCGCCGCGGCGCAATCGGTGCTGCGCGATGCGGAGACCGAGGCGCTGCTCGCCGACATGGCCTATCCGCTGATCGAGGCATCTGAGCTTGAGCCGGGCAATGTCGAGATTGTGCTCGTCAACGATCCTTCCATCAACGCCTTCGTCGCGGGCGGGCAGGTCGTCTACATCCATGCTGGGCTCCTCAACGCGGCTGAAACCGCGAACGAGGTGCAAGGTGTGATTGCGCACGAACTCGGCCATATCACCGCCGGGCATGTCGTGCGGTTCGAGGAACGCACGCGCGGCGCGCAGGGCATCACCTTGCTGTCGCTGCTGCTGGGCGTCGGTGCGGCGCTGGCCGGCGCGGGTGATGCCGCGTTCGGCGCGCTCATGGCCGGGCAACAGGCGGCTATGGGGAATTTCCTGGCCTTCAACCGCAATCAGGAAGCGGCGACTGACCAGGCGGGCGCGCGGTATCTGTCTGGCGCGGGGATTTCGGGCCGCGGCAGCCTCGCCTTTTTCGAGCGGTTGCGTAACCTTGAGATCCGCCGCGGCTTTCCCCAGTCCGACGAAGCGGCCTACACCCGCACCCACCCGCTCGCGGGCGACCGTTTGCAGATGCTGCGCGATCAGTATCAGAGGGATCCGGCATGGGATGCGCCCGACGATCCCGAATTGCAGGCCCGCTTCCTGGCGGTTCGCGCGAAGCTTTATGGCTACCTCGCTGACCCCGAACGCACGCTGACCATGTATCCGGCAAGCGATGCAAGCGTGCCTGGCCGTTATGCGCGTGCCTATGCCTACCACAAGGATGCTCGGGTGGAAGAAGCTCTGGCGGAGGCCGATACGCTTCTGGCGGATGAACCCGACAACCCCTATTTCATGGAACTCAAGGGCCAGATCCTGCTCGAATCGGGACGGCCCGAAGAAGCGCTGGCGCCGCTGCGCCGCGCGACGCAGATGACCCGCAATCAGCCGCTCATCGCCGGGCTGTTCGGCCATGCGCTGATCGCGACCGAGGATCATGCGAATTATCCGGAGGCCGAACAGGTCCTGCGGGCCGCCGTGGCGCGCGACCGGCTGAACCCATTTGCCTGGCACCAGCTCGGCGTCGTCTACGCAGCGCAAGGCGACATGGCGCGCGCCAAGCTCGCCAGCGCCGAACAACAGGTCATGTACCGTCGCTATCCCGAAGCGCTGCGCAGCGCGCGGGCCGCCGAAGCGGGGCTGACCCGTGGAACGCCGGACTGGTTGCGCGCGCAGGACATCGCCTTGCAAGCGCGCGCGGAACTGGAGCGCCTGCGCGACTCCCGTTAGGCGCCACACCGTCATGACCTTTCCCTCACGCAACGCGCTGGTCACCGCGCTCTTGGCATTTGTCTTCGGCTTCGTGGGCGCGGCGGCCTGGTCCTATACCGGGCTCGCCGATCAACGCACCCGCGCCTATCTCGTCGAAAATCCGCGAGTGATGGAGGAGGTCGCGCAGGCTCTCGAACAGGAGCGGGCGAGCGAGCGTATCGCAGCTCTTGGCGAAGCGCTGTACGAGCCATTTCCCGGCGCCATCATCGGCAATCCGGAAGGCTCGAAGGTGCTGGTCGAGTTTACCGACTACAATTGCCCCTATTGCGAAGCGAGCCTTGGCGATGTGCAGCAGCTCGTAGCCGCTGACCCGGGTCTGATGGTCGTGATGCGAGAATGGCCGATCTTTCAGGGTAGCGAGGCGCCCGCGCGCATGGCACTTGCCGCCGCGCTTCAAGGCAAATACCGCGCCTTTCATGAGGCGATGTTCCGCTACGGCGATCAAGGAGCTGAAGGGGTCCTTCACGCGGCGCGCGCTGCCGGCCTCGACCTCGAACGCGCGCAGGCCGACGCCGCGTCCGAGGCGGTCTCGGTCGAACTCGCGCGCAACCTCAGCTATGCGCAATCGCTCGGCTTTTCGGGCACTCCGGCATTCATCGCGAATGGCACACCGATCGCCGGGGCGGTGGGTTTCGATGCGCTGCGCGATGCGCTAGGGATAAAATCGCAATAACGTCAAAGAGCTGTTTACCACTTGCTTTGTAAGCTGGGAACATGGTCCTCAAACGCTTCCTGTCTCGGTTCTTGCTTGCCAACGGTCTCGCCTTACCCGCGCTGTTTGGCATCAGCTCACTGGCCGCTTACGATCTTGCCCAGGAACGTGCCGCAATCGACGCATTCCAGGTGGCCGACCAGCGCCTACAGGATGTGGGCTGGCGTCTGGCGCGCGGCAATGCGCCATTTTGCGAGCGGACGGTGCCCAGCACCGGGCTGCAATTGCAGGACCTGCGCACCTATTCCGAACCAGAGATCGGACGCGCCGCCCTTGGTCTCAATCGCGATTTCGCGGTGCAGACCGCAGCGCGCGGATCGCCCGCAGCTTCATCCGGACGCTTCACCCGCAATCGCGAGATCGTCGGGCTCGGCCGTGCGGATCCCAATGCCTGGCCGGTGCGCGCCGAACATGACTGGCGTCGCCTGACCCGCGCGCACGACCATCTCGCGGCTTTGCTGATCGAGAATGGCAGCGTCGCAGTGCGCTTTGCTGGCGGAGAGGAAGTCGAGATCGAGCCGGTTGAAGTCTGCGTCACCCGGTTTGAGCTGTCGAGTGAAGGTAACGGTGCGGCAGCAGACGGGCGCCGCGTGGTCATCGGTATCAAGTTTCCCGGCTTTCGTTACGACGAAGCCCAGTTTGCCGGCGTAGTCGCGCATGAGCTGGCGCATAATGTCCTGGGTCACAGCGAATGGCTCGATGCGCATGGACGAAAACGGCGTCACGTTCGCCGGACCGAGCGCGAGGCAGATCGCCTGATGCCCTGGCTCCTCGCCAATGCCGGCTACGATCCACGTGACGCGGTCCGTTTCATGGAAAGCTGGGGTCCGGGCAATGACGGTTGGATCTTCCGTCGCCGCACGCATGATGGCTGGGACGAGCGCGCCGAGTTCATCGCTGCCGAAATACCCAGAATCGAAGCGTTGATGGCGACCGAGGGCGAAGCTGACTGGTCGCGCTATTTCACCCGTGAGATCGATACGCAAATCGCGGCGCGCAAACCTGACACGAAGGGCGGGGGCTAACCGACACCTGGGGCCACCGGGCGCGCCCCGGACCAGCGGGCGCCGCGCACGGTCAAAAGCCCCGCACTTGCGCCAGCCTGCGTCCTGAGCGTCTTGGCGGTATGCGCTCAGGCCAAAAATCGGCTACACACATCATCGATGGCGATGATCGAAATCAAGCCGACGCCGTTTTTCGCGAGCAAGAACCGCGCATTCTGGAACCTTCAGCTCGCGGGCTGGGGCGGCGCGTTCCTGCTGCGCGCGGTGGTCGCGATCGCCAACGGTCAGCCGCTCGATCTGCTCGCCGTCATTCTTGTCACGACGATCACGGGGTTCTCGCTGACGCTTATCCTCTCGGTCATTTACCGCCAGCTGATCGGTCGCCAGCCGATCGTGACCTGGGGTCTGACCGCACTCACGCTGATCGGTGCTGTGATCCTGCATGCAACGATCGATGCCTGGGTGCAGGGCGTCTATTACGGCGGTACGCGCGAGACGACGTTTGCGCAGCGCTTCATTGGCCTGTCCTTCATTCCGCTGACGCTGCTCGGGGCCTGGAGCGCGCTGTATTTCGCGATCAACTATTTCCTCACCGTCGAACGGCAGGCCGACCGGCTCGAGCGCCTCGAAGCGCAGGCCACCGCCGCGCAGCTCGCCATGCTGCGCTACCAGCTCAATCCGCATTTCCTGTTCAACACCCTCAACTCGATCAGCACGCTGGTGCTATTGAAGCAGACACAGCAGGCCAATGCGATGCTGACGCGGCTATCGGGTTTCCTGCGTCATACGCTGGTGACCGAACCCGGCAGTCAGGTGACGCTTGCTGCCGAGATCGAGACGTTGCAGCTATATCTCGATATCGAGCGCATGCGGTTCGAGGAGCGGTTGCGCACGGATTTCGATATCGATGATGCCGCGCTCGATGCGTGCCTTCCCTCCATGCTGCTTCAGCCGCTCGTAGAGAATGCCGTCAAATATGCAGTCAGCCCGCAGGAAGAAGGTGCGTGCATCGCTCTCAACGCCCGCGTCGTGGGTCAGCGCTTGCGGATTGCGGTCGAGGATACAGGGCCAGGTGTGGATGGGCCGGTGCAGATAAGCCTCCTCGATCACGCGCCGGAAAATGCGGGTAAGCCAGTGTCGACCGGTGTGGGTCTGGCCAATATCCGCAACCGCCTCATGCAAGTCTATGGCGATGACCATCTGCTGGAGACCAGTTCGCGCCCCGGAGGCGGGTTCAAGGTGCTGATCGAGATTCCCTACGAACCAGAAGAAAAACCGGATGCCGCCCCGGCGCCTGCTCCCGTTCGCAAAGCACCTGCGCCCAGGCGCGCTTCCGCACCTCAAGCGGAGGCTGAGCCAGCCGATAATGTCGTCAACATCAACCCCCAACGCGTCATTGGAAACAACACATGACTATTCGCACCATCATCGTCGACGATGAAAAGCTCGCCGTTCAGGGGCTGCAATTGCGGCTTGAACCCTTCGACGATGTCGAGGTGATCGAAACCTGCTCGAACGGGCGGGAGGCGATCCGCAAGATCAAGACCGAAAAGCCCGATCTCGTCTTCCTTGATATCCAGATGCCGGGTTTCGATGGCTTCAGCGTGGTCAAGGGCGTCATGGAGATCGAGCCGCCGCTATTTGTCTTCGTGACGGCTTACGAGGAGCACGCAATTCGCGCTTTTGAAGCCAATGCGGTCAATTACCTGATGAAGCCCGTCGACGAGGACAAGCTCGCAGACACTATCGAGCGGGTGCGTCACCGGCTCGCCGAGAAGAAGAGCGCCGAGGACGCAGAACAGCTCCTCGACGTGCTGAGCGAGGTTGCGCCCGACCGCGCCGAACGGTTTACGGGAGAGGACGATACCAGCACCGAACGGTTCGAGCGGCTGATCAACGTCAAGGATCGCGGCCAGATCTTCCGCGTCGAAGTCGAATCGATCGAACATATTGAAGCGGCGGGCGATTACATGTGCATCTATACCGGCGACAATTCGCTGATTCTCCGCGAGACGATGAAGGATCTCGAACGCCGGCTCGATCCCCGCAAGTTCCAGCGGGTGCACCGCTCTACCATCGTCAACCTCGATCAGGTCCGCCAGGTGAAGCCGCACACGAACGGTGAATGCTTCCTGGTGCTCGATTCGGGGGCGGAGGTTAAGGTGTCGCGCAGCTACCGCGATGTGGTGGCCCGCTTCGTGCACTAGCTTGTATTTTGGACAGCCCACCGCGACTGCAACATTCGCGCTCATTCCGGCCTCAAAGTCGCTTAACCGCGCGCAGGTGGCGCCCTGGAGCGCGCCTCCGCGTACTCGTCCTCGCTAGACGCGCAGCCGTGCTGCGCGCGCTGCGAACGCACGGTCGTGCTTGCGGTCGCTACGGGAATCTTGTTTGCGAGCGCGCCTCCGCGCACTCGTCCTTGCTAGACGCGCAGCCATGCTGCGCGCGCTGCGAACGCACGGTCGTGCTTGCGGTCGCTACGCGACCGTTTATGCGGTCTGGAATGTCGCGCTTCATGCTTCCCGGGTTCGACCTCGATCGCTTCGTAAGCGAAACTCTGGCTGAAGACCTGGGCGCGAATTTCGAGCGTGGCGGGCGCGATGTGACCTCGCAAAGCGTAATCCCGGCCGACTCGCGGTTTGCCGGGGTGATGGATAGCCGCGATCCGATCACTGTCGCCGGGCTCCCGCTTGCCGAAGCATTTTTCCGCGTGCTCGATCCCGACTGCCATGTCGAGATGCTGGTCGCGGAAGGCGATCCGGTTCCCGCAGGCACCAACCTTATGCGCCTCGAAGGCCGCGCTCGCGCACTTCTGACGGCCGAGCGCAGCGCCCTCAACATTGTGCAGCACCTCTCCGGCATCGCCACGCTGACGCAGGACTTCGTGAAGGCGATGCATCAGGGCAGCCCCTCATGCATCCTGCTCGATACCCGCAAGACCCTACCCGGTCTGCGCGCGCTCGAGAAATACGCCGTGCGCACAGGCGGCGGCAAGAATCATCGCATGGGCCTGTGGGACGCGGCCATGATCAAGGACAATCACGTGGCGGTTGCGGGCAGCGTTAGCGAAGCGGTGCGACGCGCCGCGGCGGCGGGGATCGAACCGATCATTTGCGAAATCGACCGGCTCGATCAGATCGAACCTGCGTTGGAGGCGGGGGCGCACCACTTGTTGCTCGACAACATGTCGCCCGAGACGCTCCGCGAAGCGGTGCGCCTCGTCGATGGGCGCGCCAAGACGGAAGCCTCGGGCGGCATCAACCTGGAAACTATTGCGGCCAAGGCAGCGAGCGGGGTCGACTACTGCTCCGTCGGCCGCCTGACGCAAAGCGCACCTGCCGCCGATATCGGGCTCGACTTCACCCCGCTTTAACCCGAACTTTACCGACAATGTTCAATAATCGGCGTGTTTCTGGGAGGGCCCCGTGAAGACCGCTTCGATGACAAAGTTTGATTATGCCTATCTCGGGGCGCTCATTTTTCAGCTGTTCTTCTTCATTGCTGCCTGGGACTGGCTGATGATGGACATTCACGAGCAGATCCATGCGCGGGGCGGCGACACGGGTATGCAGGTTTTCGTCGCCGAGTTTTATCGGATCGGGATCCTTGCGGGTTTCGCAGTCAGTATCATCATCTGGCTTTTGATCTCGGTCGCCCGGCTTGGCTTCATGCGCTACATATTGGCGTTGCTCGTTGCTTTTAGTGGTGTTTCGCTGATCGGCGAATTCATGGTGCCAGGCGCAAATTGGTACTTCCTGCTCTCCTATGTCGTGATCTTCGCGCTGAACTGCGCAGCAATATTCTTCGTCTTCCAGCCTGATGCTGCTGCCTGGCTCCGACGCGAGGTCTGAGAATTCTATCGGCTGGTCTCCAGCCCGCCAGTGGAATAGGGCCGCTCCTCATTGGTCAGGGCGAAGTCCAGCATGCCTCAAACTCCGCACTTGCGGGAACACGGTTTTCCGGCTTTTACGCGAACCAGCCCAAGGAGCGCTTGATCCTCGCCAATGGTCCCCGGCCGTTCACTATCCACGCGGCCTGCGCGCTGGTCTTGATCGTAGCATGCACGTCGCTGATCGGCGACCTTTCCGATCTTGCGAGCAGCCAAATCGCGCTGTCGTCCACGTGGCCAAGTATCGGGTGGAATCGCGACTGGACAATCGTGGCGCTCGGTGCCGAATTCACGATTGCGCTCATACCGATCGTCTGGATCATTCTCGTCGCGCGCCCTTTTGCGCGCTGGATGGTAAGCGCCTTTGGTGTGTGGAAGCTCTGGTGGCTTGTGGGTGGGGGGATTGGCGAGTGGGTCGAAGCTGGACTGATCGCGCTGAGCATCGCACTGTTGTTCACGCCAACCGCCAACCGCTATTTTGCGCGGCCATAGGAAAGCACACGGGATCGTCGGACGCATGAACCGCCATTCGTCTTCACTGCGGGCCGCAAAGCCCGGCGCAGATCGAAGGCCGGGGGGCACGTTTATCTGGGTCGGACGATGGGCCGGATCGTTTGTAGCGCTCTTCGCGATCACGACCGGCTTTGGCGCGACCGCTCGTGCACAGGCCTATCAGTGCCGTCCACCGCAGGTCGAGCAAATCCCGCGCATCACGCCCGACGGTCCGCGCCGCGAGCTGCCCGTCACCGGCTACACCTTGGCGCTCAGCTGGAGCCCCGAATTCTGCAAACCACGCGAAGGCCAGCGCGCGCACCGAGTGCAGTGTTCTGGGCAGAACGGCCGTTTCGGCCTGGCGGTCCATGGCCTGTGGCCCGAAGGAGCGCGCATCTGGCCGCAATGGTGCACCACGCGCGCCGCGCCCACGCCTGCGCAAATCCGCGCGAGCCTGTGCATGATGCCCTCCACCCGACTGGTCGCGCGTCAGTGGGCCAAGCACGGCAGCTGCATGGCGAAGCGGCCCGGGACCTATCTCAACGTGACCAGCATCCTGTGGCGATCCTTGCGTATCCCGGATTATGACCGGATCAGTCGCGAGGACGGTCTGACGGCGGGCCGGATCCGCGCCGCGTTCGCCGAAGCCAATCGCGGCTGGGAAACGCCTGCGATCGGCGTGAAGCTGAACGAGCGCGGCTGGCTCGAAGAAATGCGGCTATGCTATTCCAAGCGCTTCCGCCCGGCACGATGCACCGCGCGCCAATACGGCGCGGACGATCAGCGAGCGGCGAAAATCTGGCGGGGATTGTGAAGCGCGGACGCAGCGATCGCGTTGCCATGTTGCTGCTGCGCCCACGGGAATGGCGACCCGAACACCGAACATCAGGATAGCACCGACAATCCAAACGATGATGCTGGCCCGACACTCTCGAACGGCGTCGCATCTCCAGTCGGGGCCAATAAGAATTGGCCTGACACCAGCGTGACCTTGCTCAGACGCGAACACGGTTGCGTCCGGCTTTCGGCAAATGGACCGTAATGCGCTATGGAATGAACCATGACCGAACCATCACAACAGGATGACGCGAGCAGGACCCCTCCGCTCGCCGACCGGACCTTCAAAACGCTCGAACACGCGCTGCTGATCATCGCTACCGCAATGACGCTGGCAGCGGTCGTAGCGGAAGTGCTGCTGGTATTCGAAAAACGCTCGGTCGATCTGGCTGACATCCTGCTGATGTTTCTCTATACCGAAGTGCTGGCGATGATCGCGATCTTCTACACCGGGCGCGGTTCGTTCTTCGTCTTTCCGATCTTCATCGCGATCACCGCGCTGGCCCGGTTGATCGTGCTGCAAGGCAAGGACATGGCCCCGCAAAACGTACTGTTCGAAGCAGGCGCGATCTTCCTCTTGGCGATCGCAGCGCTGGTGATGGGCCGGGTGAAGTCGGAGTAATCGGGGCGTGAAATGAGCCTGAGCGCACGGAAACCGGTGTCGGCGTTGCCGATCTCTGGTCTACTCGGATGGCAGGTCGGCGAATGCCCATGTGCGCGCTGCAAGTGTCTCCCCCGGTTCGAAGGTCCGTGATTTGAGGGGCAGGAGGTGGCCGAACAGTTGGATCGCCCGCTCGGCCAGGTCAGGCGCGCCGATCACCGCATAGCGGCGCACCGGGTCGATCGACTTCACGCTGGCTTTCGCGCCGGCAGGGGAAAGCAGCGCGGTTGGCTCGATTGTCTGTGTCACGCTCAAATCGAGCAGCAAGCGCAGATCGCTCGATGATGCCATCTCGGTTTCGACCAGTTTGGCCATCTCTTCAACCTGCGCACGATCAAGCGTACGATCGAACCCGATGGCGATATGGGTTACGTCGTGCTTTCGGGCGATATCAGTCTGCATGGCGCGTCCTTGAGTTAAAGCGCGCCAAGAGGCTGCCTTCCTCGAACGCGCTGCAAGTCAAAATCGCAGATCGGAGCGTTGTTCCAGGCTGCTGCGCTCGATGCGCTGTCGATTTACCAAAAACGCTACCGTTTGTCGGCGAAGAACGCGCGCAGCAGTGCCGCGGCCGCGTCTTCGCCGATCCCTGCATAGACCTGGGGGCGGTGAACGCATTGCGGCTGCTCAAACACTCGCGCACCGTGCTCGACCGAGCCGCCCTTTGGATCGCTCGCCCCGTAATATAGCCGCGCGATACGGGAATGAACGATCGCGCCTGCGCACATGGCACAAGGTTCAAGCGTGACCCACAAGTCGCAATTGGTCAGCCGTTCGCTTCCAAGTGCCTTGGCGGCACGTCGAATCGCAAGAAGTTCAGCATGGGCAGTCGGGTCGCCGGTGCGGCGCGGTTCATTATGCGCTTGAGCGATTACCTGCCCTTTGAAAATTATCAGCGCGCCAACGGGCACTTCGCCAAGTTCCGCCGCTTCGCGGGCGAGAGCGAGCGCGCGTTCCATGAATGGGGCAGGCACCGGCATTATCGCTGGTCCTGCCCCATCATTCCTATCACAGACGTATCACGAGGAAGCGGCCTTATTCCTCACTGGCGTCGGCTGGTTCGACATCAACATCGAGCGAAGGGACTTCGACGGTTTCCGTGGTGGGCTCAGCCGAAACCTCAGCGGCATCCACGTCGTATTCAGGCAGGTTACCGCCTTCGACTTCGGGCAAGGAACCCTCTTCGGTCTGCTCGACATCGCAGGCGGCAAGGCCAAGCGAGGCCGTTGCAAAAAGGGTGGCGGCAATGATCTTTTTCATGACATTCGTCTCCAGTTTGATGGCGGAGCGTCAAAGCTCTGCCACATTCTTGCCATCAACGCGCGGCGTATGCCAGATGTTCCAGCTTGACCGCAAGTATGTGCGGCGCTAGGTCGCCACTTTCCCGGACAATGTCTGACCGGCTCTGATTGTGCGCCTTCGCATCAGGGACCCGCGGCAATGATCCGGTTCATACTATTTTGCGAGAGATATCATGTCGCGCATTTGCGAATTGACCGGCAAGGGCCGGCAGGTCGGCCACAATGTGAGCCACGCCAACAACAAGACCAAGCGGGTTTTTCTGCCTAACCTGCAGAACGTGACGCTGCTCAGCGAAAAGCTTGACCGCAGCTTCAAGTTCCGCGTGTCAACACATGGTCTGCGCTCCGTCGAGCATAATGGCGGGCTCGACAACTGGCTGCTCAAGACCACGGACGAGAAGCTCAGCGCGCGCGCGCTCAAGGTGAAGCGCGAACTCAAGAAGGGTGCGGCGAGCGCCTGAGTTTGCTCGCTCCGCCTCTAGGGTAGGGCGAGGCGCACCAGTAACGTGCGCTGGAAGGTTGAGAAATTATCGTCGGCGATAAGATAAAGCGCGCCGCCGCCGCCCTCACCCTCACCTTTGCCATCGTGTTCGTCAGCGCCGCGATACGCGATCCCTTCGAAATTCTCCGCAAACAACGGGGCTGTTAGCCTCGCGATCACCTCGCCGCGCCAGGTCTCGCCTGCGCGGATGGCGGCGGGATCGACGCGCAGGATCATTGGTTCGAATGTCGGCGGCAGGCCCAGCTTGACCCGTCGCAGCAGGACCAGGACGGAGCCGTCCGGCAACTGCGTTCCATCGACGGGCGCGTAACCCTTGGGCGTTTGGAGGGTCAAGCGCACCGGATCGCTATCCGCGACTGGCCCTTTGGCAACTGGGTCACCCGCGAAGAGTAGGACGGTGTGCGTACTCTCAGGCCCCTCCGACTCCGCGATCACGAGAAAGCGGCCATCCTCGAGGCGCACCATCGTCTCGGCTCCGGAATTGCCGGGCCACCGCGCCATGGCTTCGGGTTCGCGCCGGTCGCGCCGGCCATCGGGCGCGATGCGTTCTATTGCATGGACCTGCTCATAGGCCGCCCACAGGGTTCCACTCACGGGATCGCGGGTCAGCGCCTCGACATCGATAGCGTGCCGGCCCCGGCCCGCGCGGGCGAAGCGCCGGAAGTATTGCGGTCGCAAAGCCTTACCTGAAACTCCGATATCGAAGGCCCAACCCCGGTCGCTGGCGGCAAGTATTGTTCCCCCGCCTTCGTCCACCAACGCGGAAAAACCGCCGAAAAACGGGTGGTCGCTCGTCAGGACCCAGACATCAGTAAGCCGCAGCGGACCCTCGATCGTTGGCAGTTCGCTTACGCGAGTGGCGATTATCCGCGTGTCCGCTTCCCCGCCTGCAAGCTGGGTGCGCACCAAAGTGCCCGGGGCCAGACCCAATGCTAGCGCCAGCACCAGCAGCACCCGTCCGTATCGCAAGCGCCCCCGCACCGGCTGTGCGGTCAGTCCATCGGCCCGGTGAAGAGCAGCGGATCGAGCCGCGCGTCGCGCCATTTCAGGCTCCAGTGGAGATGCGGTCCGGTAGCACGGCCCGTCGCGCCCACATTGCCAAGTTGCTGACCCTGCGAAACGCGCTCCCCTTCCGCCACGACGATGCGCGAGGCGTGGAGAAACGCGCTGTTGAGGCCAGCGCCATGATCCACGATGATGAGACCGCCTTCAAGGCTGAAACCGCTGCGCGCGAGCACTACCACGCCATCAGCGGGCGCGTTGAACGGCACGCCTGCACCCGGCGCGATATCGATGCCGCTGTGGTAGTTGGCAGGCTCGCCCTGAAAGATCCGCTGGCGTCCGAAACGACCGGAAATCCGTCCGCGTACCGGCCAGTCAAAGCTCTGCTGCCACCCGCGCGCATCTGTTTCCTTCGCGCGCGCAGCCACGATCGCCTCCCATTCGGGTTTGCGGCGCTGCCACCACGCCTTGCTCGTCCCGCCGCCGCGCTTGGGAATGTTGAGCCGCTGGATCTGCCATTCGCGCGGCGCGATGTTCAGGATGTGCGTTATGACGCGTCCGTCCGAGCGGGTTGCGGCGAGCTCCAGCTGTGCCGGGCTGTCGCGGTCGAAAGCGATGAAGAAGCGGCCATCTGGCGCGAGTTCCAACACCTGATCGCGAAGTCGCAAGCTGGCGGTGCCATCGGGCGCCTGTCCGCGCGCATATCCGCCTTGCGTAAATACGCCCTCCTCGAAGGAGAAGCTTTTATTCTGCAAGACGGGCGACGCGAGGGGTTCAGCGACTGGGCGGGGATTATCGATCGTCGCCCATGTTGGCGGGCGCTCCGCCACACTCTCTGCCTGCGCGCCGCCGCATCCCGCAAGACCGACGCCGGTCACGCAAACGAGCGCCAGCGACATCGCAAAGCGTTTCAAGCGGGTTCCTGCCCGAGCAGACGCCGCGTTGCGATCTCCGCCGAGGCGTAGGCTTCCTGATGAAGCGCGCTCCAGTAGCGCAGTTCGTCGAGCGGGATCGTCGCGCCCGAGACCGCACAGATGACGTGCTGGCCAGGTCGCAGGACGCGAAAGCTGGAGGCGAGATACTGGAGTTTGGCAGGTTTCGAGCTGGATGACATGAGCATGGTCGCTCCCTTAGCATTCTTGCCTACTTGAACAAATCCTCCTGTCCTGTGCCAGGTGGATTTCGTTTCGGCTTTCGGATTGGACGCGGCGTAGTGGCGGGCGCGACCTCCAGCGTTCCATCACCAAACTCCAGACCGAGGAGAGGCTCCCGCGCCGCTTGCGCCCGGTTGGTGAGCGCATGCCCGTCGGCTCTGCGCACGATGGCATAGCCGCGCGCAAGCGGGCGTCTGGGATGCAGTTGTTCAGCCAGCCGAGCGAGGGCGTCGAGCCGCTCCTGCCGATTTGCGATCGGCCGCTCGATCAAGACCGGCACCAGGCTTATCGCAGCCAGTTCGCGCTGCGCATCGCGATGGCGCTGGCCAAGACGCGCGGGCGAAAGTTGCGCCGATAGTCCTGCAAGTCGCTCGCGCCCCGACGCGGCGCGTTCTCGCAGCGCCCGCTTCAGCCGCTCGGTCAGATCGTCGAGCCGCTGCGTTGGCCCCTCCAGCAGGCTCGTGGCGCGCGGAAGGCGGTCGCGGCGCGCTTGCAACCGTTCGCGCCCTAGCTCGACCGGACGATACACTGCGCGACGCTTGCGCGCAGCGAGATCGGCCAGCGTCAGCGCAAGGTCGGCGCGTACCGGCACCGCCATTTCCGCAGCGGCTGTGGGTGTTGGTGCCCGGCGGTCCGCCGCATGATCGGCAAGCGTCGTATCGGTTTCGTGCCCCACCGCAGAGATAACCGGAATGGTACAGTCCGAGATAGCGCGAACCACTTCTTCCTCGTTGAAGCTCCACAAATCCTCGATCGAGCCACCCCCGCGCGCGACGATCACCAGATCCGGGCGTGGCACCGCCCCGTCCGCTCGCAGTGCTTCGAACCCGCGCAGTGCTGCGGCAATCTCCCCCGCTGCCTGTTCGCCCTGCACTCGCACCGCCCAGACCATGACATGGCTGGGGAAGCGTTCTGCGAGCCGATGGAGGATGTCGCGAATGACCGCCCCGGTGGGTGACGTCACGACGCCGATCCGCCGCGGGAGAAAGGGCAAGGGCCGCTTGCGCGTCGCATCGAACAGCCCCTCAGCCGCAAGACGCGCGCGCGTTTTCTCGAGCAGGGCGAGCAAAGCGCCTTCGCCCGCCAGTTCAAGGCTTTCGATCACCACCTGGTATTTCGAGCGGCCGGCATAGGTCGTGAGCTTGCCGGTTGCGATCACCTCCAGCCCGTCTTCCGGGACGAAAGCCAGCCGCGCGCCATTGCCGCGCCACATCACCGCGTCGATCACCGCTTTTTCGTCCTTGAGCGCGCAGTAGAGATGGCCCGACGCAGCGCGCTTCACGCCCGACAGCTCGCCGCGCAACCGCACATGGCCGAAGCGATCCTCGACCGTGCGCTTCAACAGGTTCGAGATTTCGGTGATCGAGAATGGCTGCGCGTTGTCGCCCGGCATGCTCTTGGCTACCAATCCGGCATTCTCGGACATTTCTGGCCCGGCAGATTCCGGCCCGGTAGATTTAGGAGCGCGCGCCATGAATATCCTGTTGCTGGGCTCGGGGGGCCGCGAACATGCGCTGAGCTGGAAACTTGCGCAATCCCCGTCGCTGACGAAGCTCTACGCCGCACCCGGAAATCCGGGGATGGCCGAAGAGGCCGAGCTCGTGGCGCTTGATCCCGGCAACCATGCAGACGTGGCGGCGTTCGCGTGCGCGAAGGATATCGATCTCGTCGTTGTCGGACCGGAGCAGCCGCTGGTCGATGGTCTTGCCGACCATTTGCGCGAGGCAGGGATTACCGTCTTCGGCCCCAGTGCCGCCGCCGCGCAGCTTGAAGGGAGCAAGGGCTTCACCAAGGATCTGTGCGCGCGCGCCGGGATCCCGACCGCCGCCTATCACCGCGCCGCCAGCCTCGAAGACGCGCTTGCACTGCTCGAACGGTTCGACGCGCCCTACGTGCTCAAGGCGGACGGGCTGGCCGCGGGCAAAGGGGTGGTCATCGCCGAAACCCGTGAGGAGGCGGTCAAGGCGCTGGGCGCGATGTTCGCCGGGCAGTTCGGGGCGGCAGGCACCACCGTCGTCATGGAGGAGTTCCTGCGCGGCGAGGAAGCGAGTGTCTTCGCGCTGACCGATGGTGACACCATTCGCCCCTTCGGCACTGCGCAGGATCACAAGCGGGTTGGCGAAGGCGACCAAGGCCCGAATACCGGCGGGATGGGGGCCTATTCGCCCGCGCCGGTGCTTGACCAGAACATGCAGGACCGAATTATGGCGGAGATTATCGAGCCGACCGTTGCGACGATGAAGGCGGGCGGCGTGCCTTATTCGGGCGTGCTTTATGCCGGGCTGATGCTGACCGAAGAGGGTCCGAAACTGATCGAGTACAATTGCCGCTTCGGCGACCCGGAATGCCAGGTGCTGATGATGCGGCTTTCAAGCGATCTCGCCGCCGCACTGCACGCCTGCGCCACCGGGCGGCTAAGCGAGGCCGAGATCGCCTTCGCGACTGAAACCGCGCTGACGGTCGTGATGGCGGCGAACGGCTATCCCGGAACGCCGGAGACAGGCGGGCGGATCACGTTCGGGAAGACCGAGAGCGAAGGCACGAAGATCTTCCATGCAGGCACCGCGCGCGCGGCCGACGGGACCCTTGTCGCCAAGGGCGGGCGCGTGCTCAATGTCACTGCGACCGGCGCTACTATCGAAGAGGCGCAGTCGCGCGCTTACGCCGTGGTCCGGGAGGTGGATTTTCCTACCGGCTTCTATCGCCGCGACATCGGACGGCGAGAACTGGAGCGGGGTGCGCGCGACATTTGATCTGGATCAAGGACAAGATTGGCCGGGTGCGGTATTGCGGCACCATGCGCATCATCATCATAGCCGCGAGCCCGCTCGCCCTCGCCCTCACCGCCTGCCAGACGGCGGTCCAGCCTGAACCCAATCCGCCAGCCTTCGTGGAGGCGGCCTGCGGCGGATGTCACGCGGTTGCGCCGCCCTATCTCTCACCCAACCCCCGCGCCCCGGCCTTCGCCGCCATCGCCCGGCGCAACGCCCGCAATGAGGCGGAGCTCGCCAACTGGCTTGCCAACGCGCACAACTATCCCGAAATGATGGACTTCGATCTGAGCGAGGAACGAGCCGAGGAGATCGCCGGCTATATCGCCAGCCTGCGCTAGGCTCCGATCCGTTCCTGCATCAGTGCACGCATGTCTGCTTCGGGCCGGGGGCCGTAATGCGCGATAACTTCCGCTGCGGCAATTGCACCGCGCTTTAGACAGCGTTCAAGCGGTTCACCTTTCGCGTAACCGGCGAGGAAACCGGCGGCGAACTGGTCCCCCGCCCCGGTTGAATCGACCACTTTGTCGACCGGATCGGCGGCCACGACCGCGCGCTCGCCGTCGGCTTGGGCCACGGCGCCCTTTTCGCTGCGGGTCGCTACCAGCACCGGCACCTTGTCGACGAGGCTGGCGAAACCTGCGTCAAAATCGTCTTCGCCCGTCAGGGTCGCCAATTCGCTCTCATTGACGAACAGGATGTCGATCAGGCCGTCGGCGATCATGGTGCGGAAATCATCGCCATGCCGTTCGATCACGAAGCTTTCGCTGGCAGTGAAGGCGATCTTGCGACCCGCCGCGCGTGCCACTTCGATCGCCCGGCGCATGGCGCGGCGTGGCTCTTCGGGGTCCCATAGATACCCTTCGAGATAGAGGATTGCGCCGCTGGCGATCAGCTCCTCGTCGAGCGCAGATGCGGGGAGGTACTGCCCGGCGCCCAGGAAGGTGTTCATCGTGCGCTCGCCGTCGGGGGTGACGAAGATGAGCACGCGGCCCGTCGCAGGCTCGCCCTCGCGCGATGCGGTATCGAAGTCGATGCCGGTCGCGCGCATGTCGTGGCGGAACACCTTGCCAAGCTGATCGTCCGCGACCTGTCCGATGAAGGCGCATTGCAGCCCCAGCGTCGAAAGCCCGGCAAGCGTGTTCGCCGCCGATCCGCCGGATATCTCGCGCGCAGGCGGCATCGCGTCATACAGTTCGTCCGCGCGCATTTCGTCGATCAGGGTCATTCCGCCGCGATTGAGCTGCAATTCCTCGATGAGGGTTTCCTCGCACGAAGCAATCACGTCGACAACAGCGTTGCCGATGGCGATGACGTCATAGCGAGGATCGGTTGGAGTCGTGGCCAATGGAATAAGTCCTTGGATAGGTGAGGCGTCGGAGTTGCGAGCCGCCTAGCGGGCACGCTGCCCGACGCCAAGAGCGAATGACAAACCGGTTTGACAAGCGCCCTGCGTCCCGCGCATCGACGTCGCGCCATGCGTGACGTCATCGCTTCCATAGCCAAGGCGCTCGGCCAACTTGGGGACCCGGCAATCCGGCGTGTCCTGGCGAAGTCGGTGGGCGTAACGCTGCTGATCTTCGCGGCTTGCGGGGTCGCGCTGTATTACGCGCTGGTCTGGGTATTCGCCGAGTTCGGCGTGGCAGCGGAAGGAATGGCCGGTGCAGCGGGCGCGGTCATCCTGGCGCTCATCGCCTTCTGGTTTCTGTTCCGAGTGGTCGCGCTGGCAGTGCTGCAGTTCTTCGCGGACGACGTGGTGATCGCGGTCGAGCAGCGGCATTACCCGGCCGCAGCCAGCGCCGCTCGGCCGCTCCCATTGGCGCACGACCTGGCCAATTCGCTGCGCGGGATCGTGCGTGCGCTCGCCGTCAATGCGCTCGCCTTGCCCTTCGCGCTGGCACTGCTGCTGACGGGCGTGGGTGCGGCGCTTGTTTTTCTCGTTGTGAATGCCTGGCTGCTCGGGCGCGAGCTGACGGACATGGCCTGGCTGCGCCATTGCGGGGACGATCCACGCGCGAACCCCGTGCCAGCGGCCAAACGATTCGCGATCGGCGGCGTGATCGCTGCGCTCATGCTGGTGCCGTTCGTCAGCTTTCTCGCTCCTGTCATCGGCGCGGCAGCGGGCACGCATCTCCTGCACCGGGTTCGCGAGCAGCGGTAACCACGTCTTAAGCATGTGCGGGCATAGCGGGGGCTATCACCAAGGGGTTTGCCAGCCAGATGACGACGCATTTCACCGATCTCGCCGCGCGCGCCGCCGAAGACGGCACAGTCACGCAGGAAGAAATCCTCGCCCTTCGCCGTGAAGGCTGGGGCGATGGTATCATGAGCAAACCCGAAGCGGAGGCACTGTTCACGCTGAATCGGGCGCTCGATACCCGCAGCGATGCCTGGTGCGACTTCTTCGTCGAAGCGATCGGCGAGTTCGTCCTTAACGGCACACCGCCGCGCGCGCAGTGCAGCACGGAAGAAGCGGATTGGCTGATCGCGCAGATCGACCATGACGGTAGCGTGGAGAGCAGGGTCGAGCTCGAAACGCTGGTCCGCATCATCGAGCGCGCGGAGAACGTGCCCGCCGCGCTCAAGGACTATGTGCTGGTCCAGATAGAGCGCGAAGTCATGACCGGCATCGGTCCCACGCGCGACGGCGGCGCATTGTGCGACACCCGCATCACCGCATCCGAGGCGCGCATCCTGCGCCGCGTCATCTTCGGCTCCGGAGGCGATGGACCGGCGTCCGCGAGCCGGCGCGAGGCAGCGATGCTCTTCCGCCTGAAAGACGCGACGCTCGGCGCCGACAACGCACCTGAATGGGATGAGATCTTCCTCGATGGCGTACTGAAATACCTGCGCGGCTTCACCCTTGATAGTGCGCAGCTCAGCCATGAGCGCAAACGGGAATTGCAGGCCTTCATCGCCGACAATTCCGCCAATGTCGGGCGTTTCTTCGGCCGCATGGCAAAGGCCGCGCCCGCAGTACACAACCATCTTGGCAAGGTCTTCGGCCAGCGCGAAAGCGGCGTGGACTACAACGAAAAAGCGAAAGCAGGCGAAGTGGTCACCGGGGACGAGCGGGCCTGGCTCGACACCATGATCGAGGCTGACGGCGAAGTGGATGCGCTGGAGCGCCGCCTGCTGGAACGGCTGCTCTCGAACGATTAGGGATCAGGCCCGAAGCGCCGCGAAATCCTGCTTGGCCAGCGCGCGCCAACGCCTCTGGCGGTGGGTATAATACGCTTTGGCATAGGCCGCGATCGCGGCGGTCAACGCTCCAGCGTCGATGTGGACGCGGTCGATATAGTGCGCCTTGGCGCCACCAGCGGCGGGCGCAATAGTCGCCCAATGGTCCCATTTACGGATCAGCGCGCTGCGCCCATTGTCGCGCATGATCCGCGTATCGCCATCACTCTCGACATATTCGATCCCGATGACCTGCCTGCCAAAGGGAATGCGCCCAAAGGCGACAAGTTGCGCAGCATGCTCCCCTTCCGGCCAGGGCGCATTGCGATCCAGCGTGCCTTCATATTCGAACCGCATCATCGGCTCAGCCACGTGATCGAGCAGCGCCGGACGCTGGAGCCAGTGCCACGCCGCATCGGGCGTGCACTCCAGCTCAGTCGCGACTTCGACTGTCCGCGCCATCAGATGCCTGGTTCGTCGCGCTCG